>JADGDI010000030.1 GCA_016744975.1 Hyphomicrobiales bacterium | reverse complement strand
TCGCAAGCACTGGCGAGGGCTTTGGCTTGTTTTTTTTCATCATCGGCAGGAACAAATAATAATGAGCGCATGGGTTATCCTTTGCCAACAGGTTCAGTTTCAGGGGCTTTTTTCATAAATGCTTGGCGGGTACAGATTGCGACCATTACATCATGCTGATTATAGGCACGATGGGTTAGCGTTACAATGCCAGCCATGGGACGCGACTTGCTCTCCCGTTTTGCTATAATTTCAGTTTTTACGTAAATGCTATCGCCTTGAAAAACAGGGGCGGGGAAGTTGATATCGGTCATGCCCAAATTGGCAATGGTTGTTCCGATGGTTGTGTCGTTGACGCTGATTCCGATCATTAACCCCAATGTAAAAATGCTATTGACCAATGGTTGTTTAAATTCACTCTCATTTTCAGCAAAATTTTTGTCAATATGCAGTGGTTGTGCATTAAGTGTCATGTTGCAAAATAACATATTATCCATCTCTGTGATGGTTTTGCTTAAGCCGTGGGTTATGATCTCACCGACGGTAAATTCTTCAAAATACATGCCTTGCATAGCGCTCTCCAATGTTTATCTAGGTTTTATCGCGATAATATCTACCTTACCTATTTATTGGCAAATTTACCTTATAAATGTCTGTCGTCAAACAAAAAAAGCGTCAATCTAAGTGTGGTTTTGTTGGCTTTCAAAACTGGCATGGCTCTTGCTACATTATATAGCACAACTAGGAGTAGGGTTATAATGCCAACGATTGCAACACAGACAGGAGCTACAAAAGCACAAATTGCCGCGAAAGCAATTCAGTTTGCGGCCGATGAGACGGGTGTTGATTTTAATTATTTATTACAAACGGCAAAGCGTGAAAGCGCCTTTAACCCTAATGCTAAGGCCAAAACATCATCTGCTACGGGGTTGTTTCAGTTCATTCGGCAAACTTGGTATGAAACTGTGCAGAAATTTGGCTCGAAACATGGTTATGAAAATTATAGCCAATTTATAAAGCAGGATGATAAAGGTAGGTATTTTGTGCCTAATCAACAGGCAAAAACTGCAATATTGGAGTTGCGCAAAGACCCCAAGGCGGCTTCGTTAATGGCGGCTGAATTTTCCAAACAAAATATCCAATATCTCAGCAATAAAATAGGTCGTGCACCTATTGCATCTGAGCTTTATATGGCGCATTTTATGGGGCGTGGTTCCGCTGCCAAACTGATAAGCCTTAATGAACGGGCGCCTGATGTAAAAGCGGATCAGGTATTTCCTAAGCAGGCCACAGCTAATAAACCAATTTTTTATTATAAGGGACAGGCTCGGTCTATTGGCGAGGTGTATCAGAATTTAGCCAAACATCATATCAGCATTGCAACCAAGCAGGGGCTTGACCCGAAGAAGCTTGAAAATGTTGTTAAATTAGTACCATTTTTGCCTGGAAATGATGGTTTTTTTGGCTCATTATTTGGACAAGCAAAACCTAATGTACAACCAAAAGCTGGACAATTTGCATATACGGGCATTGGCTCTAATTCTAGCAACTTACCTATCAACAGCCTTTTAATGGCGCAATTAGCTGCTCAAAACAAACCCAGTGAGAGCCCCAAACCTTTGCCTGAAACATTCAATGCCTATAATTCTGCATCGATTTCAAGCAATGGCAATATGTTTAGCTTAACAAAAAAATAGACTTTGTGAATTTCTAAACTGCTTATTAATGGTTGTGAATTATGGTTAATTTATTATTACATATTTGTAAGTGAGGGCGTTTTGTATAGTCAAAAATTAATTAGTATATTTGGATTAAGCACATTAAATGACGGTGACAAACGCCTTTTGATTGCTAAACAAATGTCCATATTGGCCAATAATGAAATGGTCTCCCCTGCAGAGCTTGAAATTGTGCATTTGGTATTTAGTGAGTTTTTTAGCGATAAGCGCATGGCTGTGCGATTAGAAGTTGCCAAAGCTGTTTGTGAGGCTGAATTTATTTCAAGACATTTGATTTTAAAAATTGCCGCAGATTGTGCCTCTGTTTCACAATTTGTTTTGCAATATTCACAAAAATTGCTGCCGATTGATCTGGTTGATTATGTGCAGTGCGGTGGGCCAACGAAACAATTGGCGATTGCTAGCCGCCATGAATTACACAATGATGTGGTTTTGGCGTTGATTGAACATGGCTCATTTGAAGTGATAAACGCATTGGCAGAAAACATAACAGCCAATATAAGCGCCCATAATTTGCGGCAAATATATATTAACTTTAGCCATGATGCGAGCTTGCGCGAAACTTTGCGTAGTAGGGATGATTTGCCTGCTGATTTACGTGAGTTATTTGTTTTTGATGTCGCCAAATCATTAGAAAGTTTTGCAGTTAATGCCAATTGGTTAAATAAAAAACAAGCGTCAAATATCGCTAAAAAATCCTATGAAATTGCGGCAATTGAGATATCTGAGCAAATTGATGGCACCGAATTGGTTGAATATATTCGCAAGTTAGGCAGTGAAGAAAGACTGACGCCATCTTTAATTTTAAGGTCTATAACAACAGGTTATATGAAGTTTTTTGAGTATTCCTTGTCCTATTTAGCTGGTATTCCAATTGGAAAGTTGCACTCATTATTACATAACCAAAATGACGCTACACGAATGGCTTTATTTTCTAGATCTAGATTACCTGTCGACTTATACCCTGTTTTAACCCTCGCGGTAACCGTTTACAAGAACCTAAAACAAAATGACAAATTAACTAATTTTGAAAATAATGCATCATTTTCAATTGAAATGATAAAGCAAGTTTCTGAGAATTATTTAACAAAAACTGTAGATAATAAATCTTATCTACAGCGGATTTTGGATTGTTATTATATCGATGTGAGCGACAAGATAGCGGCTTAAGATTTATTTTTTGCAGCTTCAACTGAATCAGCATAATCATAAACAACATTAATAAGACTATCGGTAAGTTTTTTACCCAATTTATGGTCTTTGCTACGGATATCTTGTGCCAGCATAATTTTAATCGTATCAACGTGGCTATTAAGCTGATCAAGCGGGAATTTTTTTGGGTTTTCCCAAACTTCAATAAGCTTACATAATGAAGCAGAAACCAGAGTGATTAATGGAAAGCCCATTGTTTCTGCTTGACCTTTTACATCATGCGCTACAACATGTAGTGCAGCCATATGGGTTTCATTACGTTCTTTAACCATATTCTTACGGCATTGATCGAACTTTTCAACTTCATCACCGAGCCATTGCTTGAACTTGTCTGACATTGCGTCCATTGCTAATTCGGCATTATCAATGGCTTCGGTTTCTTCACCATCTTTGACAATGGTAATTTTTACTTTTTTCTTTAAATTATTGGGTGGGATTATCATGCCATAGGCAGATGGGTCATCTTCTATTGATTTTATTTCTGTCATTTGCTCCATCCACTGATTTAGTTGTTCCTTTCGTTTTTATAAACGAAATATACTAATAAATTATTGCGACTATTGTTTTAAACCATCAATCCAGCTTGCCAAATCAGCCAATGCCCGTTTGCTCATTGCATGTTTTCTATAGCGAGACTTTTCTTTACCTTTAATTTTTTTGCCATCTTCATCAACTTTTGGGATTTCGACGCTTTTGAATAGGCCAAAGTTTACATTCATTGGCTGGAAGCTGCGTTTTTTCTTTTTGCGGGGTTTGGTTTCGCCATCTACCAACATTTCTTCATCATCATTAACCAGATGGCCGCCTGTGACATGTTCTAAAATTGCGCCTAATGCGGTTGTTTCTGGTGGGTATGAAACCTCATTGCCAACCATTTCAGCATAAGCAAATCTGCCTGCTAAAAGGCCAGAGGCAGCACTTTCAACATAACCTTCAACGCCTGTTATTTGCCCAGCAAAACGAATTTTTGGATGTTTTTTAAGGCATAGGTTTTTATCTAACAAAACCGGGCTATTTAAATAAGTGTTACGATGAATACCGCCTAAACGTGCAAATTCAGCAGTTTCCAAGCCCGGAATCATACGTAATATATCGGCTTGGGCGCCATATTTTAATTTGGTCTGAAAACCTACCATATTATATAATGTGCCTAATTTATTATCTTGACGCAATTGTACAATGGCATAAGGCTTTACAGTCGGGTTTTTAGGGTCTGTTAATCCAACGGGTTTCATTGGTCCCCAGCGCAATGTTTCGCGGCCACGCTCAGCCATTATTTCAATCGGTAAGCAGCCATCAAAATATGGCGTGCCTTCCCATTCTTTAAACTCTGTTGAATCCCCTTCAATCAATGCATCCATAAAAGCGTGATATTGAGCTTCACTCATCGGGCAGTTGATATAATCCTTGCCATCACCCATTGGGCCAATTTTATCATACCTGCTTTGATACCATGCAATATCAAAGTTGATGCTTTCTTTATAAACAATGGGGGCAATGGCATCAAAAAATGCTAGATCATCTTCTTCAGTTAAATCAGCAATAGTTTTTGATAGCGCATCAGATGTGAGTGGTCCAGATGCAATGATGACACTTTGCCAATCTTTTGGAATTTCGCCAGTGAATTCCTCACGAATAATGCTAATGTTTTCATGGGCTTCAAGCGCATTGGTTACCGCAGTAGAAAACTCATCTCTATCAACCGCTAATGCACCACCAGCGGGCACCTTATTGCCATCAGCACATTGTAAAATAATAGAGTTTAGCTGGCGCATCTCTTCGTGGATTAGGCCTACAGCGTTAAAGTCTTTATCATCCGACCTAAAGCTGTTTGAACATACTAATTCTGCAAAATTTGCGGTTTGATGGGCATCTGTTTTGCGAGTAGGGCGCATTTCGTGCAATATTACTTTGCCGCCAAGATTGGCGATTTGCCAAGCTGCTTCGCTACCTGCTAGGCCAGCACCAATGATATGGATTGTTTTTTGCATAATTTATCCGTTTAAATAGATTTTAGTTTTGATAAATTGGTTTTTGGTAAATCGCAAGCATAATCATACTTTTTATGATAATTGTTGGTGTGCTTGGTTTTAAGCGTTAAAGGCGCAGGTTTTACCCTACGCCTTTAATTTATAGCTATATTCGTTAACAGCAATGGTTTTAAGACGCGATGTCTTTTAACTCAAATGCGGCATCAATTAAACGCTTGCAATAATCTGTTTGAGGGTTTTCGAAAATCTGTGTTGCTGTGCCTTTTTCAACGACGACACCATCCTTCATTACCAAAACATAATCAGACATGGCTTTAACCACGGCTAAATCATGCGAAATGAACATATAGGCAAGTTTATGTTTTTTCTGAATTTTGCGTAATAATTCAACCACGGTAACTTGTACTGAACGGTCTAATGCGGAAGTTGGCTCATCAAGCAAAATGAATTTTGGCTCTAAAATAATAGCGCGGGCTATGGCAATACGCTGGCGTTGACCGCCTGAAAACTCATGCGGATAGCGGTTTATAGAAAGGATTGGATCCATCTCCACTTCGATCAGAACTTCTTTTACTCGCTCTAGACGTTGTTGTTTAGACAGTTCTGGACGATGAACATAAAGACCTTCGGCAATGATTTCACCAACCGTTAGGCGCGGTGATAAAGAACCATATGGATCCTGGAAAACGATTTGCATATCTTCACGTAATGGGCGCATATCATCATTGCTTAACCCATTAATGGCTTGGCCTTCAAAGGTGATATTACCTTCGGTCTCTAGCAATTGAACCATTGCACGGCCAAGGGTTGATTTGCCCGAACCAGACTCGCCAACAACCCCTAAAGTTTCGCCAGCTTTTATATCTAATGAGATGCCTTTTACCGCATCAAAAGTTTTTGTAACGGTACCAAAAATATTGGTTTTAACTGGATATTTAACCCATACATCTTTGCCTGTAATTAGGCTTTCATCGCCATCGATTTCAATTTTTTCTTTCATACCTTTTGGTATGCTGTTTAGTAATTTTAGGGTATATTCATGTTTTGGATTTAAAAATACGTCTTCTATTTCACCAGATTCAACAATTTCACCGTGACGCATTACACATACATTATCACAGAAATGCTTTGCAACACCCAAGTCATGGGTGATGAATAAAATCGCCATATTCATTTTAGCCTGCAATTCTTTAAGCAATTCCAAAACCTCTGCTTGAATGGTAACATCCAAGGCAGTTGTTGGCTCATCTGCAATTAGCAAATCTGGCTCATTAGCCAGCGCCATTGCGATCATGATACGTTGTAGCTGGCCACCTGAAAACTCATGCGGGTAGGTTTTTAAGCGTCGTGCTGCGTCTTTAATGCCAACCAACTCAAGCAGTTCAACAGAACGCGCAAATGCTTCTTTATAGGACATGCCTTTATGAACTTCCAATACTTCGGTTAGTTGCCGTGCGATTGTAAGGTAAGGGTTTAAGGATGTCATTGGTTCTTGGAAAATCATTGCAATACGGTCTCCGCGCTGAGTGATTAAGAACTTTTCAGAAGCGTTAAGCATCTCCTTACCTTCAAAAATTATTGAAGAATCCTTGCCGTATATTGTTCCACGAGGGGGAAGTAATTGCATAATAGACATTGCAGTTACTGATTTACCTGAACCAGACTCGCCAACCAAAGCAAGCGTTTGACCTTTAGAAATACTAAAAGAAACTCCTTTAACCGCGTGAACCTCCCTCACTTCAGTTGGAAAAGTAATGGAAAGGTTTTTTACTTCTAAAATTGGCTGGCTATTGTTATTCATTTCATCCCTCGAAATTAAATTACTAATTTGGCTAATTATAACCATTTTTAATGATATTGAAACCTATCCATCAATAAATAGATTATTTACAATATTTATTCAAAAATTTGCTGATTTTTGAAATCATCTACTTAAAAACAGGAATTTGTATGAAAGTTTTACAAAAATTTGTGGAGAATTAATGGGGTTATGCATAATGACTCAAAAATTGAAATGCTTGATATGGATGATTTGGGTTAATATTCATATTTTGGCAAAAGGCCATTAGCAAGGTTTCATCCAGACAAACAAAGTCTAATATAGAAATTTGAAAGCCCTTAGACTTTGCTATATCCTTAATTTGACTGACATCAACCCCAGAATAGCTGATAAAACTTGCGAAATATTCATCATTTACAGATAAAAACTCTAACGCATTTAATGCAATATTTTCGGCAATTTTATTATTCATAGATTTTGTTATATTGGTTATTAACTTTATAATTACCATGTTTAATATAAAATATGACTTAGAATGGCAACACTATATTAAACAAAAATATAATATAGTATAATTAATAGAACTATTGTGGAGGGTGATTCTGTGAGCAAAACTATATTGATTGTTGAAGACAATGAGTTAAATATGAAATTGTTTAACGATTTGCTTGAATCTAAAGGCTATAACATTGTTCAAACTGATAATGGTTTAAATGCTGTTGCGCTTGCTAGAGAATCACAACCCGACCTTATTTTAATGGATATTCAACTGCCTGAAGTATCTGGTCTTGAAGTTACAAAGTGGCTTAAAGCTGATGATGAATTGGCTCATATCCCTGTTATTGCGGTAACTGCGTTTGCAATGCGAGGTGATGAAGAGAAGATTTTACAAGGCGGTTGTGAAGCCTATATTTCTAAGCCAATATCAGTTGTAAAATTTCTGGCAACAATCGAAAACTTTGTTGAAAGAGGATAATATCATATGAGTGCACGGATACTCGTTGTTGATGATATAATTACCAATGTAAAATTATTAGAAGCAAAATTAACCGCCGAATATTTTGACGTTAGCACTGCTATGAGCGGTGTTGAAGCGCTTGAAGTGATTGCAACCAACCAACCAGACATTGTATTGCTAGATGTAATGATGCCTGGCATGGATGGATTTGAAGTTTGCAGGCGCATTAAAAATAACCCACAAACGCAGCATATTCCAGTGGTAATGGTGACAGCGCTTGACCAAGCCTCTGACCGTATTAATGGTTTAAAAGCAGGTGCTGATGATTTTTTGACCAAACCTGTTAATGATATTGCACTTTTAGCCCGTGTTAAAAGCTTGGTGCGCTTGAAGGTTGTGGTTGATGAGTTGCGCATGCGGATTGATTCTGGTGAGCAAATGGGTGTTGCTATGACTACTATTTTGCAACCACCAAATGATTTAACGGGTAATTTTTTGATTGTTGAAGACGATCAGAATATGGTAGATAGAATATCTCATTGTCTGATCGAAAATGCCAATCATAATGTGAAATTTGTTTCTGACCCACAAGAAAGCCTTTATTTAGCGTCGTCTGAAGAATTTGACCTTGTAATTGTATCGCTGAATTTGGAAGATTTTGATGGCCTTAGACTTTGTTCTCAACTTCGATCGTTGCCCAAAACCCGTAATATACCAATTTTAACCATAGTTGATGACAGTGAACCAAAAAGATTGGTGCGCGCTTTGGATTTAGGGGTTAATGATTATATTTCGCTACCAGTGGATGAGAATGAGCTTTTAGCGCGTGCTACATCCTCATTAAAACGGAAATGGTATGCTGATCAGTTACGGTTCAACTTAGAACAAAGCATGGAAATGGCCATAAAAGACTCATTAACGGGCATGCATAACCGCCGGTTCATTGAGACGAGCTTTAAGACAGCCTTTGATAAAGCAGTTAGCAATAACAAACCTTTATCGCTTCTGCTGCTTGATATTGACCATTTTAAACGGGTGAACGATACTTTTGGTCACGATATTGGCGATGAAGTCCTTAAAGAATTTGCCCTTAGAGTGGGGACTGGGGTAAGGGGTGTTGACCTGACTGCGCGTTTGGGCGGTGAGGAGTTTCTTATCGTACTACCTGATGCAGATATTGATGCCGCGTTGATTATAGGCGAGCGACTTAGAGCCATTATTTCGGATAAACCATTTTCTGACCTTACCAATTGCGAAGATTTGAATATTAGTGTCAGCATTGGTATTGCGTCCTTTAAAGGTGCAAGTGATAAAGTCGAAAATATGATGAAGCGCTCTGACTTGGCTTTATATGAAGCTAAAAAAACTGGCCGCAATAAAATTTTTAGCTTTGATAAAGACGCCTAGGGGGTAAAGACGCCTAGCAATGATGTAAGATTTTAACATGGTAATTTAGCGATTTAACTTTATTTTGCTAAGTATGTTTTGATACTTTTATGCATATTTTGAATAAATGCAACACCCAATAAAATTAACAATACGCCTATAATTTCTTTTAATTCAAGGCTTTCATCTAGAATTATTATACCAATGCCAATGGCGAAGATTGGAATGATAAAAGTGGTTAGCGATGTATTACTAGCCCCAGCACGTCTGATTAGCCGAAATAAAATGACGTAGGTTACTGCCGTTGAAAGCACGCCTAAAATACTAATACTTAGCCAAACTTTTGCACTATAGTTAAATGCTGGCAGGCCATCAAAAAAAGTGGCAACAATTGCCATAACTAAGGTTGCCCATATTAATGAATAGGTCGCTACCACGGTATTATCCAATGCCTGTGGGACATATAACTTTGTGTAAATACCACTTACTGCATAGAAAAAGCAGGCAATAATAATTGAAACTTGTCCAAAATTTGTAAGGTCAAAGTTGGTAATTGCTTCAGGGCCAATAATGGTCAGAATTCCAATGAATCCGATTAGCAGCCCTATAACTTTGTTTTTGGTTAGGCGTTCGGAATGACCGAGTAAAAAATGGGCAAATAAAGCTGTGAAAAACGGTACTGTGCCATTAATTATGGAGGCCATCGAAGTGGAAATATATTTTTGACCCCAAGTGAAAAATGAAAATGGAATGGCCGTTAAAACCATGCCGAGACCAAATATAATAAGATGTTGTTTGAAGCTCATCTTCATACTTTTACGTCGAAAAAGACACCATAATATCAATGCTATTGCTGCGATAGCGACGCGCATAAACACCAAGGTAAATGGTTCCATTTCAGTTAATGAAAGTTTCAAATTTATAAATGAAGAGCCCCATAATAGTGATAATGTTAACAACATTGCCCATTCAACTTTACCCATCTGTATTTTGCTTTGCTGCTTCATATCATTCCTATAGTAAAATTAAGCCTTATCATTGAACTGATTAAAAATAGAATCAAATATATTGATATATGTAAATAAAAATTGATTGGTAATTTTACATTTATTCCTTACAATTTTACCCATGACAGAATTACAAATTAAAACCGCACAAATTTCAGACCTAGCAGATATTGTAAGCTTATTAAGTGATGATGTTTTAGGGCAGAGGCGTGAAGGCAGCAACATGAGCCTTTATAACAAAGGGCTTACTGCAATTATTGAAGATGAGTTGAATGATTTTTTTGTTGCATTACTTGATAATAAAATTGTTGGTTGTTTTCAGGTCACCGTCATACCTAGCCTATCACGCGGGGCATCAAAACGTGCTTTAATTGAGTCCGTTCGGATTGACTCTGCGTTACGTGGTGGCGGACTTGGGCGGAAAATGATGCAATGGGCAATTGAATTTAGTAAATCTAAGGGGTGTTGCCTTGTGCAATTAACCACTGATAAAACCCGCTTTCAGGCTCATAAATTTTATTTGAATTTGGGATTTATTGATTCTCATATCGGGATGAAATTAATGATATAGGAAAATAATATGACTGCAATTGATATATATATTTGGCCAACACCAAATGCCCATAAAATAACCATTATGCTTGAAGAAACGGGGCTTGAATATAATGTGCATTGGATTAACATTGGTGCTGGAGACCAGTTTAAACCTGATTTTTTAAAAATTTCGCCAAACAATCGAATGCCTGCCATTGTTGACCATGATGGGCCAGATGGCATGCCAATTTCTATATTTGAATCTGGTGCTATATTGCAATATCTTGGGCGTAAGACTGGCAAATATTACCCAACGGATGAGCGACAACGCGTGGCCGTTGAAGAATGGCTAATGTGGCAAATGGGTGGATTTGGCCCCATGCTTGGGCAAGCTCATCATTTTAGATTATATGCGCCAGAACAAGTGCCATATGGCATTAAACGCTATACAGATGAGGCAGCAAGACTTTATGGCGTATTAGAGCGTAAGCTTGCTAAAACAGAATATGTTGCGGGCGATTATTCTATTGCGGATATGTCCATTATTGGTTGGGTAAAGTCCCATGAAGGGCAGGGACAGAATTTGGATGATTTCCCAAATGTGAAGCGCTGGTATGCGTTGATGATGGCAAGAGATGCCGTTAAACGTGCTTTATTAATTAGCCCAGAATGATAAAAAAAGGGCAGTCAATGCTGCCCTTTTACCACGATTTTCCATAGAAGTTTATTCTATATAGTCTTCACATCTAGCGGGTGTTTGGTTACCCCATGGCATGATTGGCACTGTTGATGTTGAGTTTTTGGGCGAACCTTCAATTAGTTTGTCGGAATATACTAAATACACCAATGTGTTTCGCGCTGTATCACAACCACGAACTATGCGCATTTTTTTGAATAAGAATGAACGCTTCTTGCGATACATTACATCGCCTTGTTCAAATTTTTCAGTAAATTCTATTGGCCCTACTTGACGGCATGCCAGTGAAATATCTGAAACCTCTTCGGCTACTCCAAAAAACCCAGAAATACCACCTTTCTCTGGTACTGTAAAATGACAAGCTACGCCTTTAATGAGCGGATCATCGATCGCGTAAACCGCTAATTTATGATCGGGCGATAAAAACTTCCATACTGTTGATTTTTTAAAGATTAGGTCTGGCTCGCCGTCAGCTGCATATGCGACACTACCTAACCCTATTGAGCTCATTAATATGGCTGAAATTACAAGCTTTCTTATGTTTTTAATCCATGAATTCATATCATTTTCCTATGTTTTTATAGTTTCTATATGGGGGCATGACCCTGATTATACAATTATAAAATTTAAAGAATATAAATAATACTTGCGTTTTTCTAAATGGTGTACTACTTATCTAATACACCAATATACAGAAAGGCGCAGAATCATATGTATGAATGGAACAAAAGTCAGCCAATTTTTTTGCAAATTAGGCAAAAGATTATTGAAATGATTTTAAATAAAAATGTCAAAGCAGGGGAGGCGCTGCCTTCGGTTCGCCTTATGGCAACTGAATTATCAGTCAACCCACTTACTGTCACTAAGGCGTATCAGTCATTAGTTGACCTACAGGTTATTGAAAAAAACCGTGGATTACGAATGTTTGTAATGGAAGAGACACATAAGCAATTGCTTAGCATAGAAAAAGAGAAGTTTTTAACCCAAGAGTGGCCACTCATATTAAAACGCCTAGACAGCTTAGGGTTAAAACTTACGGAATTAGCAAAAAAAGCAGAGGTGGCATAATGGAACAACTTATTAAAGTGACCAACCTGAGTAAAAAGTTTGGTAAAAATCAAGTGCTTAATGATATAAGTTTCGAAATTGAAAAGGGCAAAATTTACGGGCTGATTGGCCATAATGGTGCTGGTAAAACAACAATTTTGAATACAATTTTGGGTTTGATGGACTATGAAGGCGAAATACAGGTTTTAGGCCGCGACCCATATCAAGAACGTAGTGAATTAATGCAGGATATTGCATTTATTTCTGACGTCGCGAGCCTGCCGCGGTTTTTAAAAGTTCAACAATTAATTGATTTGGTTGCTGACATTCACCCTAAATTTTCAGTGGAGAAAATGAATGAATATTTACAAAATTCGAATATTAAATTTCAAGCTAAGGTTAAGTCTTTATCAAAAGGTATGCTCGCTTTGCTCCATTTGGCGCTCGTAATGTCGATTGATGCAAAAATTCTTGTGCTGGATGAACCTACTTTAGGGCTTGATATTATCAACCGTAAAAACTTTTTCAAAAATTTGATTGATGATTATATGCATGATGGGCGCACCATTATCATCACCACCCACCAAGTGGATGAGATTGAATTTCTACTCTCAAACGTTATGTTTGTAAGGGCAGGGCAGATTATTTTAAATTCTGAAATGGAAGATATTGACAATCGTTACAAGCAATTGATTGTCAACCAGGATAATGTCACTCAAGCGGCAGCTTTAAAGCCTGTTTATCAAGACCGACAATTTGGCCAAACCATTATGATATTTGATGGTTTGAATGACAAAGAACTGTTTGGCCTTGGCGATGTAACAACACCAAATCTAAGTGACTTATTTGTTGCTTTAATGCAGCAATAAGAGGATTAACAATGAAATATAAATCTGAATTAGCAATTTTAAAAAAAGAATTGATTGAGCATAAGGGTAGCTTTTTTATTGCACCTGCTATATTAAGTAGCATCTTTTTTGTGCTATTATTAATGCAAGGGCTGTTTGGTAGCCACGGGCAATTGGTGTCATTTGCTGACGAAGCGCTAATTGCTAGCTACATGTCCAACACTATATTTTTTGCAATCTATATGGGCATTACTTTGTTCTTTTATTATGCGGATGCATTTAGTGCAGATCGTAAGAATAATAGCCTTTTATTCTGGAAGTCCATGCCGATTAGTGATCTTAAAATTCTGGGGCTAAAATTTATAGTTGGGACTCTAGTTGTACCCATTGTCATTTTGGGTTGGATTATGATTGGTTCTGTTTTGTCCTATTTAATTGGGGTAATAAATATTGGTAGCTTTGGTGAGTTTATAGCGCCTTGGACCGTGATTTTGTTTATTTTAAAACTGGCATCTGTTACTTTAATAATGTTGTTGGTGGTTATGTTATGGCTCACACCATTTTATGCTTGGGTGGCGTTTTTAAGTGTGTTTTTCAAGAAATGGTCGATTGCACTAGCATTCGTTATTCCGCTTGTATTGATCGTAATGGAGGAGATTATTTTCTTTGATGGCTTAGATCACTCCTTTATTGGGTCATTTCTTAGCCAGCGATTGGTTGAAATATTTGATATGACAACATTGGCCAAAGATAGTCAGTTACATGAAATGGATAATATTAACTTTGATTTTGAAGATGCACAAAGAACTACCAGTTTTGCAAATATTGTGATTGATAAGCTCTATAGCAACCTATGGCAATTACTGAGCCATGTGAAATGGGTGTCATTAATGGGCGGGTTGATTATCTCTGGTGTATTTGTCTATGTTGGTAGCGAATATCGCAGACGGTTTATTCAAGGTTAAGCATATAGGCATAAATGGCATACAGCGAGGTGGGAAAGGGCGGTTTGACTGCCCTTTTTTGCTGTTTAAAATCCACATTTTATGACCTATTTGAGGAAGGTAGAGGAAGGTTAATGGCAACCGTTGAGGACAAACATAAAAGGCGCATAATATATATTATGGAAACTTTATTTATATTTCATTGTCGTAAATATTTTTGGATCTTGCTAGCCTGCGCCAAGGTCGGGCTTTGTTGAGAGAAATGTCTAATTCGGGGTCAGCTTGATCAAGCGTTACCATAATGTGAGATTCGCTGGATTCGGGCGCAACTCTTGCACCAGATTTTCCATTTGGTTTTACTAGCCCGCCTTGTAGGCCATCGCTACATTGCTTTGGTGTGGCAACACTTATCCAAATATTATTGCAAGCTGCATGGCCTTGAGATTGAATCCAATGCATTGGGTCATTGCTATATGTTGATAGAAACACACAATCTACATCAAGCGCCTCATATTCCGAGAAGACACTTGGAAACTGTATTTCAATGCATATGGCGCAACCAAGTTTCCATCCCCCCACCTCAAACACACAGGGTTTATGTCCTGCTGAGTACCAGCTAGAAATTTCAGTGTGTGAGCAATAACGTTTATCATAACGCGTAACTATCACCCCTTCTGGTGAGATAATATACACACTATTTTTGGGTCGTTTTTCATTTTTCTCAAAGTGATTAGAGCCTAGTATAATATATATTTGTAGGTTTTTAGCGTGTGTGCAAATGAGATCGAGTTGCTTTTTTAGCAACCGCCAATTAACATCTGCCCAATCTGAAATTTGAGACTTAATATATCCTGATAGTGCAGCTTCTGAAAATTGTACAATATGGGCACCATGATTTTTTGCTTCTGTCATCACAGCACAAATCTTTTTTGAATTTGAAACAACATCTTTTTTTGTCTCAATATTTGCAATTGCAATTTTTAGTGGTGACTTTTTCATAGGTTAGCCGACATAATTGAAAAACAATACCGCTGGATTTGAACTTTAAGTGAATTTATTAGTCGCTGGGAAACCGCGTGGGGGCATGCGGCCGGTTTGGGCGCGAGCGCCTAACCATTCATCTAATTCGGTTACCGTGCGATTGCGGCCACCACCGTCTAACCAGTGCAGTCCATCTTCAATATTAAAGGTAATCGCATCGGAAATACCACCATCTTTATAACGTTGCAACATAACACCGCGGCCACGTGCTAACTCATTCACTTCTTCAGTTTTATAAATTAGCAATTTACGATTTTGTCCAATGACTGCGACGTGATTGCCATCAGCCTTTGTGCAGATTTTTGCACAAATTGGTGCTTTGACATTGAGTATCTGTTTGCCTTTTTTGGTATTGGAAATAAGGTCATTTTCAACACAGATAAAACCGCGCCCATCTGAAGCTGCAAGAAGGCGTTTTTGTTCAGGTTTGTAGATGAATATATCAAATATTTCAACTTCTTGCGCAACATCAATTAGCAGTCTAATGGGCTCACCCTGCCCGCGGCCACCTGGAAACTTATCGGCCCCGACCGTGTAAATGCGGCCATCTGTCGTGAATATTAGAATTTTATCAGTAGTCTCGGCATGGAATGCAAATTTATGCTCATCGCCCGTTTTATAACTTAGCTTTGACATGTCGCCTTGGTGGCCTTTTAGCGCTCTTATCCAACCCATTGCCGAGCAAATAATGGTAACGGGTTCGCGTTCAATAAACGCTTCGGCCATGTCTAAATCCACATCTGGCGCCTCGGCGAATTGTGTTCTACGTTTGCCTAGTAACGTTTTTTGACCAAATTGTTTTTTTAACTCTTTAATGGAGTCTGATATTTGCGCCCATTGCATGTCTTGACTTGCCACCAGCTCTAACAAGCCCGCCTGCTCTATCAACAATTCATCATGCTCGCGGCGTAATTCCATTTCTTCTAGCTTACGTAACGAGCGCAAACGCATGTTTAAGATTGCCTCAGCCTGAACGTCACTTAACTCAAATGTTGATATTAGAGTTAGTTTGACCTCATCTTCAAAGCGGATGATGCGTATGACTTCATCTAAATTTAAAAATGCGATGATTAGACCTGACAAAATCTCTAGACGTCGGGCAATTTTTTCTAACCGATAGTTGCTTTTGCGCACTAAAACTACTTGTCTATGGTCAAGCCAGCCAAGAATCACCTCGTTAAGTGGCAATACTTTTGGCACTAAACCATTGGTTAGCACATTCATATTAAGCGAAAGACGGGTTTCTAAGTCGCTTACTCTAAACAAAGACTCCATTAATAACAATGGGTCAATATTGCGATTTTTGGGCTCTATAACCAAGCGAATATCTTCTGCTGATTCATCAAGTATATCACCTAAAAGTGGGATTTTCTTCTCGAACATTTGATCAGCAATGCGTTCAATTAGCCTTGATTTTTGCACCTGATAGGGTATTTCGGTGATGACAATGCGATAACCGCCACGGCCCATATCCTCTTTATGCCATGCTGCCCTCACCCTTATTGAACCACGGCCAGTTTGATAGGCTTTTAAAATATTGGCATGTGGTTCTACAATGATACCGCCTGTAGGCAAATCAGGCCCAGGCATAAATTTCATTAAAGTTTCGACCGATGCGCTGCGAAATTTAATTAGATGCAAGGCAGCCGTGCAGATTTCTGCAACATTATGCGGTGGGATATTGGTTGCCATTCCAACTGCAATACCGGCCGATCCATTGGCAAGTAGATTCGGGAAATTTGCAGGAAAAACAATCGGTTCTTCCTCTTCGCCATCATAAGTCTGTCTGAAATCAACCGTGTCTTGATCGAGATCTTCCATTAAGCGAACCGCAACTTCAGTTAGGCGCGATTCTGTGTAACGCATGGCAGCGGCATTATCGCCATCAATGTTACCGAAATTGCCTTGCCCTTCAACCAGTGGATAGCGCACAGCAAAGCCTTGTGCCAAGCGTACCAAAGCATCATAGACCGATTGGTCGCCATGTGGGTGATATTTACCAATCACATCACCAACCACGCGTGCGCATTTTTTAAAACCTGACTTGTGATCGAGCTTTAACATACGCATGGCAAATAACAGGCGTCGATGTACCGGCTTTAGACCATCACGAACATCGGGCAGAGCGCGCCCCATAATGGTTGACAAAGCATAGGCAAGATAGCGCTCCTCCAGCGCTTCACGTAAGTTCACGCGTGTTGGTGATTGCTCACTTGAATTTGATTTTTCACTATCGTTTATTGTCATATCGCCAAATTAAACCATGTTTCTTTCTTGCTTTATAGTCGCAAATGAATAAATGAACAGATATTTTTGTTAATTTGGATTATTATTCGGTTTTGATCTGCTTAAAAACTCTATCTGTGAGGATTTTTTGCGCTTCAGGGAAGGGTAAATTATGCACATTATAAATATGCTTTTTTAAAAAATATTCAGTAATTTTTAGTCCGCCAAAAATATGTTGTGGCGTAATGTCTTTGGTGAAATCACCATATATAAATGGTGGAATATCAAATAATTTACCTTTATAGGGCAAGCCGACCTGCTCACAAACCGCCCTGCCCGTTTTGGGTGAAATATAACGCAGATCTTCCGTCGTGCCACTTACCGCACATTTGCTTAAATCTAATCCATAGCCCATCTGTTGTAAAAACCCAATTTGCCATTTTACTAAAAGCGGCAGCCAGTCTTTATCATCAATTAAGTGCCGCAATACAATTTCAAATGAGTCATATAACTGGTTATAAGCTTGGCGGTCTGGCAGTTTTTTTAGCAGTTCGCATATGGACGACAAAGCCAAAGGCGCGAGTTTTGAAGACAAAATATAACCCGTATTGAGCTTTATAGCCTCCACCTGAAATTGGCCTAACTGCTCCTCTAGCCGCGCGCGCCAATTTAATTTAAGATAATTACCAGCTTGTAACAACGCCCTTTTTTGACGGCCAGTGCCGCCTCTAACCAAACCCTGATAGCGCCCTCTATCGCGAGTAAAGACATCCAAAATAACGGAATTCTCACCAAATTTTTTGGTTGAAATTACATATCCGTTACCTTGCCATTCCATATGGAGTTGAACCTTTCATGCTTGTTTAACAAATTGTAATTATTGATCAAATTTTTGAAGGCGTTTGAGCAGGCTAGAAGTATCCCACCTGCTGCCGCCCATATTTTGAACATCACGATAATATTCGGTAATCATTGCGCTCATAGGCATAGCTGCATTAAATTGTTTGGCGGTCGCTAGTACAATATCCATATCCTTTACCATCCAATCAACCGCAAAACCCAGATTATATTCGCCATCATTCATGGTTTTATAACGGTTTTCCATCTGCCAGCTTTGCGCCGCGCCTTTTGATATGGTCTCGATCACATCCTCTACATCTAGCCCCGCTTTTTGGGCAAAATTAATGCCTTCTGAAAGGCCTTGCAATATGCCAGCAATGCAGATTTGGTTGACCATCTTAGTTAATTGCCCTGCACCGGATTTGCCGAGATATTTTACTTTTTGCGCATAATTGTTAATGAGCGATTCGGCCTTTTTAAAGGCTTGCTCATCGCCGCCACACATAACCGTTAACTTGCCATTGATTGCCCCTGCTTCACCACCTGATACTGGCGCATCAATGAATGAAAGGTTTTTTTGTGCTGCGATTGTATATAGTTCGCGCGTTACCTGCGCGCTGACCGTTGTATTATCTACGAATATTGCACCTTCACTCATGCCTGAAAATGCGCCATCATCACCAAGGGTTACGCTGCGCAAATCATCATCATTACCAACACAGGAAAAAACCATATCGGCATTTTTTGCAGCCAATTTGGGTGTTTTTGCACATTTACCGCCAAATTCTGCAACCCATTTTTCGGCTTTTGAAAATGTTCGGTTATAGACTGTAACTTGATGACCTGCTTGCTGCAAATATTTTGCCATATGGTAACCCATAACACCAAGACCAATAAAACTTAACTTTAGACCACTCATTTCTACACCCCTATATCGATCAGTTTTTGCATTATTAATGGCGGAATTTTTACCATATGTCGATAAAAACCTGTGATAATGTTCCGCAGGGCTAATATTGTCACAAAATACTCTACCAAATAAACGAAAGGATATTGCAATTATATATAGAATAGTATCTATTGACTAAAAACAATAAAATTGGGTGATGTTGTGGGTGTTACATTTGATGATATAAAACATGCTGCCAAGATGGTCGAAAAATCGGCATTGGTTCGGACACCATTTCTATATTCTAGGCGCTTATCGGAAAAGGCTGAAGCGCGAATTCACCTGAAATATGAGAATTTACAACGCACCAATAGTTTTAAGGCACGCGGTGCATTGATTAAATTAGACAGCCTTACAGAAGCCGAACGCAAAGCGGGAATTGTAGCATTAAGCGCAGGAAACCACGCGCAAGCCGTCGCTTATCATGCACAAAAAATGGGCATTGCGGCTACCATTGTTATGCCCTCCACCACACCTTTTGTGAAGGTCGAGCAGACTGAATCCTACGGTGCGCGGGTTGTATTAGAAGGCCAGACTTTGGCTGATTGCCGCGAAGTTACCAACCAATTGATAGAGAATGAAGGTTTGACACTGGTTCACCCGTTTGATGATGATAGAATAATTGCTGGTGCTGGAACTGTTGGACTTGAAATGCTCGACGATGTGGCCGATTTGGATATATTGGTAGTGCCAATTGGTGGTGGTGGTCTTATTTCTGGCATTGCGATTGCCGCAAAAGCCATTAACCCCGACATTGAAATTATTGGTGTTGAAGCAGGACTTTACCCTACCATGCGTAACGCACTCAACGGCATAACAGTGGACTGCCACGGCCAGACCTTGGCCGAGGGCATTGCGGTTAAAAATGTAGTTAAACGCACAGTTGATATTGTTAGAGAACATGTATCAAGCATTATTGTTGTTGAAGAAGATGAAATAGAACAAGCGGTTAACCAGTTATTGACGATAATCAAGAGCGTTGCAGAAGGGGCTGGGGCGGTTGGCCTTGCAGCCATTATGCAGCAGAAATCTCGGTTTAAGGGTAAGAATATTGGGCTTGTCATAACAGGTGGTAGCATTGATAGCCGAATATTAGCATCCATTTTATTTAGAGAGCTTGAACGTTCTAGCCGCATCATTAATTTGCGGATTGAAATTGCCGACCAACCTGGAGTATTGGCCGAAATATCAGCATTAACGGGCAGTATGGGCGCAAATATTTTGGATGTGTCACATAAACGGACTTTCTTGGATGTACCTGCAAAAGGCGCTTCATTGGATATGATGTTGGAAACCCGTGATTCCAGACATGCCGAAAAAATCATAATAGCCATTCGTTCTGCCGGCTATAAGGTGATTAGACTGGAATCAAAGGCTTAATAGATTTATGACTAGAGCCTTTCCTAAACCACCCCCAAAATACGACTTTAATGGTTTGCTGGAAATAATGCGTGAATTGAGACACCCTGAAACGGGCTGTGCATGGGACTTAGAACAAGATTTCAAGAGCATTGGTGTTTACACCATTGAAGAAGTTTATGAACTTATTGATGCCATAAACAAACAAGATAATGACGCGATTGCTGATGAACTTGGTGATTTATTGCTGCATGTATTATTCCATACGCAAATCGCTGATGACCACGGATTGTTTAATTTTGATAAAGTTGTATGGCAGATTTGTGACAAAATGGTTCGCCGCCATCCGCATGTTTTTGCTGACGAAAATGGCAAAGTTTTAGAGCTGAAAACTGGTCAATGGGAGGCGATTAAGGCTGAAGAAAAACTCAATAGCTGTAAAAACAAGTATTTACTAGATGATATACCTGTATTTCCTGCGCTCAAGCATGCGCAAAAACTACAAGAAAAGGCGGCATCGGTTGGGTTTGATTGGCCTGAAGTTGGCGACGTAAGGGCCAAGATTAATGAGGAATTGGAAGAGTTTTTTGAACAAGTTACGGCTGGCGACAAGCAAAAACAACAAGAAGAATTTGGTGATTTACTGTTTAGTTTGGTTAACTATGGGCGGCATTTAGGCCTAGATAGTGATTCTGCGTTGGATAGTACAAATATTAAATTTATAAATAGATTCAACTATATTGAAAACAATATTAAACTAATGGATAAAGACTTTAGTGGTGTGAAATTACCGCAATTAGAAGCGCTCTGGCAAAAAGCAAAGGCAGAAGGTTTATAATTCCATAGAATTTAAACCCATCTAACTTACGGAAACATTGGCTGTTGGGTTAGGCCTAGGGTTTCTTCGAAACCGAACATGATGTTCATATTTTGAATGGCTTGTCCGCTTGAGCCTTTTACTAAATTATCCAATGTGGAAAAGAGTAGCGCCCTGCCTGGCACTCGATCCTCTTCAACTGACAATAAACATTGGTTAGAGCCTCTTACATATTGCGTTCCTATGCCAGCGCCTTTTGCCAACAGGCGTATAAATGGCTCGTCTTTATAGGCATTATTCAGGCATTCTCTTATGTCACTAATTGTTGCACCATCGGCAAAATTGGCATATGTGGAGACAAATTCGCCTCGGCTCATTGGAATTAAATGCGGTGTAAAACTAACCATGACATTAGCGCCCAATGCTGCAGATAATTCTTGCTCAATTTCTGGCGCGTGACGGTGGCCTGCGACGCCATAAACGCTCATCCCCTCACCTGCTTCGGCAAATAAAGTATTTTGTTTTAAGCCCCGCCCAGCGCCTGTTAAGCCCGACTTTGCATCTATTATAATTGAATTTTTATCAATTAACTTGGCTTGCATTAATGGTATTAGCATTAGCAGTGCTGCTGTTGGGTAGCATCCAGGACAAGCCACAAGGTTGGCGGTTTTAATATTAGCACGATAATGTTCTGGCAAACCGTAAACCGCATTTTTTTGCAATTCAGGTGCGAAATGCTCATGTCCATACCATTGTTTATAGGTTGTCACATCACGCAACCTAAAATCCGCGCTAAGGTCTATTACTTTTACATGTTTGGGCAAGGAAGCAACAATTTTTTGGGTAGTGCCATGTGGTAAACCACAAAAAATTACGTCTAAATCTGCCCAATTGGCATCCTCGATTTTAATTAGGTCTGGTAAATTTATTGCCCCTAAGTGCGGGTAGACATCGCCAAAGCGTTTGCCTGCATGGCTGTTGGCAGTTAAAACTGAAAGCTCCATATGCGGGTGCTCTGCTGCTAAACGTACTAAATCTGCGCCAGTATAACCAGATGCGCCTAATATGCCGACTTTAATTTTATCTACCATATTCAATACCAACTTTTTAATAATTATGCTATTTTTCTAGCGCCAAATGCCCAGCTAGCCCAATTAACATAGAGCCACCTAACCATTTAAGAATCCGTGAATTGCCGCCACTTTTCTTTATTTTTTTTACCAATATTTCAGCTAAAAACACATATAATATATCGGCGATTGAAAATACCATATTGATGAATTGACCTAGTATGATGAATTGCAACCATACAGGCCACGATGCGCTCGTATCAACAAATTGTGGTAAAAAGGCAATGAAAAAAATTGCCGTTTTGGGATTCAAAACCTCAACCAATATGCTGTTTAAAAAGGTTGTTTTGCTATCTTTGGTGATATGCTCAACAGGAATATCGCCATCCATTTTGGAGAGAATCATTTTTACGCCCAGATAAACGAGATAGGCAGCGCCAATGAATTTAACCGCAAAAAACAGTTCTGGTACTAATTTAAAAATGGCACTTAAGCCGAAAGCTGCAGCAATTATGTGCGGAAAACAACCAATATGAATGCCAAATGCAGCCATAAAACCACCTCGCCGACCGCGAGTTACTGTTTGTGCTAATGTATATAAAATTGAAGGGCCAGGTACAAAGCCAAAAATTAAAGTTGCGATGATGAATGGTAGCAAATAGCTAAATTCAGATAAAAATTCCAACATATTGATACCTTAAAATTACTTCAAATTAACATATAGCACAAAAAAAGAGCCTGCAAAACGGCAAGCTCTTTTGAATTTGATATGCAGTTTTGACTAACGTTTTGAGAACTGGAAGCTACGACGCGCTTTAGCACGACCGAATTTTTTACGTTCAACAACACGCGCATCACGTGTTAAAAAGCCAGCTTTCTTAAGCGGTTGGCGAAGAACAGTCTCAAAGCGGGTAAGTGCAAGTGAAACGCCATGACGCACAGCACCAGCTTGGCCAGAAAGACCACCACCTTTAACAGTACACACAACATCATATTGATCAACACGTTCAGCAACTTCAAATGCTTGTGCAATGATCAGACGAAGCACTGGACGGGCGAAATATGTTTGAATATCACGGCCATTAATAGTCACTTTACCAGAACCAGGTTTGATCCAAACACGAGCAACGGCATCCTTACGTTTACCAGTTGCATAGGCACGGCCTTGAGCGTCTAACTTTTGCTCATATTTAGGCGCATCATCAACAATGGCTTCTGCGGCAACAATACCAGCTTCGGCCACAACTTCTTTAAGATCTTCAAGAGTTTTTGACATTATTCAGCACCCTTCACATTTTTACGGTTCATCGCTGCTACATCTAACGGCTCAGGTTTTTGAGCTGTTTGCTCATGCTCTGCGCCAGCATATAGATATAGGTTTCTCATTTGTTGGCGACTCAATGGACCACCTGGAAGCATGCGTTTAACAGCAGATTCTAAAACCCGAGTTGGGAAACGACCATCAAGAATGTCTTCTGCAGTACGTGATTTAAGACCGCCAGGATGACCTGTATGTCTGTAATAGATTTTATCTTCACGTTTTTTGCCTGTTAGGGCAACTTTATCTGCATTGATCACGACGATATTATCGCCAGTGTCCATATGCGGAGTGAAAGTGGGTAAATGCTTGCCACGAAGACGAAAGGCAATGATAGATGCCAAACGACCAAGAACAAGACCTTCTGCGTCGATAATAATCCATTTCTTATCGATGGTAGAAGGGGTAGCTGTAAATGTTTTCATTTTAACAGTTCCGTTGGTTCAATTAAGAATTAATAATGAGGCGTTTATATAGGTTTTATGCTGCTTGTCAAACGGATTTTCATGAAAAACTTAAGCAATTACAAGGGCTTGCAAATTAGGTATTATAATACCTCTAATTTTGCACTGATTTTTAAGCTTCACTTGGCAGTAAGTCAATTAATTTTGCAACAAACTCACCTGAAACGCGAAGGCGATCATCCTCATGTGGCATGCCTTCTGCAACAAATACCCGCTGATCATTGCGTAATTTCAAGCGCCCTCGGCTGATTGCTATCATTTCCATTAGCCCAGCGGGGTTAGCAAAATTATTTTTTCTAAAGCGAATGGTTAAACCTTTGGGGCCTGCATCAATTTTATCAATATTAGCTGCACGGCACATTAGTTTGATTTTCATTATTTTTAGTAGATAAATTACTTCTTGTGGTTTTTTACCAAACCTATCGGTTAGTTCAATTGAAAATTCATCTATCATTGGCGCTTCATCAAAGGCTGAAAGCCGTCTATAAAGGCCTAAACGCAAATCTAAATCATTAACATAATGGTCAGGGATTAACACAGGTATGCCGATATTAATCTCACTGGTCCATTTTTCATCTAGCTCGACATTTAAGTCTCCAGATTTAAGGCTTGCAATGGCTTCTTCTAACATGTCCTGATAAAGCTCAAAGCCTACTTCCTTGACATGACCAGATTGCTCGTCGCCCAATAGATTGCCAGCGCCTCTTATATCTAAATCGTGACTGGCAAGGGTAAAGCCTGCGCCTAAACTATCGAGTGATTGCAACACATTAAGCCGTTTTTGGGCATTTTCAGAAATTTTGCCATGGGCTGGCAAGGTGAATAAGGTATAGGCACGGGTTTTGCTGCGCCCTACCCTGCCACGCAATTGGTATAACTGTGCTAAACCAAACATATCGGATCTATGGATGAGTAAAGTATTAGCTGTCGGTATATCAATGCCGCTTTCAATGATGGTTGTGGCGAGTAATAGATCATATTTACCGTCATAAAACGCATTCATTACATCATCTAATGCGGCGGGTGTCATCTGCCCATGAGCGATTACAAATTTAATTTCAGGTACAAATTCTTTTAAGAATTCTGCACGTTCCTCTAAATCTGAAACCCTTGGGCAAACATAAAAACTTTGACCACCCCGATAATGCTCGCGCATTAACGCCTCGCGTATAATCACGGGGTCAAGCGGTGAAATAAAAGTACGAATGGCAAGTCTGTCAACTGGTGGTGTGGCAATGATTGACAATTCTCGTACGCCCGTCATAGCAAGTTGCATAGTGCGCGGAATGGGGGTTGCGGTGAGGGTAAGTACGTGAATATCTGATTGCAACTGTTTAAGTCGCTCTTTATGCACCACACCAAAATGCTGCTCTTCGTCTATAATTAACAGGCCAAGGTTTTTAAAGCTTATGTTTTTTGCCAATAATGCATGGGTACCAATGACAATATCAACTTCGCCAGAAACCATAGCTTGTTTGGTTTCGCGTAATGACTTCACCCCAACCAGACGTGATGCTTGATCAATACGAATTGGTAGATTTTTGAATCGGTCAATAAATGTCTTATAATGCTGGCGGGCTAATAACGTGGTTGGCACCACTAGGGCAACCTGCATGCCTGACATAACGGCTAAAAATGCAGCACGTAAGGCAACTTCTGTTTTACCAAAACCGACATCGCCACAAATTAAGCGATCCATTGGTTTGCCAGATTGCAAATCTTCAATAATATCTTCTATTGCATGTAGTTGATCTTCGGTCTCATTAAAGCCAAACCGCGCGACAAATTCTTGATATAGATTATCAGGATCAGTGATTTTTTGACCTTGTTTCAGCATCCGTTCTGCGGCAACTTTTATTAGTTTATTGGCAATGTCTTTAATGCGTTTTTTTAGCTTCGCTTTACGTGCTTGCCAGCCTGATCCGCCTAATTTGTCAAGCTGAGCGCCGATCTCTTCACTACCATAGCGGCTTAGTAATTCTATATTTTCAACCGGTAGATATAACCGATCGCCACCTGAATATTTAAGCTCCAAACAATCATGAGGTTGGCCTGAAACATCAATGGTTTTTAGGCCAATAAATTGCCCTATACCATGTTCTATATGCACGATAAAATCGTTGACTGTTAATGACGATGCTTCTGAAATAAAGTCATTGGCACGGCGTTTTTTATGAGCCGATTTTAAACTGTCGCCGAGAATATCTTGCTCGGCAATAAAGTTTAAATGACCAACTGTGAAGCCTGTTTCTATTGGCATGGCTGCAAAGGCAATAGCGCCCTCGCCCAGTAGATTAAATTGCTGAAAATCATCAACAAATGCGGTGTTTTTTATGCCATGATCCACCAGCAAAGCGGACAGTCGCTCAGCGCTACCAGCCGATTGGCAACAGATTAATATTTTATGATTTTTCTGTTGTAACGTGCTTAAATATTGCACCACAATGGCATAAATATTTTGGTTTCGCTCAAGGCGTTCTGCACTGAACTTTCGACCGATTTTACCATCAAAGTCTAAAACTTTTGTGCCATCAAATTTCTGGGGGATTTTAAAGCTATTCAATTCAACATGTTGATGCTGCTCAAAAATTTTATCAAGCTCGGTTTTACTTAAATATAAAGTTTCTGGTTTTACGGGCCTATAAAGTGGCGCGCCCATACTCTGATGAGCCATTGCTTCTACACGTGCTTTATAATAGTCATTGACCAATTCATCACGGGTTTTGGCACTCTCATCTATTTGATGATCCGTTATAATCACTGGATTTTGGCAGAAGTCAAAAATACTGTCTAATTGATTATGAAAAAATGGCAACCAGTGTTCCATACCCACAGCGGGTCGGCCTTCTGATATATTTTCATAAAGCAGATCTTCAGATTTAACCGCACCAAATTCTGCAACATAGCGCGATCTAAACAGGCTGATTGCAGTATCGTTCAGCATCATCTCGCCAGCTGGCAGAACAGTTATGCCTTTTAACTTTGCAATACTGCGCTGCGTTAACGGATCAAAACTCTTAATTGTATCAAGTGTATCTCCGAAAAAATCCAACCTTGCAGGCAGGGTCATATTGCCTGAAAAAATATCGACGATAGAGCCTCTAATGGCAAACTCACCTTTTTCATGCACGGTTGCAACTTTATGAAAGCCATTGCGTATAAAATATCTGCTAAAATCACTAAGGTTAACTCGGTTACCTAGTTTTAACGTTAAGAAGCTGCGCCTAAAATAGCTCTGTGGTGTGGTGCGTAGCATGGCTGCATTTAAACTAGATAGAATCAGCCTTGGCGAGAATTTTTTACCTTTTTCAGCCTGGGCATTACGTGCCGACAAAATGGCAAAAGCTTTGAGCCGCGCACCTATAATATTTTGAGCAGGTGAAACCCTGTCATAGGGTAAGCAATCCCAAGCGGGAATGGTGATTGGGGTTACATCTGGTAAATAGAACTTTAAACCGCGCAATATATTATTAAGGCGCTGCTCATCCCTAGCGATAAAAACAATATCCTCAATTTGGGAGTTGTTTTTAACTTTTTGTCGCCAGATTTTACTTAATAATAAGGCATCAGCGCCTTCAGGCACGGCACAAATTATATCGTGATTCGAAAATTTTATTGGTTTATCTATCATGCTTATTAAAGATTCTTACCATAGCGCTCTGGCGTGAAAACTTGTGCTTTTATCCGCTCAAATACACTGCCTGCCAAATGTTCTGGAACGGGCTGTTTACCATTGAAATAATTCAATAAATCATTATCTTCGGCATCAATCAACCGTTCAAATTGCACCAATTCATGACCATCTAACAACGCCAATTCATCTTGTGCAAAGGTTCCCATTAATAAATCCAACTCCTTCATGCCGCGGTGCCATGCGCGGAACATGAGTTTTTTCTTATATGTTTCAATATCTTGCATGAGGTATAATCACTTGCTATATGGGATTGTTTATCAAACTTATAAGCAGTTTAATGGCGCTGGTCAATTAAAACCATCAAAGCCTGTTGATTAATGTTCACCTTTTGTTTATAAGTAACGCAATCACGAGGGTTAATGATATATGCGTCCTGACATATTGAATTATTTTTTTAAAACAATCACCGCTTTAAAGGGCGTTGGGCCTAAAGTTGCGCAAAATATAACGCGTTTGATTGCGCGTAATATCGAGACAGGTCAATCTGCCCGTTATGTAGACCTTTTATTTCATCTACCTATGGGATATAAAGACCGCCGCCATCAACCGCTGATTAATCAGCTAGAGGCCGAGCAATATGCAACCATAAAGCTTACTATTGGCAAGCATATGGTGCCACCACACCACAATCAGCGTATTCCGTATCGAATTAATTGTTTTGATGGTACAGGTGATATTGCCTTAAGTTTTTTTAGAGCCCGTGGTGATTATTTGAAAACCACGCTACCCGAAGGCAGCACGCGATATATTGGCGGCAAAGTTGAAATGTATAATGGTCAATTGCAGATTAACCACCCAGACTTTATGGCCAGTGAAGCGGAGATGAAAAAACTACCAATGCTTGAGCCAGTTTACCCTATGACTGCCGGGCTGGCGAGCAAAACATTGCGTAAAAGCATCGCGCAGCTGATTGAAGCATTGCCGACCTTGCCCGAATGGTTGGATAAACCCTTACTTGACCGTGAAAAATGGCCAAGTTTTAATGAAGCAATCATTGCCATGCATTTGGCCGATAGCCCCGATATTGTGACTAATGATAGTGCACATCGGCAGCGGATTGCATTTGATGAAATTTTGGCAAATCAGCTTGCTTTGGCATTAACGCGCAAACATTTGGTGGTGGTCAAGGGGGTTGCTATTGAGGCAACAGGTGTATTAAATGAGCGGCTAAAAAAGTTACTACCCTATCAATTGACCGCCTCTCAAATACAATCTTTCAATGAAATTAGCGCTGATATGGCTGGTGAAAAACGCATGGTTAGGCTATTACAAGGGGATGTGGGTAGCGGAAAAACTGTGGTAGCATTGATTGTTTAAGCTTAAATGAATACATTGCCAACGATGGGTATTTGGCGCTATTTAAAGCGCTAGATACCCTAACGCCAGATGATTTAGTTAAAACTATTTCAGATTCTGGCTTACGTGGACGTGGTGGCGGGGGC
>JADGDI010000002.1:46378-77528 GCA_016744975.1 Hyphomicrobiales bacterium | reverse complement strand
ACATTACACTGCGCGGCATCGAAACACTATTATCTGCAGATTTTATTTGGTGCGAAGATAAGCGCATCTCGGTCAGGTTGTTGCAGGCATATGGCATTAATAGCAAATTATTTGCCTATCATGAGCATAATGCGGCCATTGAAATGCCGCAAATAATCGAGAAATTACAGCAAAACTGCAGTGTTGCATTAATTTCCGATGCGGGTACACCATTAATTTCTGACCCAGGGATGAAATTGATTGTTGAATGTAAGAAATTAGAATTGTCAATTTTTCCAATCCCTGGCTGTAGCGCGCCCATTACCGCATTATCCGTTGCAGGTCTTGCCACCAATCGTTTTTTGTTTGAAGGGTTTTTACCCAATAAACGACAAAAAAAACAAGCCGCAATTGATGCAGTTAAGAATATAGATGCAACCTTGATATTTTTTGAATCGCCCAAACGGCTTTTATCCAGCCTTGAACTAATTGCTGAAATGCTGCCCGATCGACAAGTCACTGTAGCGCGTGAGCTCACAAAGATTTATGAAGAAGTAATCACTCTGCCTGCAGGCGAAATTTATCAAACATTCAAACAAAGAGAGCGAATTAAAGGCGAGATAGTTTTGATGATCGGCCCGCCAATGGCAAAATTAGCGGTGAGTCAACAAGATATTGATGATGCACTTGAAAAAGCACTAAAAAAAATGCGGGTCAAGGAAGCCGCAAATTTTGTAGCTGAACAATTTGACCTGCCTAAAAAGGCTTTGTACCAACGTGCGTTAGAAATTAAATAAAATATTATAAATGAAAATAAAGTGGCAGTATAATGATAGATAAATTCTCCAAGCGGCAAAAAAGTGAGCTTTTAGGTCGGTTGGCTGAATATTTTGCAATTATCTTTATGTTTTTCAAAGGCTATCGATTGCTACAATACCGTTATAAGTGCCCTTATGGCGAGATTGATTTAATTTTCAAACATGGCAATATTGTTGTTTTTTGTGAGGTAAAATATAGAAGCGATGCCGAGCAGTTGTTTTTTAGCTTGGGCGATCGGCAAAAACAACGCATTAAAAAAGCTGCAAATTTTTGGATGGGGCAAAAAAAAATAGTTGATTATAATGCAAGATTTGATTTTATAGGTTTGACTTTTGCCAATAAACCAGCCCATATTATAGCCGCATTTTGAATTCTGCAAATTAGAATTCTTCCATTAAGTGAGTATGAATATGGATAAATATTTCCGTTACTTATATTATATATTAACCATAAGCGTGGTGGTTTTTGCTGTATTCTATATATGGGTATTTCTGACCCAAGGCGACTTTGCTAGAGCAGATATTAAAATTGCCAATCAAGAACCATTTTCGGTACATTTGGTTATTTCAGCATCAAGTAGCCGAGGCACAAAAAAGATTTTTCGAGGGTCGATTGAAGCGGGTAAAACCAAGCTTATTGAGCAATTTACCTATGGTGCAGGAACTTTTGATATAAAATTAAACAAACAATATGAATTTTCGATTGGTGATTTTTCCGATAAAGTTGACTTCTCCAAAACACTGATTATTAAAGATAATAAAGCCTATTTTAAAACACAGTAGAGGATATCGTCATGGGATTAAAGATTGCCGTCCAAATGGACCCAATTGAAGATATTGATATTAAAGGCGATTCCAGCTTTGCCATTATGCTTGCTGCGCAAAACCGCGGTGCTGATATATTCTGCTATCATGTGGATGATTTGGCTAGCCAAAATGGCCAAGTCGCCGCTTATGGCCACTGGGTGTCGCGCGGTGATGATGCGGCAATAAAACTGCGTGATGAGCCGGGTAATCATGTCAGTAAAGGCACATTAAAGCGCGAAGATTTGCGGCAATTTGATGCCCTATTCATGCGCCAAGACCCACCTTTTGATATGGCATATATAACGGCAACACATATATTGGATCAGATCAAAGACGATGTTTTAATTGTGAATGACCCAACCGAGGTGCGCAATGCGCCAGAGAAGATTTTTGTATTAAAATTTGAAGATTTGATGCCCGAAACGTTGATCACAAGGTCAGTGCGAGAAATCGAAAATTTCCGTGCCAAACATGGCGATATGATTGTTAAACCACTTTATGGCAATGGTGGGGCAGGTGTGTTTATGTTAAAAGCAGATGACAGCAACCTAACCTCCCTGCTTGAGTTGTTTTTTGCACAAAATCGCGAACCATTAATGGTTCAACCATTTTTGGAAGACGTCAAATATGGCGATAAGCGCATTATTTTAATTGATGGTGAAATATCAGGTGCCATAAACCGTGTGCCGCTTAACGGTCAAGTGCGCTCCAACATGCATGTTGGCGGCAAGCCCGAGCCAGTAGAAATAACCGCGCGTGATCGCGAGATTTGCGAGGCACTTAAGCCTGAACTTAAAGCACGTGGTTTAATTTTTGTAGGCATTGATGTAATCGGCGATTATTTAACTGAAATTAATGTCACCTCACCAACGGGCATTCGTGAGGTTGAAAAATTTGATGCTATTAACATAGCCGATACAATTCTAAACGTGGTTGAAGAAAAGATAAAAAATCGGTAACCCCCACGCGTTCACTTTTTGTTCTTGACAGAATGTTTAAAATAACCTAGGTATAGATTATTTTAAACATCGGAACAATTATGGTTGCGCATATAAAAACAGTAACATTTTTAGGCACAGAGGCAATTGCCGTTGATGTTCAGGTGCAAATTAGTGCTGGTATGCCAGCATTTACCATTGTTGGCCTGCCTGATAAGGCTGTTGCTGAAAGCCGAGAGCGGGTGCGGGCAGCACTTGGCGCAGTTGGCCTAGCCTTGCCACCAAAACGCATCACTGTTAATTTGGCACCTGGTGATTTACCAAAAGAAGGCAGTCATTTTGATTTGCCAATTGCACTGGGTTTAATGGCTGCTGCGGATATTATTCCAATAGATTATATTAGCCGTTTCATAGCGATTGGCGAATTGTCACTGGACGGCTCAATTGCCCGCGTTGGTGGGAGTTTGCCAACCGCCATATTTGCGAATAGCCATAATCTTAGCCTGATTTGCCCCGAAAAATGCGGCAGTGAAGCTGCGTGGGCGGGTGATGATTTTGAAATTTTGGCACCAAGTAATTTAATCAGCCTAATTAATCATATTAAAGGCGATCAAGTATTGGTTCGTCCTGTAGCGCAAGCACATAAACCCGATATGAAAACCCCAGACTTACAAGATATTCGCGGGCAAGAAAATGCTAAGCGGGCATTAGAAATTACCGCAGCAGGCGGACATAATATGCTAATGGTAGGCCCGCCTGGTTCGGGCAAGTCGATGTTAGCTGCAAGGTTAAGTGGTATATTGCCGGTGCTTCAAACATCAGAAATGCTAGAAACCAGCATCATTGCCAGTGTTGCTGGCATTTTGAGAGATGGGCAACTATCAGATGCTAGACCATTTCGCGCGCCCCACCATAGCGCAAGCATGGCGGCGTTGATTGGCGGTGGTATAAAACCGCGCCCAGGTGAAATATCACTAGCACATCGAGGGGTATTATTCTTGGATGAGTTACCTGAATTTGGACCACGGGTTTTGGACAGTTTACGCCAACCGCTTGAAACTGGAGAAGTGCTTGTGTCGCGCGCAAATTATCATGTTAACTATCCAGCAAAATTTCAGCTGATTGCAGCAATGAACCCGTGCAAATGTGGTATGGCGGGGCAAGTTGGCCATGTTTGTAAACGTGGTGCAAAATGTGCTGATGATTATCAGGCACGTTTATCAGGGCCGCTGCTTGACCGTATTGACATTCATATTCATGTACCCGCCGTTAGCCCACAAGACTTAAGCCTGCCTGTATCAAAAGAAACGAGCAAGCATGTGGCCAAACGAGTGGCTTTAGCAAGACAAATTCAAACATCACGTTTTAGTGATTTTGGGCTGGATATTTTAACCAATAGTGAAATTCCGCCGCAACATATTGATAAAATTGTTGCACTAGATGCAAAAACAAAAAACCTATTATTTAGAGCATCAGAGAAATTAAATTTAAGCGCCCGAGCCTATCACCGTGTAATGCGCCTATCGCGTACGATTGCTGATATTGATTGTGAGGAAAATGTCAATACTGGGCATATAGCTGAGGCTCTTAATTATAGGAATTTATCCGAGCGTAAAGCCCGCGTTGCTTAGATTGTTGGCTAGCACTAGTTTAGTCTGTTGATATAATTGCAGTTACTTAATGGTCAGAAAGAAATTAATAACTAATTTAATATAAACTTTATTACCGAGAATGAAGTGATGATAATTGGAATATTTTTCTTACCTGATAAAGTAAAAGAATGCAAAATAATACATTTAGACAGCAATTTATGAGTTCTAGCAATATTTCTTCTAAAACGGATATTTCGCAGGTTGTGGATGGTTCAGGCCTAACAAATGTTGAAGAACAATTGCAGTTAGAAGAGCAATTGCAGTTAGAAGAGCAATTGCAATTAAATAACACTGGTTCATATCTATCGGATGACAACACAAATTCTGTAAAAAGCAGTTTTTCAAATAATATAGAAAACTTTACTATAAGTGACTTTGATCAATCAAACTTTGAAACACCAAATAGCCGCCCCTTTCTAATCTCAGTTATTAGCTCAAGAAGATTTTTGGTCTTTAATCTGATCATCTTTCTATTTATTTTAGCAATTAGCTTTTATCTAAAAACAGAGTTTCCGGCTTTTTCAGACATAATTTTAATATTAGGCATATGTCAGGCCTTCATTTTTATGTGTGCCAATTTAATCGGCTGGGAAGCAGTGCAAAAACAAAGTATGCTTGACCAACTTTCTACCAAGAAAATGGCAGATATCGCGGTAAATTTAGAGCATGACTTAGGTGACTTAAACTTAAAAAGATGGGATTTAGAGCAAAGTGAAAAGCGCTATCGTGGATTGGTAAATACCCAAAGTGACATTATTATTAGGCAAAATATTCAAGGTAAATATACTTATGTGAACAGCATATTCTGTAAAATTTTTGACATGCAAAAAAATGAAGTTCTTAACAGGCGAAAGATAATTCCAATTGTTGAGGGCGACCAGCGATCAATATTCCCAGAAATAACGCAGCCACCTTATAAAACCCAACGTGTACAGCTTATTCAAACCCGCTATGGTCTAAAATGGTATAGTTGGGAAGAACAAGCAATTTTCGACAAAAACAAACGAATAACCGAAATTCAATCCGTTGGGCGGGATATAACGGCCTATAAAGTTGCCGAACGCCAAATTGAAGTTGCTCGCGATAACGCAGAGGCGGCGAATCAAGCAAAATCAATGTTTTTAGCGACTATGAGTCATGAAATTAGAACTCCAATGAACGGGGTATTAGGCATGGTTAATTTGCTAATGGATACAGATTTAACCCCTGAGCAACAAAATTATGCTGATGCTGTTAAAACCTCTGGGGAAAGCTTATTATCTCTAATTAATGAAATTTTGGATTATTCAAAAATTGAGGCAGGTAAGCTAACGCTATCACCCGAGAAGTTTGATCTGCATAAATTGGTGCAAAACGTAATTGAATTACTCTCGTCTAGGGCCTTGGCAAAAGAAATTGAAATTGCAGCGCGAATTGACCCAACTGTACCCAAATATATTGTTGGTGATGAAAAACGCATTCGTCAGGCCTTGGTAAATCTGGTTGGTAATGCCATAAAGTTTACCATAAACGGCGGCGTTTCAGTAGAAGTTGAAGCCGATAATGAGATTAGTAAAAAATCAGGTGATGTTATATGCAACCTTAAATTTATTATTAAGGATACAGGGATTGGGATTAGTGAAGCAGATCAAGAAAAAATATTTGGTGAGTTTGAACAAGCTGACAATAGCCATGCAAGAAAATTTGAAGGCACAGGCCTCGGGCTAAGTATTTCGCAAAAAATTATTAAAATGATGGGGGGTAATATTGAAGTAACCTCAGCACTTGGCGAAGGTTCGTGTTTCACATATAACTTATTATTGCGTACAGATGAAAAGGAAGTTGTCAAACCTATAGACAACCAGCTAGAAAACCATCAGTTTATTATTCTCTCAAATCAGGATATTGAAATTGGGTTGATTGAACAACAATTAAGCCAAGCTCAAGCGACCATAGACATATTAAGCACTTGCCAAAATATGATCCAAATAGTTCATAAAGCAACGCGTTTGCAAGCATCTCATATCACCATTATTGTTGACGCAGAAATGGCTGATGAAAACTATTTAAAAATGCTTGAAAAATGTGAAAAAAATTGGCATGGCGCCCCCATTCGAACTGTAGTTTTGTTAGAGCCAAAACAGCGCCGCCAAGTCAGTTTATATAAAAATGATTTTGGGTTTGATTTTTATTTGATCAAACCAATTAGGCGAGAATCTCTATTTAATATAATTTTATGTGCACATCTTAAAATGTCAATAGCCGGTATTGCTGTACCAGATTCGAACCGCCAAGCAATTTATAAAAAGCTTGCAATTGCTCAGAACTCTGGATCGAATAACCGTGAAATTGATAAAATTATCCATCGTGTGATTGTTTCAAAAAAGATATCTGAATTAGAAAATAAATTAGAAGATATAGAAGCAACAAATATTGATCGGACACAGCCTGCTCCAAAACCTACAATTAAAATATTGTTGGCTGAAGACAACCAAATTAATGTTATGCTAGCCAAAGCATTGCTAACCAAATTTGGCTATGAATGTGATCAAGCTGAAAATGGCAAAAAGGCCTTGGAAATGCTGGAAAACAATCCAAATGATCACTATAATTTGATATTAATGGACGTTCATATGCCAATTATGGATGGCCTAGAGGCCACAAAAGCCATCCGTTTGTTGGGCAATAAAAGTAAAGCCAGTATACCAATTGTGGCGTTGACCGCCAATGCATATGATGAAGATCGCAAAATGTGCCTCGACGCTGGGATGAATGATTATCTAATGAAGCCGTTGGATCATGCACGTTTTGAAGAAATCATTCAAAGATTTGTAGAAAATCCAAGAAAATTAGTAGATTAACTGCTATTGGTTTGCTTTTTCTGATGGGTTTTTATATCATTTGAAAAATTAAACGATAAACCAGCTTAGCGACAATGACTGAAAATAATCCCATATCCAATAAGGCTGTTCAAGTTTTAACGCCTGATAAAAAAACCACCCCAATGATGCAACAATTTATGGAAATTAAATTGAATAATGCAGGAAAACTTTTATTTTATCGCATGGGCGATTTTTATGAATTGTTTTTTGATGATGCAGAAGCTGCGGCCTTAGCGCTCAATATAACACTCACAAAACGTGGTAAGCATGAGGGTAAGGATATTCCGATGTGCGGCGTACCTGTAGTGTCATCAACTGGATATTTACAACAATTGGCTAGAAAAGGCTTTAAAGTTGCAATTGTAGACCAGCTAGAAAAGCCCGAAGAAGCCAAAAAACGTGGCCCAAAATCGGTGGTTAAACGTGGTGTAACGCGGATTGTAACGGCAGGAACACTTACTGAAGATAGCCTACTGGATGTGCGCGCTAATAATTATTTACTTGCTATCGTGCCTGATGTCGTAAATTCAAAAAATGATGCTGTGTTATTGTCATTAGCATGGGTTGATATTTCAACAGGTAATTTCGCCTGCGAAACAATACCGCTCAATATCGTAAATTCAACCATTGCGCGGCTAGATGCTAAAGAAATTATCTATGCAGATGGTTTAGAAATTTTTCTAGAAACATTCTTAAATAACCAGCCAAACTATGATTACTTGAATTTATGGTCCGAAAATGGCGGCGTTCTTTCACAGATAGCTGCGGACGATTTTGATAGCCAACAAGCGATAGATAATTTTTCAGAATATTTTGAACTTGATGATATCGCAGAATTGGGTGACTTTAGCCGTTCAGAATTAAGTGCTCTAGGCGGGCTTTATGCTTATATTTATGAAACTCAAAAAGGAAAAATGCCGATTTTAAATCGCCCCAATAGTTTTGCGATCGGCAGTAATATGTTAATAGATGCAGCAACACGCAGCAGTTTAGAGATCTTAAAAACCCAAAATGGTGAGAAAAAAGGCAGTCTTTTGACTGCCATTGACCAGACGGTTACAGGGCAGGGCGCAAGATTATTAACCAACCGATTGTCCAGCCCCATAACAGATGTTGAGGAAATTAATCAACGGTTGGATATGATTGATTGGTTTTTGCAGCAAAGCCATATTATAGCAGATTTTAGAGTATTTTTGAAAAGTCTGCCAGATATGGAGCGTGCCTTGGCGCGCATTGCAATTGGCCGGTCTGGCCCGCGTGATTTGGTTGCGATAAGAACCGCATTTTATAAAGCCCAGCAATGTGAAGCACTATTTGTAAATACCGATGCCAACTTATGGCCGTGCGATTTGAAACGAGCGATTGAAAGTTTAAATTTGGCGCATTGTAATTTAAATCAAAATCTCATAGACAGCCTTAACGAAGATGTTGCGTTGCTCAGCCGAGATGGTGGATTTATTCGCGATGGATTGCGCCCCGATCTTGACGAAGCGCGGCAACTATCCAGCGATGGCAAAAAATATATCGCAGCCCTTGAGGCCAAATATAGCGGACTGACCAAGGTGAAAAACCTCCGCATCAAACATAATAACATGCTTGGTTACTTTGTTGAAGTGACTGCATCAAACGGCAATATTTTACTAAATGATTTTAAGCAAGATTTTATTCACCGCCAAACTATGAAAAACGTGGTGCGATTTACCAGCGTCGAGCTGGGTGAGCTTGAAGTCAAAATATCCTCCGCTGCCAATCATGCACTAGAAATCGAAATGCAAGAATTTGATAAATTGGTCAAAACAACGCTTAATTATGCCGACAATATTGGCCGACTGGCTTCTGGCCTAGCGCAATTAGATGTTGCAGCGGCACTAGCCCTTTTGGCTGGTGAAGCAAGCTTTTGCCGACCTAAGATTGATGAAACTAGCCAATTTAATGTGGTGAATGGCAGGCATATTGTGGTTGAGCAAGCCCTAAAAGAGCGCAATGAGGACGCCTTTATTGCCAATGGTTGCCAGTTGAATACCGAAGATGAGCAAGCGCGTATAATGCTCTTAACCGGCCCAAATATGGCAGGTAAGTCAACTTATTTACGACAAAATGCGCTCATTGTAATATTGGCACAAATGGGCAGTTATGTGCCAGCAGAATATGCGCATATAGGCATTGTTGACCAGTTATTTAGCCGTGTTGGCGCCGCAGATGACTTGGCGCGTGGCCGTTCAACCTTTATGGTGGAAATGGTAGAAACTGCAACAATATTAAACCAAGCCAGTGAGAAATCTCTAGTGATTTTGGATGAAATTGGCCGTGGAACCGCAACTTATGATGGCCTATCCATTGCTTGGGCAAGCATTGAGCATTTACATGAAAAAAATGAATGCCGTGCGTTATTTGCTACCCATTATCACGAATTAACCGCGCTAAATAAAAAGTTAACCCACCTTAAAAATGCAACCATGCGTGTTGCAGAATGGAATGGCGATGTACGTTTTTTACATGAGGTGAAAAATGGTGTAGCCGAACGTTCTTATGGCATTCATGTGGCCAAAATTGCGGGGTTGCCAGAAACAGTCATTGAACGTGCGCGAGAAGTATTAGATTATTTGGAACAAAGCGATGCGGGCGGGTTGAAACAAAATATGGTAGATGATTTACCTTTATTTAATCATACAAGGCCAAAATCCAGCACGGTATTAAATGACCCGATTGGCACGGCCTTAAAAACGCGTATTGGCGACATTATGCCCGATGAATTAACCCCCAAAACCGCATTGGATTTGATTTACGAGTTAAAACAACTGGCTAAATAGCCTGCTATCTTAAGAGCCACAACAACAGTAATATGAGTGTCATGCCAGAAAAACAAAAATATAAATTGAGCAAGCGCATAAATTATAGAAAATCTAGTCGCCTAATGGCGAAAAAATTCCAAGCAGAAATTCTAAACGAATTTATTGCCTTAATTGTAGAAAATGGCGGCAACTATCAAGCAGATGAAATTAAAATTCGGGCTTTACTATTAGAAAAAGCCCGCTGGTTGCTAAAAAATACGCGCCAAGAAGCATTTGAAACCCTTAAAACAACTGGTAAAGGTACACAATGTGCGCGCTATTTATCGGCATATCAGGATGGTTTAATTGCTGCATTAATGCAATTGGCTGAGCAATATGTATATATTCAAGCTGAAAACTATGAAGAGAACCGAGTTGCCATTATAGCCGTTGGGGGATATGGCCGAGACAGTTTAGCGCCCCATAGTGACATTGATTTACTAATGCTAGTGCCCTATAAAAACTCAATGCGATGCGAAAATATCATCGAATATATCCTGTATTTCTTATGGGACTTAAACTTTAAAGTTGGCCACGCTGTGCGTAATGTTAGCCAATGCATTAGCCATTCACAAACCGATATGACCATTAGAACTTCGATTTTAGAAGCGCGCTATATTTGTGGCAATAAAAATTTATTTGTAGAATTGGTCGATCAGTTTAACCAAAAAATCATTAAGGGCCATGCGCAGGAATTTACCGAAGCCAAGCTAAGTGAGCGTGATATCCGTCACGAAAAATCTGGCAAATCACGTTATTTGGTTGAACCCAACATTAAAGATGGCAAAGGCGGCTTACGTGATTTACAAACCCTATTTTGGATCGGTAAATATATTTATCAAGTCAAGCGCGCTAGTGAATTAGTCGAAGCTGGGGTGTTTACTGAGAGCGAATATAGGAGCTTTAGAAAATGCGAAGACTTTTTATGGTCGGTGCGCTGCCATTTGCATTTTTTGGTTGGTCGCGCTGAAGAGCGGGTTAGTTTTGATGTTCAAGAGACGTTGGCTGATTTGTTGGGCTATTCTTCCCATGCAGGTTTGCGCTCAGTAGAACGCTTTATGAAGCATTATTTTATCATTGCCAAACAAGTTGGGGATTTGACCCGAGTATTTTGTGCAGTGCTTGAGCAGCAAGAACTAAAGACTGATAATGTAGCCAAAAGGTTCATTTCGCGGTTGCGCAATGTTAAAATTGATGAGGTGGTTAAAGGCCGTGCTTTTAAGGTGGAATATGGTCGCCTAGTGGCTAAGAATGATGATATTTTCATCAAAGACCCCGTAAATTTAATCAAACTATTCTATTTAATCGACAAATATGAATTGTTCATCCACCCAGAAACCCTAAAATTAGTAACCCGATCATTACGGCTAATTGATAGCAAGATGGTTTCCAACCCAGTAGCCAGTAATTATTTTTTAAAATTATTATGCAGCAAAAATAAGCCTGAAGTAAATTTACGGAAAATGAATGAAGCAGGTGTTTTAGGAAAGTTTATTAAGCCATTTGGTAAAATTGTCTCGCTTATGCAATTTAACATGTATCACCATTATACAGTTGACGAACATTTATTGCAGGCCATAGGTATATTAGCAAATATAGATGCAGGTTTAGAAGAAGAAAACCACCCAACCGCTCATGAATTAATTGGTGAGATTGCCAATCGACGGGCATTATATGTTGCGGTATTCATGCATGATATTGCCAAAGGTCGGCGTGAGCGTCATGCCGATGCTGGCGCTAAAGAGGCTAAAATATTATGCCCAAAATTGGGGTTAAGCAATGCAGAAACCGAGCTGGTGGTATGGTTGGTACAAGACCATTTATTGATGAGTGAAATAGCCCAAACTCGCGATATTATGGATCCAAAAACCATTGAAGATTTTGCAAAAAATGTAAAAACACTTGAGCGATTGCGGCTTTTATTAATTCTCACAGTGGTTGATATTCGTGCCGTTGGCCCTGGGGTTTGGAACGGTTGGAAAGGCCAGTTATTGCGTGATTTATATTATCAGACTGAGCAATATTTAACTGGCGCAAATTCGCGAGATGCGCTTGATGAACGGGTGGAGATTGCGAAATCACTGCTGAATGACGAACTAAAAGCCCTACCTGCCCATAAAGTCAATATGAAACAGCGGCGCCATTTTGTAGAACGCCATTACCCAGGTTATTTGCTTTATGTGCCGCTTGATACCCAGGTGCAACATGCGTCACTGATTCAAAAAGCCGAAAAAGTCGGTTTGGCAAGCCGTATCATTATGGATGCTTTTTTGGAAATGACTGAAATCAATGTGATTGCGGCAGATCACCCACGGTTATTATCGATTATTACAGGCGCTTGCGCAACGATGGGTGCCAACATTGTTGGGGCGCATATCTATACCACACGCGATGGCATGGCGCTTGACCGAATTAGAGTGAAGCGTAGATTCGAGCAAGATAAAGATGAGAAACGTGCCAGTAAATCAGTCATCCAAACCATTGAAAAGGCGCTGATTGGTGACGTGCATTTGCCATCGTTGCTAGAAGAAAAAGCCATACCTAAACAATTGGGCGCGTTTCACGTGAAACCGCGCATTAATATTGCCAATGACTTATCAGAAAAGTTTACAGTAGTTGAAATCATCGGTCTTGATCGACCAAAATTGCTTTATGACTTAACTTGTGCTTTATATCGGCTCAAATTAAGCATCGGCTCGGCACATATCTCGACCGTTGGTGAGAAGGTGGTCGATGTGTTTTACGTTCGGAGTTTATTATTGCAAAAAATTGTAGACCCCACACGACAAGAAAATATAAGAGCCACATTGTTAGAAATATTGTCAGATTAGATGATTCAGGCAGTCAATAAAGGTTGATTATGAAAATTGCATTGGATGCATTAAAAGTTGGCAGTATGACCATGTTAAGCCGCATTTTGGGCTTTTTTCGTGATATGTTGCTCGCAGCTGTGTTGGGTGTTGGCCCAATTTCTGAAGCGTTTTTTGTCGCTTTTCGCATTCCAAACCTGTTTCGGCGGATATTCGCAGAAGGTGCGTTTAACTCAGCATTTATACCGTTATACAACCAAAAATTAGAAAAAAACGGCGAGGGCGCTGCTACAAAATTTGCATCGCAAGCCATGTCAGGCCTGGTTTTGGTTTTGTTATTATTAACCGCAATTTTTGAAATATTCATGCCGCATATTTTAAACATCATTGTTGATGCTAATTTCACCAAAAATGCCGATAATTTTCAGTTAACCATTGAGCTAACCCGCATCATGTTTCCATATTTAATATTTTTATCGGTCATGGCACTCATTGCAGGCATTTTAAACAGCTTTAAAAAATTCGCTATTGCAGCACTTGTACCCATATTGTTGAATGTTATTTTAGTCGGCTGCTTGGGCATATTGATTTTTATTAGATTTGATGACCCAAAGGACATTAGCCGAGCTATATCTTATGCGGTAACATTTGCAGGTTTTGCGCAAGTTGCCGCCATTTGGTATTATTGCAAACGCCAAGGCCATTTACCAAAATTTACCAAACCAACCTATAATGATGATATGAAAGAATTGGTGCGCTTAGGTTTACCAGGGGTTGTGGCGGGCGGCATTACCCAAATTAACATCATAATCGGAACGGTAATTGCAACTGCCTATAGCGGTGCAGTGTCTTATATTTATTATGCAGATCGCCTGTACCAACTGCCGCTTGGTGTGGTGGGAGTGGCAGTTGGCATTGTATTATTACCCAGCCTCAGCCGCGCCATTAGCGCCAATGACAAACAAAATGCCAATGATTTACAAAACAGAGCGCTAGAGTTTTCAATGATGTTAACCATTCCTGCAATGGTGGCCTTTTTATTCATTGCTGACCCTGTGGTTTCGGTATTATTTGAGCGTGGTAAATTTGATGCCAATGCAACTGAACAAACCGCGATTGTTTTGCGTGCCTTTGCTTTTGGGCTGCCTGCTTTTGTAGCAGTTAAAGTATTCTCTCCCGGTTTTTTTGCAGATCATGATACCAAAACACCGATGAAGTTTGGCATCATTACCATTATTGCCAATACGGTAATGGCAGTGTTCTTTGCGCAATATTGGCAACATGTTGGTATTGCATTTGCAACCTCGATCGCCGCTTGGTTAAATGTTTTGCTATTATCAGTCACGCTTTATATGCGCGGTAAATTTAGTCTCGATAAAAAATTAGTTAAAACCCTGCCGATGATTTGCATCGCATCATTGCTGATGGGCGCTGTGGTTTATGTTAGCCAAGGCTATTTAGCCCCATGGATGGGCGCAAAGATTAACGATCTTTTGCGGGCTTTGTTGATGTTACTGATTGTTATTGAAGGGGCTATTGTATATTTGTTATTTTTGCATTTAACCAAAGCATTGACCTTTGGCGAAATGAAGGGCTTTATAAAGCGCAAAAAATAATTGGATTAATAACTTGAAATAATGGGTTATTCGCGCGATAAAGCAGCTGCTTTATTGGCAACGTTTTGGAGTAAGATATGGGCGAGTTTGTAAAACGGGTATTTTCGGGCATTCAGCCATCGGGTAAAATCCACCTAGGTAATTATCTTGGGGCAATTCAAAAATACGTAAAATTACAGCAAGATGATAGTTTTGAAACTGTATATTGCGTGGTTGATATGCATGCCATAACCGTTGCGCAAGACCCAAAAATATTGCGTGAACGCACATTAGAGGTAACCGCTGCTTATTTGGCTGCGGGTGTATCGCCTGAAAAAAGCATTATATTTAACCAATCACGGGTCTCCCAACATGCTGAATTGGGCTGGATTTTTAACTGTATCGCACGGCTTGGTTGGATGAATAGAATGACCCAGTTTAAGGATAAAGCGGGTAAAAACTCTGAACGCATGTCACTGGGTTTGTTGGCATATCCAAGTTTAATGGCTGCCGATATTTTAGCTTATAATGCCACCCATGTACCCGTTGGTGACGATCAGAAACAGCATTTGGAATTATGCCGCGATATTGCTCAAAAGTTTAATAATGATTATGCTGAGCAAATTAAGGCGCTTGGTTTTGGCGACCAGTTTTTTTGCCTAACCGAACCAATGATTAAATTTGGCGGTGCGCCCGTGCGGGTGATGAATTTACGCGATGGCACAAAAAAAATGAGCAGTTCAGCAGAGTCTGACATGACCCGCATTAACATGAATGATGACAGCGACACATTGGCTAAAAAGCTTAAAAAGGCCAAGACTGATGCTGATGCTATTCCAAGTGAATTAGCAGGACTTGAAGGCCGCCCAGAGGCAAAAAATTTAATAGAAATTTATGCTGCCCTTAACAATAGCGACAGCCAAACGGTATTGAATCAATTTGGTGGCAACCAGTTTAGAGCATTTAAATCGGCATTAATTGAGCTTGCGGTTGCAACCATCGGTCCGATCGGTGATGAAATGAACCACCTGATGAAAGATGAAGCGCATATTGACCAAGTGCTTAAAGATGGTGCTGATAAAGCGCGCATTATTGCCGAGCCGATTGTGCAAGATGTCAAACGCATTGTTGGCTTTATGGTTTAAATTCTTTATTTTGAAGCATAAGGCACATAAATTGTGCTACAGTAAGGCTAAGCGATTCTGTGGAGGCTTGTTATGGATAAAAAACGTAAATTTTTAGTGGTGATTGACGATACTCAAGAATGCCGAGTTGCTTTAAGATTTGCTGCATCGCGTGCTGCAAGCACAGGTGGATTAATGACAGTTTTGCATGTGGTGGATAATGCAGATTTCCAGCATTGGTTGGGCGTTGAGAATATCATGCGTGATGAGGCTTATGAAAATGCTGAAACCATGATGCGCAGCGTTTTGGCCGATGTCGAGACTGCGATTGATCTTGTGCCTGAGATCATCATCAAGCAAGGTGATAAACGCCAAGAAATCATTGATCTGATAGAGCAAGACCCTGCCATTTCAATTTTGGTGCTTGGTTCTTGTGCAGATGGCGGTGGCCCAGGGCCATTGGTTGCATCACTGGCTAGCGCATCTGCCGAAGTTTTCCCCATTCCTGTAACCTTGGTGCCGGGTCATTTAAGCGATGAGGCCATTGCGGCGCTTAGCTAAAAACCTCCCTAAATCTGCATCAGTTCTAAAATGGCTTCAGCTCAAATTATTCCTAATTTTCATTAAAATAGAGACAGCATATGTTTATTCAAACTGAACAAACACCAAACCCTGAAACTTTAAAATTTTTACCTGGCAAACAAATTTCGCCACGTGAGCCTTTGGAGTTTAATAATGAAGCAGAAGCTGAATTTGCCCCAATTGCCCAAAGATTATTTGTGGTTAGTGGTGTAAAAACGGTATTCCTTGGTGCCGACTTTATCACCATCACCAAAAACCCAGATGAACACTGGAGTGACCTAAAGCCCGCCATTATGAGCGCAATTATGGATCATTTTATGGCAAATATGCCTATTTTACTCGATAATGCCGCTCAAAACCTTAGCGATGATGAATTTTTTGATGAAGATGATAAAGATTTGGTAGTTGCCATCAAAGAATTGATCGACACCCGTATTCGCCCAGCGGTAGCGCAAGATGGGGGTGATATTGTGTTTCAAGGTTTTAAAGCGGGCGTGGTTTATTTGCGCATGAAAGGTGCATGTGCAGGCTGCCCAAGCTCAACCATGACGCTTAAAAGTGGTATCGAAAATTTATTACGGCATTTTATCCCCGAAGTGTTGAGCGTTGAACAATCAATATAATGGCATACCAACTTTCCTTAGACAGCTGCACCAAGGCATGCAGCGCTGCATTGATCAATATTGAAAACCCGCAAGAGCAACATGTTTGGTTTGAAATATTAGAGCGCGGCCATGCTGAAATATTAGCAACTAAAGTTCAGATGTTAATGATGCAAGCAAAAGTCACCGCCAGTGAAATTAGCCAAATTGCTGTAACCATTGGCCCTGGCACATTTACAGGTGCACGCATTGCTTTGGCCTTTGCCCGTATGTTTGCGCTAGCGCGTGATATCCCGTTAATTGGGGTAAGTTCGCTTGAAGCCATTGCTTTTAATGCATTGAAAAATTTTAGTATCGCTGGCGAAACTAAAATCTATAGCGCCATTGATGCACGCCGAGGGCAAGTGTATTTTGCAGGTTATAACGCTTTGGGCGATGAGATTTTAAAGCCCCAAGCAATGGAGGTTGCTCAGGCAGCAGCTTTGTTAAGTGGCGATGACTATTTATTGGGAACTGGCAGAGATTTAATAGTAGCGGATATTAAACAGCCACTTAAAATTCAAAACTTTGAAAATCAGCTAAACTTTCCAAATGCGGGTATATTTGGTATTAGTCTACTCGCTAGGCCAGGTCGAAAAGCCCCGCTTTCTCCGTTATATTTACGGGCAGCGGATGCAAAACTACCTGCCAGCCACCCGATCACCTTTATTCAATAGCGGTGACTGCTTTTATCAATAGGCTAGATTATTTAATTTAGTAGGCCAGATTATTTTATTCAGTAGGACTGTGTTTATGGTAGTAACTGCCAAAATCGTAAAAAATATTAAGTCAAACACCAAGGGCTTGGGGGTTGCTCCATTAACGGATCGTAATGGCTTATGCCAACTGGATGATGAAATATTTATTAGCCTTGCAAAGATTCATGCCAGCTCATTTGAAAAGCAATGGCCTGCAATTGGCTTTAAAAACATGTTTAGACCACCCGATGGTCGAAAAACCCATTATCGAGCAATGCTAATGGTCAAAAAAAACTTACTAATTGGGTTCGTAATCTTTTTAAAAATGGTTGATGAAGCGGAAATTATCTCGATGGCAATAGCCCCGAACTGCCGAGGTAAGGGGTTTGGTCATATATTATTGACAAAAAGTATCGAGTTAATAAAGGCAGAGGCCATCAAAAAAGTATTTTTAGAGGTGAATATACAAAATATTGCAGCAATAAAAACTTATGAGCAAGCAAATTTTGAACAAATCTCGATCCGTAAGGGATATTACAAGTCTAAAGCGGGTGTTAAAGCCGATGCGCTGATTTATGCAAAAAGTTTATAGCCAATATATGCTCAAATACACCCAATAAATGATGCCCAGTGTATGATAATTGAATAAATAAATCCAATTGCTTGGTTAATGCTTTACCTTGATGTTTTTGCATATTATAATTATTTGATATTATGGGAGATGAAGATGAGTGATAAACCAAGCCTGCTAGAGCAACTTTGCCTTGATAAAGGCATGCGGATGACAGAACAAAGACGAGTGATTGCGCGGGTTTTATCTGATTCTGATGACCATCCAGATGTTGAAGAATTATATCGGCGCAGCGTCATAATTGATAACCGCATTTCCATCGCCACCATATATAGAACGGTGCGTATGTTTGAAGAGGCGGGCATTTTAGAGCGCCATGACTTTAGAGACGGTCGCTCACGTTATGAAACCATTACAGAAGAACATCATGACCATTTGATCGATGTAAATAGCGGTAAAGTTTTGGAATTTCATAATGACGAAATTGAAGTCCTACAACGCAAAATAGCAGAAGATTTAGGCTATCGCTTGGTGGATCATCGCATGGAATTATATGCTGTTCCGATTAAAAATAAGCAATAGCAAACCAATATCCAAACTTTGCAGATATTATGCATGACTTTTTGTGATTTTACCTTTATTGACTGATATAGTTTTTATTGGCATATATTACGAGATTTGGTATGGTGAAAATCCCCCCGCATTTTTTTGATCATCAGCGTGACGTTGAAAGTCAGCCATCGGCTGTTATTGTTCAAAATGAAACAAAAAAAAGCACGTCAAACCACAATTTGAAAAAGCTCTATATTAAGACCTATGGCTGCCAAATGAATGTTTATGATACGCAAAGAATGAGCGATGCATTGGCACCTGAAGGTTATGAGAATGTCGATACCCCCGAAACTGCCGATATGGTTATTTTAAACACTTGTCATATACGCGAAAAAGCAGCTGAGAAAATATATTCAGAACTTGGCCGCATGCGTAAAATGATTGAAAAGAAAAATAAACCGCTTAAAGATTCTCAAAAAACCAAGCCAATCATCGCGGTGGCAGGTTGTGTAGCGCAAGCTGAGGGGCGCGAAATTATGCGCCGTGCACCTGTAGTAGACATGGTGTTTGGCCCGCAAAGCTATCATAAATTGCCAGAAATGCTGGGTAAATTAGCCAAGGGTCAAAAAAAGGTTTTAGACACCGATTTCCCAACTGAAGATAAGTTTGAAGCCTTGCCTGAAGCCAAGCCCGCCAATATTATCTCACGCGGCGTCAGTGCTTTTTTGACCATTCAAGAAGGGTGCGACAAATTTTGCACATTTTGCGTTGTGCCCTATACGCGCGGCGCTGAATATTCGCGCTCCATCGCACGGATATTGAACGAAGCGCAAAATTTGGTCAATGCGGGGGTTCGAGAAATTACCCTACTTGGCCAAAATGTGAACGCCTATCATGGCAAGGATGATGCGGGCAATACAGTAAGTTTGGGTGGCTTAATGGCGGCGCTTGATAAAATTGATCGCCTTGATCGCATTCGTTATACCACATCTCACCCCAATGATATGGATCAGACGCTGATCAACATTCATAAAACTCAAAAATCTGCTATGCCATATTTGCATTTACCAGTGCAAAGTGGTTCAAATAAAATACTAGCTGCGATGAACCGCCGACATACTCGTGAAAGCTATATTGAGGTAATTGAGCGCATTAAACTTGCCCGCCCAGATATTGCTTTATCGGGTGATTTTATCATCGGTTTCCCAGGTGAGAGCGATGCCGATTTTGATGATACCATGGATTTAATTAAACATGTGACTTATAGCCAAGCTTATAGCTTTAAATATTCACCGCGCCCAGGCACAGCTGCAGCGACTATGGACGGTCAGATTGATGATGAGATTGCAACCAAACGACTGCATCAGCTACAACAATTGCTCAATGACCAGCAACGGCAATTTAACCAAAATACCATTGGTCGCACATTGGATATTTTATTTGAACGTAAGGGGCGCGAGGCTGGGCAGTTAATTGGTCGTTCACCATATTTACAGCCAGTTTATGTGGATGCGCCAGAAGCATTTATTGGCCAAATTATGCCAGTTCATATTGAAAGCTTAGGAAATTTTGCGCTCAAAGGCACATTACTTGACTAAGCAATTTAATGGATTGGTTGGATGTAATAAACTTCTTTAAATTATGCTATAAACCTGTATGCTTAATTTTATAATGAAAAGATCTTTTTTGCGGAGTGACATTGAGCAAACAAATGAATTTGAAAGAGCGTGGTCAAAAAAAACCACAAAACACTTATTCCGAAACCATTGAATTTGATGATAATGTCCTAGCGGCAATTTTATTTGGCCAAAATAATTTACATTTAGCCATCATTGAATCGCGCCTTGATGTTTCGTTGGCCTCGCGCGGCAATAAATTATTGGTTGAAGGACGTAAAGCCAATTGTAAACAGGCCATTATCATTTTGAAAAAACTATATGCCCGTGGCGAAGGCGGTCAAAGCTTAAGTAAAGCCGATGTCGATGCTGCTATTAGAATGGAAAATGGCAGTAATAAAAGCGATAGCAAAAACAATAGTAAAAACAGTTCCAATAGCTATATTGTAACGCGCCGCAAAAGCTTAAGTGCGCGCACTCCAACTCAAGAAGGTTACATTAACGCCCTGCATGAAAAAGAATTGGTTTTTGGTGTTGGCCCTGCGGGAACTGGCAAAACTTATTTGGCCGTTGCAATGGGCTGTGCAATGCTTGAAGCTGGTAAGGTTGAACGGATTATTTTATCACGCCCTGCGGTAGAGGCTGGCGAAAAACTTGGTTTTCTACCCGGTGATATGAAGGAAAAAGTCGACCCATATTTACGGCCTTTATATGATGCATTATATGATATGATGGACCCCGCAATTGTGGAGCGTTTAATTGAAGAGGCGGTGATCGAAATTGCGCCACTAGCCTTTATGCGCGGTCGAACCTTAAGCCATAGCTTTATTATTTTAGACGAGGCGCAAAATACCACAAGTATGCAAATGAAAATGCTGCTAACCCGCCTTGGCGAAGACAGCCGTATGGTAATAACTGGCGATCCTAGTCAAATCGACCTGCCTCGTGGGGTTAAGTCAGGCTTAGTGGATTCGCTTAATATATTAGCAAATATGCCTGATATAACTCAGATACACTTTAAAGAAGGTGATGTTATCCGTCACCCACTTGTTGCGAAAATCGTCAAAGCCTATAATCAAAATGATCGCGCTCAAAACCATGACTAAAAAATTGACCATTGAGGTTAATATTGCTGCAAAAGCGTTTAACCAGTTTGCCGATTTAGATCAATGGTTAACTATTTGCACCGATTTAATTGCCAAGCAAACCGATTTATTACTATTACCGATTGGCAATATTGGGCTATTATTAACCGATGATGCGCAGATAAGGCAACTTAACCGAGATTTCAGGAAGCAAGATAAAGCCACCAATGTTCTATCATTCATTGCCGATAAAGACCCGTTTGATGCCCTTTATAGCGATGAAGTTGAGCCAGAATATTTAGGCGACATTGCGATGGCCTATGAAACATTGGTGCGTGAGGCGAACCAGCAGAATAAGGGTATAAAGCAGCATTTTATGCATTTGCTAATACATTCTATTTTACATTTATTGGGTTATGATCATATTAATGACACAGATGCCCAGTTAATGGAGGGGTTGGAAATTAAACTATTATCGAAAATAGACATTGAAAACCCATATCAAAATACCAACATTAATTTAAACCCTAGTTGAAGGTTGTAATATCAAAACCATGACACATGACCCTGATAATCGATCCGTAAATACGGCACCAAATTCGTTTATTAAAAATCTATTTCGGCCAGTTTTTGACCTTGTCGCTAAAGCTCAAGGAGTAAAATTACGCGAAAGTCTTGAAGATGTGATCGATAATGACGATCAGGCGCAAAATGCCTTCTCGCCCGAAGAAAAATCAATGATCCGAAATATTTTAGAATTTTCGGATGTTAATGTTGAAAGCATCATGGTGCCAAGAGCCGATATCATTGCAGCGGATATTAACACCAGCATATCAGATCTTTGTACCCAATTTGCAGAGGGTGGCTATTCTCGCTGCCCCATTTATGATGAAAATTTAGATAACCCAGTTGGCATGGTGCATTTTAAAGATATAATGAATTGGATGGTCAAAAGCACAACAGTTGCAAATGGCAAAAGCACCAACTCAAAGGCAACTAAAACCCGACTTGATTTGGCAAATGTTGATTTTAAACAACGCATCGAAACCTTGAACATTATTCGAGAAGTGTTATATGTGCCGCCCTCAATGATGGCGTCAGATCTGTTGTTACGCATGCAAAAACAACGCATTCATATGGCATTGGTGATTGATGAATATGGTGGAACAGACGGGTTGTTGACCATTGAAGATTTGGTAGAAGAGATTGTTGGCGAAATTGAGGACGAGCATGATGAAGGTGATCTGCCATCTTTTGAAACCATTGACGACAATAATTTTACTGCCGACGCCCGCCTGCCAATTGATGAACTTGAGGCATATTTAAATGTCGATTTTTTATCAGATGATCGAGATGAAGATGTGGATACTTTAGGTGGTGTAGTATTTAGCCTCGCTGGCCGAATTCCGATTAAAGGCGAGTTGATCTACCATAATTCTGGAGTAGTTTTTGAAATTCTGGAAGCTGATTCAAGGCGGATAAAGCGCCTAAAAATCACCCTAGATGAAGCCGCTAAAACCAAAGATAAACTGCATGATACTGATAAATAAATTGCAACTGGCGATATTTGCTTGGTCTAGCTATTGCATTACCATTTGGGGTTGGAGAAAACTCGGCCTAGCAGCAATATTAGGTGCTGCCTCAGTCGTTAGTTTGCCGCCAATTGGTTTTTTTTTGATATTATTGGTAACCATGCCAAGTTTAATATGGCTACTTGATGGTGCCATTGATACCAGCTTAAAACAACAAACCAAGGGTAAGCAAAACTTTATAATTAAACTATTTGCGCGCATTTACGCGGCGCGCTCGGCTTTTGCAGTGGGCATGGCATTTGGTTTTGGTTATTTTTTTGCAGGGCTTTATTGGATTGGCTCCGCCTTTTTTGCCGAAAATAACGACTTCATATTATTAATGCCATTTGCCACCATCTTATTGCCGTTGCTGCTCAGCATATACTGGGCCTTGGCTTGCCTGCTTGCGCGAATTTTTTGGTCTGGCTCGGTTAGAAACGTATTTACAGTTGCCATTTGTTTAAGCATTTTTGAATTTTTGCGCGGCACTTTATTTACAGGCCTACCGTGGAATTTAATGGGCTTTGCATTTGATTTTTCGACCGCCTTATTGCAAAGCGCGGCTATATGGGGCATTTATGGCCTTACATTTATTGTGATATTATTTAGCTCAGCATTTTCACTATTTGCCAATGCATCCATCAGCCATAAAAAACTATCGATCAGTTTGGTGTTATGCATTTCTGTTTTATTTGCAGGTGGTAGCATTAGGTTATCGATGAACCCAACCCAATATCACGACAATGTTAAATTACGCTTGGTGCAAGGCAATATTTCGCAGGCCGATAAGTGGCGACCAGAAATGCGCTCTATCATTGCCAATCGATATTTAGAATTGAGCGGTAAAAAAAGTGAACAACAAATATTGGGCATAGACCAAGTTACCCATTTGATTTGGCCTGAGTCAGCAATGCCGTTTTTACTAGAACCAAATTCAAGTTTTATGCGTGAGGCAATTGATCGGTTGGCAGATGGTGCTTATCTAATTACTGGCGCGATTAGAAAACATACAGTTGGCAATAAGGTGGAGTTTTTTAACGCCATTTTGGCATTTGATTCTAACGGAAATCAACTTGGAAAATATGACAAACATCATTTAGTGCCGTTTGGGGAATATTTACCACATGGTAACCTGTTGAAAAAGTTCGGTTTAAGCAAATTAATTTCAATGAAAGATGACTTTTCACGTGGGATAAAAGCCAGCAATATTTATCTAAAAAACACCCCTTCATTTGGCGCAAATATCTGCTATGAGGTAATTTTTTCCGCTAAAGTTGTAGAGCGGTTGCATCGCCCAGAGTGGATGTTAAATATAACCAATGATGCATGGTTCGGCAAATCAATTGGGCCATATCAACATTTGGCGCAAGCAAGAATGAGAGCCATTGAGGAAGGATTGCCGATGGTACGAAATGCCAATACGGGAATAAGTGCAATATTTGACCCATTAGGTCGGTTAATCGCTAGCATTCCGCTTGGTAAAACGGATGTTTTAGATAGCGCATTACCACTTAAAGTAGAACCGACTTTTTATGTAATATTGGCGTCTTTTATCTAAATATAACGGCTTTGCTCTTTAGTATTAATTTAAAAACCAATATTATATTTTAGTTTAAATGCCTTGATTATTAAGATGGCATGTGGCAAAAATAAATTACTTTGAGGGCACCATAAAAATATTGTAATGAATTAGTATACAGAAATTCGTTTCTGTATATAGAATTGAATTGGAATGATCTAGATGAATAAAAGACAACCAGATCCCGTAGATGTTCATGTTGGTGGCCGCCTAAGAATGCGACGCATGCTTGTGGGGATGAGTCAGGAAAAACTGGGCGAAAGTCTGGGGTTAACTTTCCAGCAAGTCCAAAAATATGAAAAAGGCACCAATCGTATTGGTGCATCCAGGCTTTATAAAATATCGCAAATTTTATCAGTTCCAGTAAACTTTTTCTTCGATAATATTCCAAGTGAAGAAAATCGCCAAAATCATTATGGATTTTCTGAAAATAGCAGCGATAATTTTGCTTACGACTTTATGAATAGTGCTGAAGGGTTTCAGCTTGGCCAAGCATTCTCGTTGATTAAAGACGTGCGCATTCGGCGACGGGTAATCGATTTGGTACGCTCAATTTCCGACAATAGTGACTTTTCAGCCAACGATTAGAAAAAGTTGAGGGGATTAGAAAAAGTTGAGGGCGGCAAAGTCGCCCTCCCAAAATTTGTATTGAGAGACGGTTTCCTGTTTATGGAGGCTTTTTTTTTGGGTTTTATATTGAAATATTCGCAAATATCATTATATTGAGTACGCATAAAGATATAAAGAATTCTACATATGCTTGTATGCTTGAAAAGTTAAAATTGAGTAGTGTTACTGACTCATCAAATAAAAGGACCAACCATGTCTCGTAAAGACTATTTATTTACCAGCGAATCTGTTTCCGAAGGCCACCCAGACAAAATTTGCGACTATATTTCAGATACTATTGTTGATGCATTTCTTAGCGCAGATCCTGAAGCAAGAATTGCCGTTGAAACCCTTGCCACAACCAATAAGGTGGTTTTAGCAGGTGAAGTGCGAGGTAAAAATGCACCAAGCCATGATGAAATGGAGGCATTGGCACGTGAAGCGGTTAAAAAAATTGGCTATGAACAAGATGGCTTCCATTGGAAAAATATGGATGTTGAAGTTTTGGTTCATGCTCAAAGTGCAGACATTGCACAGGGGGTAGATTCTGGAGATGATAAAGAAGAAGGTGCGGGTGACCAAGGCATCATGTTTGGCTATGCCGTTAATGAAACCAGCAGTTTAATGCCAGCACCCATTCATTATAGCCATGCCATATTGCGCAAGCTAGCTGAAGCGCGCCATGCAGGTAAAGTTGATGGCTTGCGCCCTGATATGAAAACTCAGCTTAGTGTGCGCTATAAAGACGGCAAACCCGTTGGTGTTGAAACATTAGTGCTTTCAACCCAGCATGATGAAGGCTTGAGCCAAGAGGATGTCACGGCCATTGTTATGCCTTATATTCAAGCGGCATTGCCTGATGGCTGGATCAGCAAGGAAACCGAAACTTTTATTAATCCCACTGGGCAATTTATCATTGGTGGACCAGATGGTGATGCAGGGCTTACCGGCCGCAAAATTATTGTCGACACTTATGGCGGCGCAGCACCCCATGGCGGTGGTGCATTTTCGGGCAAAGACCCAACCAAGGTTGACCGTAGCGCAGCCTATGCAGCACGCTATTTGGCTAAAAATATTGTTGCTGCTGGCCTAGCTGAGCGGTGTACCATTCAGTTGTCTTACGCAATTGGTGTGGCCAAACCTTTGTCAGTTTATATCGATACGCATGGCACATCTTTGGTCGATAATTCACGCCTTGAAAATGCGGTTGTAAAGGTGATGGATCTAACGCCAAAAGGCATTCGTACCCATTTGGGTTTGAATAAGCCTATTTATGCCCGCACCGCAGCTTATGGCCACTTTGGCCGCACCCCAGCTGATGACGGTGGGTTTTCTTGGGAAAAAACGGATTTAGTAGAAGCCTTAAAAGCCGCTGTTTAATAACTTGTTCGGTTTGTAAAATTAGACTATAAGGCTCTCAAATGTTTGAGAGCCTTTTTAGCTTCTAATAGGTGAGTTTGTTGCAATGAATGAAGATTTTTACGACCCAAATAATGCGTTGCATAAAAAACGTAAAGTGCATGGTAGAACCTTTGTAAAAGGCATGAGTCAGCGGCAGTTTGACTTGCTGAGTGATTTTTTGCCAGAGGTAAAGCTTGATATTGAAACGCTAAAAGATAGTGGCATTGCGGCGCTGTTTGATGGCGTCAAAAAACAATATTGGATGGAGGTCGGCTTTGGTGGCGGTGAGCATTTGGCCCGTCAAGCACGCAAAAACCCGGATATTGGCATGATTGGCTGTGAGCCATTTCAAAATGGTGTGGCCAAATTATTGACCGAAATTGAAGCTTATAAACTGAAAAATATTAGCGTGCATAATGATGATGCTCGCACTGTTTTAGATGCGTTGCCTAATGCTAGTTTGGATAAGCTATTTTTGCTTTACCCTGACCCTTGGCATAAAAGCAAACATAATAAGCGGCGGTTTATTTCAAAAGAAAATTTAGTGCAAATTGCAAGGGTGCTTAAAAAAGACGGCATCTTTTTTGTCGCCTCAGACATTCCAGATTATGTCAATTGGACATTAAGCCATTTGCAAAATGATGAGAATTTTGAATGGTTGGCAGAGCGAAGTCAGGATTGGTTGATGCCTCCTGAAGGTTGGGTTTCGACACGTTATGAAGCCAAAGCCAAGCGCGCGGGGCGAAATTCAGCCTATTTATTTTTTAAAAAAATATAGTCGATATTCTCGATCAAATTTTAACCTTGCCAAATGTAAAAAAAAGGCGTATATAAAGTTAAAATTCATAGATATTGTGAGTGGGCCGCGAGAGTGACCCGCTTTTTTTATTGCCTAAACTGGGATCAAGCCTAAACTGGAACAAAACCATATGGTAGACATGCATAAAAGATTGGCTAAAGAATCTGGTCTTGCCAAAGTGATTGCGCAAATTATTGAACCTGTGATTGAAGATACGGGCTTTCAATTAGTGCGCGTGCGCATCATCGGTGAAGAAGATGGTTTAAATGTTCAGATTATGGCCGAAAACAAGCGCGATGGTACATTGGGCATTGATGATTGCAGCGCCATTAGCCGCGCTATTTCACCAATTTTAGAGGTTGAAGACCCCATCACTAATGAATATCGCTTAGAGGTGTCATCTCCTGGTATGAGTAGGCCGCTGGTAAGGCCGATAGACTTTGAGCGTAATGCTGGCTTTGAAGCTAAGGTTGAACTATCTAACATGATTGATGGCCGCCGCCGTTTTAGGGGCGAAATTGAAGGTTATGACAGTGAAACCGATGAGGTGCGTATTTTTATTACCATGGATGGCTTTCCTGAACCACAATTGATCGGGTTAGATTTTAACAATATTGAAGAAGCGCGTCTAGTCATTAATGACGCGTTATTAAAAGCAGGAAAGCTTGCTCAAAAAAATCGTGAAGCCCAAAAGGCCAATGATGCTGAACAAAGCGATGCTGAACAAAATGGAGAAGACAATGACTGATGCTGCAATTAGTGCCAACCGTTTGGAATTATTACAAATCGCCAATGCGGTGGCTGCCGAAAAACAAATCGACAAAATGGTAGTTTTAGGTGCCATGTCTGATGCCATTCAAAAAGCCGCCTCCGCCCGCTATGGTATTGAAAATAATATTGAAGTCAGTATTGACCCTATAACAGGTGAAACGGTTATTCGCCGTTTGTTAGAAGTTTCATCAGAAATTGAAAATGACAGCCAACAAATTACTTTGGCAGAAGCCCATAAACGCAACCCAGAAGCCCAATATGGCGATATATTAGCCGAAGTGCTGCCGCCGATTGAATTTGGCCGTATTGCAGCGCAAAGTGCCAAGCAAGTGATTATGCAGCGGGTTCGTGATGCTGAGCGCGAGCGTATGTATGATGAATATAAAGACCGCGTTGGCGAGATAGTGCATGGTGTGGTTAAACGGGTTGAATATGGTAATGTGATTGTCGACCTTGGTCGTGGTGAGGCGATTATACGCCGTGATGAAGCATTGCCGCGTGAGAATTTGCGCAATGGTGACCGTGTACGCGCCTATGTATATGACGTAAATAATGAGCAAAAAGGGCCACAAATCTTTTTATCACGTACCCGCCCAGAATTTATGACGAAATTGTTCAGCCAAGAAGTGCCAGAAATTTTTGATGGTGTTATCGAAATTAAATCTGTTGCCCGTGACCCAGGTTCGCGCGCTAAAATTGCAGTAATCTCATCTGATTCATCCATCGACCCTGTTGGTGCCTGTGTTGGTATGCGCGGTGCGCGTGTGCAAGCCGTGGTCAACGAACTTGGTGGAGAGAAGATTGATATCGTGCCTTGGACAGAAGATTTGGCCAGCTTTATTGTTAATGCATTGGCACCTGCAGAAGTTGCAAAAGTGCTGATGGACGAAGAGCTTGACCGTATTGAGGTTGTTGTGCCAGATCATCAATTGTCATTGGCAATTGGTCGTCGTGGTCAAAATGTGCGTTTGGCAACGCAGCTAACTGGTTGGAATATTGAAATTTTAACTGAAGAGCAAGAAAGCGAGCGTCATCAAGCTGAGTTTAAGATAATTACTGACCGCTTCACAGCGGCACTTGATGTGGATGAAACCATTTCTCAATTGCTTGCAACAGAAGGTTTTACCACATTGGAAGAGGTGGCTTATGTTGCCCCTGAAGAAGTCTCAGCAATTGAAGGTTTTGATGATGATACAGCCGCTGAAATTCAGCAACGTGCGGCTGAATTTCTAGAAAAGCGCCAAGCTGAGCTTGAAGCGCGTTGTGGTGAATTGGGCATTGAAGTGGATCTGATCGGAATCACAGGCATGACCACTGAAATGTTAGTGCGCTTGGGCGAAGATGGCATTGTATCGGTTGATGATTTTGCTGGCTGTGCATCAGATGACTTGGTTGGATGGGTTGAAAAAGTTAAAGGCGAAGTGGTTCGTGAAAAAGGTTATTTTGACGGCTTGAACGTTGCGCGTGTTGATGCAGAGGCAATGATTATTGAAGCGCGAGTTAAGGCGGGTTGGATTGAAGCTGAGCGAGAAGTTGAAGCGGTTTCTGATGACACAGGTGATCATACTAACGATGCTGCTGAAGAAGAGGCGTAAATATTAATGACAGCGGAACAAAAAACAGTACAGAATTTCAAACCAAAAGAGGTTGACGATGCAAGAAAATGTATTGTCAATGGCCAATTGTTTGATAAATCACAAATGCTGCGCTTTGTTTTGTCACCAGATAATATGGTTACGCCAGATGTAAAATGTAAATTGCCAGGGCGCGGTGCCTGGGTTAACGCCACGCATTTAGATGTTGAAGAAGCAATTGCTAAAAATATATTTAAAAGATCTTTCAAACAAAAGGTTGAATATATGGATGGCACGCCAGCATTAATTAGCGATTTATTGCGCAAAGACGTGTTGGATATACTAAGCATATGCCGTAAGACGGGCGATTTGCAAATGGGGCACCTAAAAGCTGAAGAAAGCATTTTGTCTGGCCGAACGCGAATTTATATTGTAGCAAGTGATGCAGGGACAGATACGCGCAAAAAACTAACGGCAAAATTACGTACGATTGCTGCAAAAAAAGGTAAAAAGACTTATATTATTGACCATTTTAGCAGTGCAGAATTGGTTAAATGTTTAGGGCACGAAAAAATCATTCATGTCGCAATAAAATCGGGCTCGATGGCCAACCTATTGCTGGCTAATATTGAAAAATGGGATAGATATAATGGCAAACAAAACATGATTACAATTATTGGCGAATAATTACGCATAAAATGGTCGCTTTTTGAGCGATAAAGTAATATAGGTATCCCAACCTATGAATTATGGCAGCATTATGACTGCCTAAGTGACGATCAGCTCTAAAAGTTTAGAGCGTGGAGATAGAATTCCTATGACGGATAAAGACAGTAATAATTCTGATGATAATGGCCGCAAAAAACTTAGCTTAAAAGCAGGTGGTGATAGCGCTACGATACGCACTGGCGCGGGTGGCCGCACAGTTGAAGTGGTTAAAAAGCGCAAAAAATTATTTGTGCCGACTAAGCCTGCGCCGCGCGCACCGCAAAAACCCAGTGGCGGCAACAGAAACCGTGCTGGTGGTAATGGCGCTAAGCAAGGTGGGCCAAAGGGCGGCCTTTCAAGCAGTGAGCAAGATGCTCGTAACCGCGCTTTAGCATTTGCCCGTGCCAATGCAGCCCAAGATGCTGCACGCCGTAAAGCCGAAGAAGATAGACGCGTTAAAGAAACGGCAGACAAACGCGCAAAACGCGCCGCTGAAGCTGCGGAAATTGAAGCCCGTGAAGCTGCAAAATTAGCAAAAATTAACGCTGAAAAAGCTGCAAATGATGCAGCTGTAAAAGAAGCAGCACGTCCTACAGGGCGCAAAGCTGGCCCAGATGGTGTTAGGCGCGGCGAAGAACGCGCACGAACCCCTCAAAAACGCGATGAGCGCAATGCTCGCCCAGCAGGTGAGCGCCCGCAGCGCGATGGACAACGCCCAACTAGTCCCCGCCCAACAGGTGCCCGCCCAACAGGTGATAGACGCCCACAAGGCGACCGCCGTCCAACAGGTGACCGTCCGCAACGCCCACAAGCTGGTGCTCAGCGCCCAGCAAGCCGCTCTGCTCCAATGGCAGCTGAATCTACTGAAACAAGCAAAGCCCCAAGGCGTACATTTGGAGCGGATGCAAAAAAAGCGCGTCCAGACCAAAATAAAAACACCCCAAGTAAAAATAAGGGTATGGTGCCAGAGCGTAACCG
>JADGDI010000002.1:36490-46368 GCA_016744975.1 Hyphomicrobiales bacterium | reverse complement strand
CTCTTCAACCGACTTCGCTTTAGATGGTTTAGTGGCTCCAAGTGCTGCTTTTAGTGTCTCGCTCAAAGAGCCAAAATCCACATTTTCTGATGCCTTAGCGTAAACGGCTTTATCCAACGCATTAAGTAATGATGCGCCGCGCGAACGCTCTTTAGCGTCAATGCGCCGTCGCCAAAAACGTGTTTTGGCACAGCAACGTGGTGAACAAAAACCGCGTGAAAAAGTATCTCGTGAAGTGATTATTCCTGATCTTATTACCATTCAGGAACTGGCCAACCGTATGGCCGAACGTGCTGTTGACGTGGTTAAAATCATGATGCAACAAGGCCAAATGGTTCAACCTTCTGATAATATCGATACCGAAATGGCGGAATTGATTGTTGAAGAAATGGGCCATACAGCCAAACGTGTTTCAGAAGCCGATGTTGAAGAAGGCTTTATCACAGAAGAAACCGATGAAAACCTGTTGGTTACCCGCGCCCCAATTGTTACTGTAATGGGTCATGTTGACCACGGTAAAACATCTTTGCTTGATGCATTCCGTAATGCCGATGTGGTTGATGGAGAAGCAGGCGGCATCACCCAGCATATTGGTGCTTATCAAGTTAGCGCTGATGATGGTCAACTTATCACATTTTTAGACACACCTGGCCATGCCGCCTTTACTGAAATGCGTGCCCGTGGTGCTAACGCGACAGATATTGTTATTTTAGTTGTCGCTGCCGATGACGGTGTTATGCCGCAAACTATTGAAGCCATCAACCATTCCAAAGCCGCTGGTGTGCCGCTCATTGTTGCGATAAATAAAATGGACAAGCCAAGTGCTGACCCAAGCCGTGTGCGCAATGAATTGCTGCAACATGAAATATTTGTAGAAAGCCTTGGCGGTGATATTCTTGAAGTTGAAGTATCTGCCTTGAAAAAAACCGGTCTTGATAAATTAATGGATGCCATATTATTACAAGCCGAATTGGTTGATATGAAAGCCAACCCAGATCGTCAAGCAGATGGTGTGGTGGTTGAAGCCAAGCTTGACCGTGGCCGTGGCCCTGTTGCTACAATGTTGGTGCAAAATGGTACGCTGAAAATTGGTAATATCATCGTTGCTGGCACAACTTATGGTAAAGTCCGTGCGCTCATTAATGACCATGATCAGAATGTTGCAAAAGCTGGCCCGTCAATGCCAGTTGAGATTTTAGGTCTAAGTGAAGTGCCGCTTGCCGGTGAGCCTTTCGCTGTGGTTGCAACCGAAGCGCGTGCGCGTGAATTGGTCGAATATCGTATCAATAAAGTACGTGATATGTCATCAATTGTTGATAATAGTGGCATTACCAGCCTTGAATCAATGATGGCAAGCTTAAAAGCGTCAGAAATGAAAGAGTTTAACATCCTAATTAAAGGCGATGTGCAAGGCTCAGTTGAAGCGATTTTAGGTGCACTGGCAAAGCTTGGTAATGATGAAGTTAAAGCACGCATCATTCATAGTGGTGTGGGCGCAATTAATGAAACCGACGTGCAACTGGCCGCTGCTTCAAATGCGATTATCATGGCATTTAACGTACGGGCTAACCCGCAAGCTAAGCTGCAAGCTGAGCGTGAAGGCAATGAGATACGCTATTACTCAATCATTTACAATCTAATTGATGATGTGAGAGATGCAATGAGCGGTCTGCTTGATCCAACGCTTAAAGAAAACTTTATTGGTTATGCCAAAATTCTTGAAATCTTTGACATTAGCAAACTTGGTAAAATTGGTGGCTGTACAGTTACCGAAGGCATTGTTCGCCGTGGCTCATCAGTACGCTTGTTGCGCGATGATGTGGTTATCCACGAAGGTAAATTATCAACCTTGAAACGTTTCAAAGACGAAGTTAAAGAAGTGTCTGTTGGCCAAGAATGTGGTATGGCATTTGAGAAATATCATGACCTTAAAGTCAATGATGTGATTGAATGTTTTGAAATTGAAGTGATTGAGCGCAAGCTAGAAGCTTAAGGTCGTTTATAACAAACTTAAATCTATAGCATGAGCAGTCACCTGTTCATGCTATTTGTTTATGCATAGATGAGGATTAAAAATGTCTAATGTTAACAGAGCTGGCAAACCGCCATCACAGCGTCAACTACGCGTTGGTGAGCTATTACGCCACGAGCTTGCTGAAATATTTATCCGCCATAAAATTCAAGATGATGTGCTTGAAAATCATGTGATTACCGTTACCGAAGTGAGCGTTAGCCCCGACCTAAAAAAAGCCGTGGCTTATATTATCCCACTCGGTGGTAAAGGCAGCAAAAAAGTGGTAAAAGCTGCGCGCGCTCATATCCCCTTCATCCGCTCATTACTAGCCAAAAGCATTAATTTAAAGCATGTCCCAATGCTAAATTTTGAAAAAGACAGCGCTTTTGATAATAATGCCCATATGAATGATGTGCTAAACAACCCCCATGTGGCGCAAGATTTGGCAAGCGAGCAAGAGGGTATAACAAGCGAGCAAGAGGGTTTAATAAGCGGTCAAGAAATGGACCAAGTCACTGATTAATATCGCACCTCTTAACCATCATTTGGTTCATTGCGTATTGGATAACTGATCATATTGATATGCGCACCATCAATCTCTGCAATCTGATGTTGATTAATGGACTTGATATTCCATACTAGCTTATTGGCATTATTAACCAAGCTCAAAGCTTCTAAAAACTCAAAATCAACAATTAATTGCGCAGCTGAATTTTGCTCATTGATCTGTTTAATATACTTTTCTAAGGCCTCGCATTGACCATCAAAACTGCAATTTTTCGCCAATTCTGGTGAAATATAAAACCCCAATTGCAAATTTTTAATGCCGATTAACTGCTTTGAACAGGCGGATATTTTAGGTATTTCTAATAGTAATTGAGCATTGCTTAAGGCGGTTTTAGTCAATTGTTTCTTAAATATGTTACAGCCATTTGGGCTGTCAATATCAGGGATATCAACCCATATTTTAGCATGTTTTCGGTTAGCAGCATCTATGATGAAGCCCAAATCAACATCCGTTACTTTTGCAGCATTATTAGTGACAAATATACGGTCATTGCTCATCTGAGCGTTTAACTTAATGCAATTTAGCACATGCAAACCACGGTTCATATTGCCAACGCTATTCACACCATCATAGCACAGCGTTTTACCATTTTCTTTCAGCGTTTGGGAAAGTTTCCAGGCTTGGGTTGGTTGGTCAAATTTTAGTGTTTTATCGTTTAGGTCTTCACGGCCAGAAAGTTGGATATGTGATATACCGTTCAAAGTTTCTCGAACTAAAATTGAAATTGGCGCATCGCCCCATTCACTCCCAAATTTTGGCAAGCCAAAGGTTGGGCTATATTCAACACCAAATATATCCAATATTAAAGTGGAGATTTGAGGTGCATAAATAGGCTGTTTTGTTGCTTGTTTCAGCTTGGCTAATAGTTTTGGTTTGCTGTCTCTTGCAGCTTTGTTAAAGTGCAAAATCAACGGAATTTGGCTCATATCATTGACATAACGCGCACTATCATGGGTTCTCCCCGTATAAATAGATTCACCATGGTCAGAAAAATAAATGAATATGCTAGGTTTTTCAGCATTTTCAAGCTGCTTAATAATAGTCGCTAAATTTGAGTCTATATATTTTATACTCGCGTCATATTGCTCTAACTCTTGCTTTAACCCCAAGCGTTTAGATTTGCCAAATAAACTAGCATCGTCAATTGCTTCTAACTTATCATCAACTTTTACTGAAAATTTACTCGGTATAAAATCTGCATAAGGCGCATGTCCCGCATATGAATGCAAGAAAACCACTTGGTTATCTTGTTGCTTTAGTATTTTTTCAACGACTGGAAAAATATAGTCATGATCAAAACGCAACGCTTCTAAATTTGTGTTAAATTTATATTTAACCGAATAGTCGGTGATATTTGCTTTATTAGCAATGATAGAGGTGTAGCCATGAACACCGCCCGAAGAAGACTGATTACTATACCATTGCGTATGAATTTTGGCTTTATTCAATAATCGTGTAATAGAATTTCTTTTTTGTTCAAATATCGGCATGGGCTTATCAAGCTTTTCTGCTTGTAAGCTTAAAGCCTCTAGCAGCGATAAAGCGGTGTGGGTATGTGAAGAAAATGCAGTTTCAAACATCAAAAAACCAGCATTATCGCTTTTTAGTTTTGATAAAACGGGAGTGGTTTTTCTAAAATAACCATAGATACCCATATTTGATGGGGATGTACTTTCTCCAATGTAAACAACAACCTGCAAGTCATCAGCCTTCGATTTAGAGACCTTGAACGGGCTATCAAAATTACTTTTCAAATTATCAAAAAGTGTAATATTCGACTGAAATAGTTGCGAGAATTGATAAGTAGCATATCCCGCTAATAGGATAAAAAATATAACCAATATCATTCTGACGGTCTTAATTGACAACCGGATAATGCGGCGCAAAACTTCAATTCCAATAGCGGTAAAAATTCCCATTAGAATGGAAGCAAAAAATACCCTCATTGGTACGCTGGTGATACCAAGAATGATGTTTTTTGTTAGAAAAATGGCTTCCTTTATCTCAAAATTTGCTGTTTCGCTAAATGAGTCAGTACCCAATTTTAAAAACCAATTATATATATAACCGCCAAATGCTATTATAAACAATGCAATAGCAGCCAATAATAATGCTCGAATATAGTTGCGCTTAATTGTTGCGATTGCAACCAACCAAAAAACCGCCCCACTAAATATAAATATAGCAATGAATATGCTATAATTAGATAGAATTTTTAATAATGGTTCAAACAAATTGACTAGCTCCTAGAATTTTAGCCAATTTAACCTAATCTCATTAAAATGCGAATGTTTAAACATGACTATTATGCTTAATTTATAACAAAGTTGTTGATCACACCTGTTGGCGCAATAATAGAGTTGAGCAAAAACTATGAAATTTGCATAATTCTAAGATGACAATCCGCCCCAGCTACAGTATAACTCGCGAAATCAACAAAGTTGGGCGCTTGCCAACCGAAGCCGCCCACGGAGTGTAGCAAGCAACCAGAATGTTGCCCATGCAGTGGTTTATACAGAAGGTTTACAAAATAATGGCACGACGCAAACGCGGGAAACCTATTCATGGTTGGGTAATTCTTGATAAACCTTATGACCTTGGCTCGACCCAAGCGGTTAATATTGTTCGGGCCATTTTTGGTGCGCAAAAAGCTGGGCACGGTGGCACGCTAGACCCATTGGCAACTGGCCTTTTGCCAATTGCACTTGGCGAGGCCACTAAAACCGTACCCTATGTGATGCAGGGCGAAAAACAATATGAGTTTACCGTAAAGTGGGGCGAGGCGACCGATACCGATGATGTAGAGGGCGATGTGATCGCAACCTCGGAGTGCCGCCCACTAGAGGCTGAAATTTTAGCGGCCTTACCTAAATTCACCGGGCTTATTTCGCAAATTCCACCTAAATTTAGTGCTATAAAGATTAATGGTGAGCGCGCTTATGATTTGGCACGGGCAGGCCAAGAAGTGTCACTTAAAGCACGTGATATACAGGTGGATCAGCTGGAATTGGTTGAGATTTGTTCAAAAGATGCGGCAAAATTCACCATCACCTGTGGCAAAGGTACTTATATTCGCTCAATTGCGCGGGATTTGGCGCAAGAATTAGGCTCTGTCGCGCATGTTACCCACTTAAAACGTGTTAAAGTTGGGCACTTTAACCAATCGCAGATGATTTCACTAGAAAAATTGCGTGAAATAAGCCATAGTGGCGCCGAATTGTCAGAATGCTCTGACATTCTCATTTCGGTGGAGACCGCCCTGGACGACATCCCGGCGCTGGCCATAAACCAAAGTGAAAAAAACGAGCTTAAAATGGGCCGCGAGCTAATCCCTCAAGGTTCAATTTCTGCAATCACTGGCGAAGTTGTTTGCTTACATGAACAGACTTTAATTGCGATATGTGATTGTGACGGAATAAGCTTAAAACCAAAACGGGTGTTTAATATCGTTTAAACGCCTTATTTTTTTAAGGAGAATATGATGTCGATTACTGTAGAACGTAAAGCTGAACTGATCAAAGAATATGCAATTAAAGACGGTGACACAGGCTCACCTGAAGTACAAATTGCCATTCTTTCTGAAAGAATTAAAAATCTTACAGATCATTTTCGTGCCAATAAAAAAGACAATCATTCACGCCGTGGATTGCTTGTTATGGTGGCGACACGCCGTAAGCTTCTAGATTATGCCCGCTCAAAAAGCGAAGCGCGTTATCAGAGCCTTCTTGAGCGTTTAGAATTGCGCCGTTAGAAAAAACTGACCCCTTCAAACATAGGTTTGAAGGGGTTTTTACATATACCCCGCCACTGCACAATCATGTGTATGCGGATATGAAATGGAAACAACATGTTTAACATATATAAACAAGAAATCGAATGGGAAGGCCGCACGCTTACCCTAGAAACTGGTAACATTGCCCGTCAAGCTGATGGCGCGGTTATGGTCACATATGGTGACACCACAATCCTTGCAACAGTGGTTGCAGCTAAAACAGCAAAATCCGGTCAGGACTTCTTCCCCCTTACTGTAAATTATCAAGAAAAAGCCTATGCTGCTGGTAAAATACCAGGTGGTTATTTTAAACGCGAAGGCCGCCCGACTGAGCGCGAAACATTAATTTGTCGCCTTATTGACCGTCCTATCCGCCCATTATTTGTTGATGGCTTTAAAAATGAAACTCAAGTGGTTATCACCGTGCTTAGCCACGATCTTGAAAATGACCCAGACATTCCTGCGCTTATTGGTGCATCGGCTGCTTTGACCATTTCAGGTATTCCATTTATGGGTCCAATTGGCGCTGCAAAAGTTGGCTATAAAGATGGTGAATATATCATCAACCCAACTTTTGAAGACCTAGAAGAAAGCGAATTAGAGCTAGTGGTAGCTGGTACGCATGATGCCGTGCTTATGGTTGAATCTGAAGCCAAAGAATTGCCAGAAGACATTATGCTTGGCGCGGTTATGGCAGGTCATAAATCATTCCAACCTGTACTTGAAGCGATTATTGCACTGGCAGAAAACGCCGCGCGCACACCTCGCGAAATGGTTGAAATTGATAATAGCGAGATTGTTGCTAAAATCACAACATTGAGCGAAGCTGCTTTGCGGGTTGCTTATGACATTCAAACCAAAGCTGAACGTTCCGCTGCTGTTGGCGAGGCCAAAGCCATTGCAATGGCTGAATTTGCCGATTATATCGATGGCGATGCTGACCGTAAATTGCAAGTTGCTGAAGCCTTTAAAGGCCTAGAGAAAAAGATTGTTCGTGGTAACATTCTATCGACTAGCAAACGCATTGATGGCCGCGCATTGGATAAAGTCCGTGCGATTGAAGCCAAAGTTGGTATTTTGCCACGTACTCATGGTACTGCATTGTTTACCCGCGGTGAAACCCAAGCGATTGTGGTTGCAACTTTGGGCACAGGCGATGATGTGCAATATGTTGATGAACTAACAGGCACGCGCAAAGAAAGCTTCATGCTGCATTATAACTTCCCGCCATATTCTGTTGGTGAAGCGGGCCGTATGGGCGGTACAAGCCGCCGCGAGATCGGCCATGGTAAATTAGCATGGCGTGCAATCCACCCATTATTGCCAACTCAAGATGAATTCCCATATACCATTCGTATCGTGTCAGAAATTACTGAATCTAACGGTTCATCTTCAATGGCTTCTGTTTGTGGTACTTCTTTGGCGCTAATGGATGCTGGTGTGCCGATTGCACGTCCAGTTTCTGGTATTGCAATGGGTCTGATTAAAGAAGGTGACGATTATGCCGTGCTTTCTGACATTCTTGGTGATGAAGATCACCTAGGTGATATGGACTTTAAAGTTGCAGGTACAATTAAAGGCCTTACTTCTTTGCAAATGGACATTAAAATCGGCGGTATTACCGAAGAGATTATGGGCAAAGCATTAGAGCAAGCCAAAGGCGGTCGCCATTATATTCTAGATGAAATGGCCAAAGCGATTGATACCACACGCGATGAAATGGGCGAATTTGCACCACGCATTGAAACCATTCAAATCCCGGTCGATAAAATTCGTGAAGTGATTGGTGCTGGCGGTAAAGTGATCCGTGAAATCGTTGAGCAAACGGGCGCTAAAATCAACATTGATGATGATGGTATTGTAAAAGTGGCATCCTCTGATGCAGCTTCTATTGAAGCGGCTATGGACTGGATTAAAGGCATCGCGGTTGACCCTGAAGTTGGCAAAGTGTTTGACGGTACAGTTGTTAAAGTGATGGAATATGGTGCATTTGTTAATTTCTACGGCTCTAAAGATGGTTTGGTGCATAAGTCACAAATCTCCAAAGAACGCATTGAAAATGTATCTGATCATTTGTCAGAAGGTCAAAAAATCAAAGTTAAATTGGTTAAAATTGACGATCGCGGCAAAATGAGCTTGTCATTAAAAGACGTAGACGATAGCGAACAAGACTAAGTCTTAGACGAGATCCGAATATAATTTAAAGCCGTTGGTACCAACCAACGGCTTTTTTGTTGCCAATTCACATAGGCAAGCTTGCAGTTGCAAGCGCCTCAATGTTATTTCTAGAGGTTAAAATATTGTTTGCGAACATTAATAATGTTTAGTTGGCGGGAGGTAGTTTTTCGCTCATGATCTGCAAATGGTGCAGTAACTTCATCCAATATGTTGACCGAGCTATTTAATAACTTGGCGTCACCAGTCGAAATTTCATGAGGTGAATTTTTTGAAATGATGTATTTTATGAATTCTCCATGAATATGTTTTAAAAATATATGATTTGGCAAACCGCTCACTGTACAAAGGCCGTAGGTACCATTGGTAAAATGTTGCCAAGTTTCTTCAATTGAGTTTAGAGCCCATTGTTTAGAATCGTATATCTGTATGATCTGAGTACCACTATCTGAACAAATAAAATCCTGCTGGGCTGTCTCATATGCAGTTTGAAACATAGCCATGGCGGATTGTTTGTTGGTGATATGATGAAGTAAAGTTAGTTGATACCAATTGATATAATTGGGGTGGTAGAAATGATAATTAGCGGTCTGTTTAAATTTTCCAGTAAATGACTGGCAATCCAGATTTACTTCTAATTTATAGCTAGCCAATGGTATTAGCTTGGCTTTTTGCAGGTCAATCAATTGTTGCTTGCATATTTTGGCTTGGTGACAAAACTCTGTTTCCGTTACAAAGTTCTTATATAAATAATCTAATAACATTCTACCCTCCTGTAGGTTAGCCACATTTAGCAGATTGACAGGTTTAAATGGTTCGCTTAAGCTCGAACTATGAAATTAGGCCCAGACATATCCAGTATTGCAGCTTTAATTGGCGATCCTGCACGTGCGAATATTTTAACCGCATTGATTAGCGGCTGTGCATTAACTGCCACAGAGTTGTCGGCAGAAGCGGGTGTTACCAAACAAACCACAAGCTCACATTTGGCAAAACTAGTTGCTGGGCGCTTTCTAAAAGTAGAAAAACAAGGGCGGCATAAATATTACCGTCTAGCCAGTCTTGAAATTGCCGAATTACTAGAAAAAATAACCAATGTTGCAGCGGATTTAGCCCCGCAAAGGATTAGGACAGGGCCAAAAGAGCCTGCACTTCGTAAGGCAAGGCGTTGTTATGACCATTTAGCAGGCGACCTTGCGGTTAAAATGTTTGATGCTTTTATAATGCAAGCATTATTAGTTGAAGATGGTAAAAGCGTGAAGGTTACTCAAAAAGGTATAGAATATTTTGATCGGTTCGGCATTAATATGACATTGCTTGAGCAGCAAAAAAGATCGACCTGCCTTGCC
>JADGDI010000002.1:0-36480 GCA_016744975.1 Hyphomicrobiales bacterium | reverse complement strand
ACGGCCTCATCTTGCAGGTGGGTTAGGCGCGGCATTATTAACCAAATTTGAAACGCTGGGCTGGGCAACGCGATCCGAAAAATCCCGCATCGTAAAATTTAGCAAATTTGGTGAAGAAAAGCTGTTGAATTTTATGGCATTTCATTAAGACTAAACCATATTTTATAATATGATTACTCAAAACTGCTTGTATATGCGGCTTTTTAGGCGTTATGTGAGCACTCATAATTTACAGGAGAGAATAATGGAATTAGGTGCATTTTCAACCAGCTTAACGGTCAAAGACCTTGATATCTCAAAAGCATTTTATGAAAAACTTGGTTTTACACAATCGGGCGGCAACATAGAACAAAATTATGTAGTCATGCGCAATGGCACCACCCTTATTGGTCTGTATCAAGGGATGTTTGAAAAAAACATGCTGACTTTTAATCCAGGTTGGGATTCTGATTGCGCAGAGCTGGCCGAATTTGACGATATCAGAGATATTCAAACTTCATTTAAACAAGCAGGTATTGAGCTAACCAGTGAAGCAGAAACAAATAGCCAAGGCCCCGCAAGCTTTACGCTAATTGACCCAGATGGCAATCCAATTTTAATCGACCAGCATCGTTAATCAATAATGCTTGGTTACTTTCTTGCAAGCAGCCGTAATTCAATTTTAAAAAGATTGAAACATGAATTGCTTACATAATATCGCGCCACTAATATTCGAGTGTTGGCAAATTATTCAGACAAACCGCATCCCCCATTTTTGGTACCAACAGCTTTGCGTTTAAGTCTAAATATGCCTGAACTGCTCGCGCTCACTGTAATGCAGGGAGGTAAAAAAACTCAGAACTAATTTAAAATAGCTTGGCTAGTGTCAGGTTAAGAGTAAAATTACAATTTTGATGTAATCTAAACTTGACAATGTGTAACTTAAACATTACATTGACTAAATCTCAACTGGTATTATGCCGTCTTTACAAGGGTTAAATATGTCCTATCAAGAAAAACGAATTTATGTTTCACTAATCACCGCCTTCATTGCGATGGGGATTTATTGCTATTATATGTATGACTATTATTTAGCAGGTGAGTTTAATGGGCAAGGTGCCAATGCGTTGGTCGGTCAAAGCACATTCTGGCTGATTGGCGGCAGTATTATTGTCTCAATCATTGCTCAAATTCTGTTTAGCATCATTTATGCCATTATCAACCCAGACAACAGTAAGGCGGATTATTTAAGCGATGAGCGCGACAAACAGATTGAGCTAAAAGGCATGCAATTAATCTTGGTAGCTTTTAGCATTGGAATGGTTGTTTGCATGGGGTTTTTGGCTTATGGTTCAGTGGCCTATATGGTGTTTGTCGGTATTATATTGTCAATGTTTGTTGCCAATATTCTAGGCGATGTTGCCAAACTTTATTTTTACCGGCAGGGTTTTTAAGATGGCCACACAACGCGTTAGTAATAACATTCGCAAATTACGCTTTATGGCTGGTGAAATGACTCAAAAAACCTTGGCCGAAAAGGTCGGCGTGGCAAGGCAAACCATCATTGCGATAGAACAAGCCAAATATGCCCCTTCGTTAGAGCTTGCGTTTCACATCGCTCACATATTTGCCGTGCCACTTGATGACGTATTTATTTACGACCCTACAGATTAGCCCGTATTAATTTGACCACCTATAAAAATTATCACACCCATATATGGGCTGTGAAGGGGTTTCTATGTTTAAAATTTCAAAGGAGAAATGATGAAAGCAGTTATCTATAAAAACTATGGCACACCAGATAATCTTGAATTTACCGACATGAATAAGCCAACACCCAAAGCAGGTGAGCTGTTGATAAAGGTTATTGCTACAACGGTTACCCCTGCGGATTGCTTCTATTTAAGCGCATCCATGTGGGCTATTCGTCTAAATAATGGGTTGTTCAAACCCAAAAACACCTTGCTCGGTTGTGAATTGGTGGGCATTGTCGAGGCCGTTGGTACAGGCGTTGAAAATTTTAAAGTTGATGATCAGATTATCGCAACTTGCAATGGTTGTTACTGTGAGTATATCTGTATTTCTGAGCAACGCATTATCAGCATAAAACCCCCATCCCTTAGCATTCATGAAGCCGCGTCTTTTTGTTATGCGGGGCTGACTGCATTGCCATTTTTACGCGATATGGCTAAAATAAAAGCAGGGCAAAAAATACTCATCATTGGTGCGTCAGGTTCCATCGGCACACTAGCAGTGCAACTCGCTAAATATTATGGTGCCGAGGTTACAGCTGTATGCAGTAGTAAAAATGTTGATTTGGTTAAATCCTTAGGTGCTGACCATGTGATTGATTATAAAAAACAGAATTTCGTCAAAATGAACCAATGTTATGATGTGGTTTTTGATGTGGTATTTAAATCGTCTTTCAGTCAATGTAAAAAAATTCTAGTAAAAAATGGCCTTTATATGACAACCAAACCGTCCGTCGGTATTTTAATAACAATGTTATGGACTAAAATGTTTAATGGCAAAAAGGCTGTATTTTTTCCTGCAGGAATGCGGCCCGTGGCAGATAAAGTGGCTGACTTGAAGCACCTAACCACGTTATTTGAGGCAGGTGTCTATAAAATAATTATCGATAGAGCATATCCATTAGAGCAAATTGTCAATGCGTTTAGATATGTTGGTCAAGGCCACAAAGTGGGTAATGTAATTATTGAAGTTGCTAAAGTTTAACAGTAAACAGGAGTTATTATCCATTTTAACATGGTTAATGAAAGATAAACAGCGAGCAAGAATCACTGCTCGCTAACAAAGAATAATGGTTAATAGGTTAATCAAAAATCTCCAATAATTGCTCAAACCACCTGTATATATGGCTTTATGGCGCCCTACATAATATCGCGCCACCAATATTCGAGTGTTGGCAAATTATTCAGACGAACCGCATCACCCATTTTTGGCACCAATAAGTTGACGCCTTTATTGGCGGAGATTTTTGTAACTTGCTCTAAAGGGTCAAACCAAGTATGCACTGACAGGTCAAATGTACTATTGTGAATTGGTACCAACAGCTTTGCGTTTAAGTCCAAATATGCCTGAACGGTTTGTTCTGGCGTCATATGAACATCAGGCCAAAGCGTATTATAAGCACCAGCTTCCATAAAGGCCAAATCAAATGGGCCATAGGTTTTACCAATGGTTTTAAAACCATCAAAATATCCACTATCCCCACTATAAAATAGAGTGCTTTTACTGGTTTTAATAACCCAACTTGCCCAAAGGCTTTGGTTGCGGTCTGATAATCCACGGCCAGAAAAATGCTGAGCAGGGGTCGCCGTCAGGCTAATATCGCCTATCGTTACCCCCTCATGCCAATCATATTCACGTACTTTGGCACTGGGGACGCCCCACTTTATCAAATCCGCACCAATGCCCAATGGCATATAGAAAGCCTCGGTGATTTTATGCAGCTTTTTAATGCTGGCCTCATCCAAATGGTCATAATGGTTGTGCGATAAGATAACCCCTTTAATTGCGGGCAATGCATTTACATTTATTGGCGTTGGGTGAAATCTTTTAGGTCCTATAAAGCCAAAAGGCGATGCGCGGTCAGAAAACATTGGGTCAATCAGCCAAAATTCATTCTCAAGCCATAATAATAAGGTTGAATGCCCAAGTTTAAAGAAAACAGTCTCGTCTTTAGGCAGGTTGTCAAGTTGAGCGCGGGTTATTTCCACCACAGGAACTGGGCTTTGCGGAATGGTTGGTTGTTGTTTATCAAACATCATTTGTTTGATTATTTTAGGCAATAACCCAATGCCCTCAGGCGCTGCTGGGGTGGCGTTGACGAATATTTTGCCATTAAATTGTGCTGACTTTTGAATTTGATCTTTATTCATCGCATGGCTACTTTTGATATAATAATCGATGCTAATTCCGCCCGCTACTAACAGAATTAACAGGCCCATTATTGCATAGGCGGTAATTTTAATTTTTTTCATTTGAGCAAAGATAAGACCTAGGGGTTAGAGTTCAAGTTTATATAATTAGCATACAAGAAATTCATAATATGCTAAATTAACGCATAAGCCATAAGCATCATACCTAAAAACCCGATTGTGAACATGGTGGAACGCATTAGCGATATTGGGTACAGATAAAATAGGGTATAGAAAAACCTTGAAATTACAAATGCTTGTGCACCCCAAATGGCATATTGCATATTGGCATCCTCAATGATCAGTGCTAAAATACCAAAGGTAAGGAAAAATGGAATATTCTCTTGATAATTTTTTAATGCACGTCTAGCGCGATTGGCCATAATGCCAGGCTCTGGCATCTCATCTCTAGGCCCAATGTGACGTTTAAAACCCTCGGTTGGCAAATAAAGTGCTGCGGGCAAATAAATATTGATTAAAAAAACAGCCAAGCCAGCAAAAATCCAAAATAACATGAGACATTCCTATTTGATAAAAGTGAGTTTGCATTAAATCCATGCCATTGTGGGGGCTATTGATTTGAAAATCAATATATAAAATATTGGCAAATTAACCGAAATTTTGCGCCCCATACAATCTGCTATAGGCGCTTTGGTTGGCCAACAATTCTGCATGATTGCCCATCTCGACAATCTTACTATTGTCAACTACAATAATCTTATCGGCATGGCTAATGGTTGCCAGACGGTGTGCGATGATCAAGGTCGTGCGGCCACTTGATAGCTCTAACAATGATTTTTGAATCTCCGCTTCAGTCACGCTATCAAGCGCCGAAGTGGCCTCATCTAATATTAAAATATTTGGATTTTTTAAAAATATTCGCGCAATGGCAACCCGTTGTTTTTGACCGCCCGATAATTTCACCCCGCGCTCACCAACCACTGTATCAAGGCCATTTTCTAATTTTGCAATTACATCACTAAGTCTAGCTTTTTCAACGGCTTGCATAATTTCAGCTTTGGTCGCGTCTAGTTTACCATAAGCGATATTCTCCCCTATCGTGCCGCCAAATAAAAATGTGTCTTGTGAAACAACCCCAACTTTCTTACGCAGGCTTGCCAAAGTAAGCTTTTGAATATCAACGCCATCAATGCTTATAGTGCCGCTGGTTGCCTCATAAAAACGTGGCAATAGGCTGCAAATTGTGGTTTTGCCTGCACCAGATGGGCCAACAAAGGCGGTGGTTTTACCAATTTCAAGCTCAAGGTTAATATTTTGCAAAATATCTGAGTTGCCATCAGAAATGTCTGAGTTGCCATCATAAGTGAAATTTACATTGTCATATATAATGCTATTTCTAATATCAACCAAATCTTTAGCATCTGGCTGATCAATAATATCGGGCTGGATGTCAAGCAAGTTTTTATAGCGGATAAAGCCCGCAATGCCATTGGTATAGGATTCTAATACAGAAGAAATTTTCTCCACTGGGCGAATGAAAACGCCAACCAACAGCAGGAAACCAACAAATTCACCATGGGTTAAATTGCCTTCTATTACCAAATAACTGCCAAATAGCAGCACAATTAATTGTACGATTCGCGTGCTGGCATAAAATACCGATGCGCTTATACCAATATGGCGATAAGCATCCAACTTTAAGTCTTTATAATGGATATTGTCTTTGGCGAAGGATGCTTTTTCATGGCTTTCATTGGCAAAAGATTGCACCACCCGCATGCCGCCAATATTATCTTCTATCCGCTCGTTAAAAACCCCAATCTTTGCCAATATTTGCAACCATGTGGATTTTAGTTTATTGCCAAAACGGGCGGTTGTCCAAACAATGACAGGCACGACGCAAAATAACAACATAGCCAATTGCACATTGGTATATAGCATTAAAATAAACGCCCCAAAAAAAGTCATTAAGGCGGTGAAGACATCTTCAGGACCATGATGGGCAAGCTCGCCTATTTGCTCTAAATCCTTGGTAGAACGTGCCAATAAATGGCCAGTTTTTTGGCTGTCGTAAAAGCTGAATGAAAGCTTTTGCAAATGTTCAAAGCATTTTCGGCGCATTTCTGTTTCAATCAAAATACCCAGCACATGCCCCCAATAATTAACCACATAAAGCAGAAATGCGTTAAAGCAATATACGCCAAACAAACCCACAGCAATTAGAATAATAAGCGGCCAGTCACCCGTCGGTAGCAGGTTATCTAAAAACCAGATAACCGCAATTGGAAAGGCCAACTCAAAAATACCCAATAATACCGAGCTGCTAAAATCTAAAAAGAACAATATTTTATGAGGTTTATAATATTCAAAAAAGCTTCTAATCATAATTACTGCCTAAATATATAAAAATATAAGCTAGTAAAGGATGAATATATTTATAATTCAAGTTGTTGCCTAAGTTTATCTTAAATGGATTTGGATGCTGATATATTTGACACAGTTTTCCGACTTAAAAGCCCGTCAATCACCACACAGCCAATTAAAATGCTCGCACCAAAATAAAGACCTGCTGACATATATTCGCGTTCACCAAAAATAATAAGCGCTAAGATGATGCCATAAACCGCCTCTAAATTGAGCGACAACGCAGCAGTGAATGCGCTGAGATGTTTGATGGCATAGATATAAAGTGACAGCGCCATAGCAGAGCAGATGACACCCAGAAATAATACACCCCAAATATCGGTCATATTTTGAAGCGCCAGCCACTGCCAATTCGGCTCACTAAAGCTGTAAAATACAAAGATTATCAAGCCAGAACCTGCCATATGATATTGCGTGGCGCTGGTGCTTGAAATATTGCGGTTGGTTTTACTAGCAAGCACGGTATAGACAGCGTCTAAAAACCCCGCAGCAATGCCCAGCAAGATGCCCAAAGTGTAATTCGTTTCAAATTTATAAATGATGATCAGTGCCAAAACCGAGACTATGCCCAAGATTAGTTGCGATCCTTTAAGTGATGTCCGGCTAACCAAAGGCTGAATGAAAGCGATAAAAATAGGTGCAGAAGAAATGCAAATAAGGCCGATAGATACGGTAGAATATTGAATGGCTGAGAAAAAGCACCACCAATGGATGCCCAATATCAACCCTGTAAACAGCATATAAAGCCGATCGCGCGTGCTAAGGGCAGAATTAGATTTGATAACTTGATTGAAGATCAACAATATTGCTAAGGCAATGAAGGAGCGGTAAACTACCAAACCTGCTGATGGCAGAGAAAGTAACTGCGCCATAATGCCCGATGCACCCCAATTAAACACTGCAAAATGCAGTGCACCATAGCTTAAAAATCTGTTCATCTATTTCTCTAAACTTCAGCCAAAATAGATCAATATCGCGGATTAAACAGGCCGTCCAATCAAAGATTTTGATCAATCGACCAGTCCTTCAATCTTTAAGTCATATAAATAAAGTTTGTTTAAAAACTGAATTAAAGTTGTTTGTTCCGACTTGTAAAGCTCGGTATAAAGTTGATGATTCCAAGCACGACTATAATACTTGGCATGATTAGGATATAATCTTCAATCAACACACCTGTTAAAGTGCCAAATATTGCTGCAACCCCAACTTGAAACACCCCCGCAAGTGACGATGCTGCACCAGCCTTATGCGGAAAGTCGCTCATGCTACCTGCTTGGGATTGTGGCAATACAAACCCAGCACCAGCTAGAAACAAAAACATTGGAACGGCGACTTGCGCCACATGATAAACGCCAATTAAATGTAAACCAACCATCAATATGCCACCAATGGCTTGAAGACAAGTGCCATAATAAATGGCCTTGTAGGTGCCCAATTTCATGGCCAAATTTGCACCAGCTAATGTGCCAAACATGTAACCAACAACCACACTAGCAAAGGTAAAACCATATTGCTCAGGCGTCAATTCAAAACGTGTTTGGACATAATATGAAGAGCCTGAAATAAAGGCAAACATACCGCCATAAGTTAATGCAATGCGCGAGATAAAAAAGCGATAAACACTGCTTGAAAGCAAGCCATTATATATTTTAAAAAAAGCAATGGGGGTGAGGGTTTCGCGGGTCTTATGTTGATTGGTTTCAGGCAGAAATAAGATAACGGCAATCCCTAGAAGTGTTGCACAAATTAAAAACACATAAAAATGCGACTGCCACCCAAAAGCAGTTTCTAGATAGCCACCAAATATAGGTGCAATCATCGGTACAAAACCCAAAATAAACCCCATAAGACTAAGCATTTTACCTGCAGCAGGCCCTTTCAACATATCGCGGACAATGGTGCGCGCTAAGACGATTGGCCCGCTACCACCAAAAGCCTGTAACAACCGACCAATCACCAAATATTCAATTGTAGCGGCGTTGATGCAAACCAAAGTGCCAACCATGTAAATGGCCATTCCAACCAATAATACAGGTTTTCGGCCATATTTATCAGCAAATGGCCCATAAAATATTTGCCCCACTGCAAACCCAACTAGAAATAATGATAAAGTTAGCTGAACATGTGCCATGTCGGTATTGAAGGCCGCTGCAATATTTAATAAGGATGGTAAATACATGTCTGTCGACAGGGGTTGTAAGGCGGTAAGGGCGGCCAACAAAATAGTCAGGCCCAAGCCAGGAACAATGGCTTTAAGTTTGGTCATAATTCATTCGGTAATAGTTGCAAAGTAAAACTACTTAACATGAAATTGGTGCAATTGACCACCCCTAACTTTTAACCAAGTTTGACTTTGCTTCATATCAGGGCAAACGCGCGCAACATGCGCCCAAAATTTGGTTGAATGGTTCATCTCTAATATATGCGCAAGCTCGTGCGCGACCACATAATCCAGTACAGGGCTTGGCGCCATAACCAGCCGCCACGAGAAGGACAATGCCTTTGAGGCAGAGCAGGAGCCCCAGCGGCTTGTGGTGTCACGCACAGTTACCTTGTTATGCTTGACATTCAGCAGCGGCTCATATTTTTCAATGGCTCGCATAATGTCTGTTTTAGCCTCAGCTTTGAGAAAATTTAGCAAGCGCCGTGGTGCAAATTCAGTACCGCCAGTGACGGTAATGCTATCATCAGATATTTGGGTTTTACCGCGCAATTGTGATAAGAATATCAAATTATAGGGCTGTCCACGTAAGGGAATTGATTTCCCATGCTGAAACTTTACAATATCTTGGTTGTTGAGTGACTTATTTTCAATCCAAGTTAAGTTTTGATAACAAAATTGTTTGGCAGCCGCGATAGTGCCCCGTTCGGGTATGGTTAATTTAAACCCACCATGAGCAACATCTTGGCGTAAAATCATGCGCTTTGCAGATTTATGACGCCGCAATGATATCTGAAAGACCCGATCTTCACTTTCGATGTTAAACTCAGTAACTTTACGAGATGATTTACTATTCTTTTGATTGTTAAACAGAAAATCGGGTAATTTTATCACAAATAGTCACTCTATTCTCTTAATGGGCTTCTAATTTGAATTATAGAAACTTTTTTAATATTTTGACCATATCCTCAATTTCACTATTGGGAGACATATGGGCAAGATAGTTGTTATTCTCATCCATTATATAAGTATAGGCGCTGTGATCCATCGTGTAACCAAGCTCACTATCCTTAACAGGCACCTTAGCATAATAAATTCTAAAAGCTTTGGCAATTTTTGAGGTTTGAGCCACATCTCCAACCAGACCAATAAAGCGATCATCAAAAGCCGTGACATATTCTTTCATTCTCTCAGGTGTATCATATTCGGGGTCGATTGATACAAATAATACTTGGAATTTTTTAGCATTCTCCGCGCCAATTTCTTCCATACTTGTTGCAATATTATAAAGTTCGGTTGGGCAAACCGCTGGACAGTTGGTAAAGCCAAAAAATATAATTTTTTTAATGCCTTTATAATCATCCTGAGTAACAATTTTACCGTGATGATCAACCAAAGTGAAATCACCACCAATTGAGGCACTTGTTGCAACAGGCTTATCAAATAATTTAGGGGTAAAGCTAACATAAAGCCCTGCACCTACTAATATTACTAATATTGCCACCAAAGATGTAATTACTTTTGTTTTGGACATCGTCATTTCCCACATTGGTTAAATTCAGTTTTTAAAATAGGCAATAAATTGATATTTTGCAAGATGACAGCTTGTCGCAACTTATTAATTTTGTCTAAATATACACATGTTTAATGGTAAATAACTTGCTCAAACCATTAGACCCCCGTATCATCACACGATATGAAGTAACTGACAAAGTGAAACAAAATGGTGTCGATTATCTGGCCCGATCAAACCAATAATAGTGATGAAAAATTTGAAACCAGCCGCCATCTAAAATTGGCGACATCAATTCGTTTGCGCTGGCTTGCTGTTTTTGGACAAACTGGTGCCATTATCTTTGTTTATTACTTTTTAAAGTTTGAGTTACCTATAATTTGGTGCTTTGTGCCAATCATTTTATCAGCTAATTTAAACATTACACTGGCGTTATTATTCCCATCCAGCAATCGCTTAAAGCCAGTTTATGCAACATCATTGTTGGCCTATGATATTTTGCAATTATCTACCATATTTTACTTTACTGGCGGTTTGCAAAACCCGTTTATTTTCTTGTTCATTGTGCCAGTTTGTGTTTCAGCAACCATATTACCACGAAACTTTACCATATTTTTAGGGTTACTAGCAGTTTTTGTGATCTCTATTTTAGGCATTTATTATGAGCCGTTACCTTGGTCAAATACTGGTGCATTTTCGGTGCCAGATCTATATTTGATCGGCTTATGGAGTTCGGTTATACTGGTTATGCTATTTTTAGCCATCTATATTCGGCAAATTTCAAATGAATCTCATGCCATGTTTGCAGCATTAAGCGCAACGGAACTCATGCTAGAGCGTGAGCAAAAATTATCGGCATTAGATGGGTTGGCATCTGCCGCAGCGCATGAATTAGGCACACCGCTATCAACCATAACCTTAGTCGCTAAAGAGTTAAAGATAGAGCTGAAAGACCGCCCTGAAGTCAATGAAGATCTTGAGCTGTTAATGAGCCAAGCAACCAGATGTCGCAGTATATTGGCCGACTTGCAATTGCGCAAAAATGAAATTAATGATAGTTTTTTAGACTTTGAAATCACTGAAATGATGGATAATTTAATTTCAAGTCATCGCATGGCAGAAATTGATATTGCAGTTGAGATATATATAGAAAATGATTCTCCAGCGCCAACTCTTTGCCAGAATCCAGCATTTTTATATGCCTTGGGTAATTTGATAAATAATGCTGCTGAGTTCGCCAACTCAAAAGTTATTATTGAGCTTGCATGGTCTGATAAAGCCGTGTGCATTCATATTGCAGATGACGGGGCAGGTTTTAGTGACGAGATTCTAGACCAATTAGGCGAGCCGTTTATTTCAAGTCGTAAAGCTAGCACAACAAGTATGCAAAGTGGTGAATATCATGGCATGGGACTTGGTTTTTTTATTGCAAAAACAGTGCTTGAAAGGTCAGGCGCAAGAATGCTAGTAGGGAATAAAATTTCGAGCAAACCAATGATTGAATTTGGTAAAAAATATGGACAATTGCCAGGTGCGCATATAAATTTAAAATGGCGCCGTAGTGACTTTGAGCTGATTGGTCAGGCTTAGATGCAAGCGATATAAAAATCGTTAAGGCATAAAGATAGGTAAAGAGTATGAGAAATATAGACACATTGGAAGACAAAACGCTGTTATTGGTTGATGATGACTTGCCGTTTTTAAACCGATTTGCAAGGGCAATGGAGCAACGTGGGTTTAAAACCCAAAGCGCCGACACGGTTGCAGCAGCCTTAGTAATGATAAAGCAAAACCCACCAGCCTTTGCGGTAGTAGATATGCGCTTAGGTGATGGCAACGGATTGGATGTTATTGCCGAGCTGAAGGAAATGAGACCAGACAGTAAAACCATTATGCTGACAGGTTATGGCAATTTGGCAACGGCAGTTAGTGCAGTAAAGCTTGGTGCTATTGATTATTTAGCGAAACCTGCGGATGCCGATGAGGTTTATACGGCGCTAATGGCATTACCTGGTGAAAATGCAGTTGCGCCAATCAATCCAATGAGCGCTGACCGTGTTCGATGGGAACATATTCAGCGGGTATATGAATTGTGCAATCGTAACGTTTCCGAAACTGCAAGGCGGCTAAATATGCATAGAAGAACCTTGCAACGCATACTATCCAAACGTGCACCTAAATAATTATTGCTATAATATTGGGTTGTTATGGGAATATCTTCTAGTAAATCGAGTTAATTTGCTAATATTTTAGTGGATTATACGTTTATGGCTATTAATTAGGCCATTTTGGCAATTTCTTATCCAATAGTAGCAAATCATTAACTTTATTGATCCAAAGTTAGGTCTAATTCTTTAGAACCAATTAACCACTAGTTTGGATTTGTAAATGTCTAATATGTTTTTTAAAAAGTTAATGGATATGGCTAGCAAGTTAAAATTGCCTCTAAAAAAGAGGCAAGGGCCTAAACCTGCGCTTTTTTCATCTTTTAAAATTGCAACGCGAATTAATGCCCTTGTAGTGATTGCAATCATTGCAATGTTTGCCATTTCGGGTTTGACATATTTTCAAAAAATCGAAACAGAAAAATTTGCAGAACAAGAAAAGCAGGTTAATTTTTTAGGTACTCAAACCATTAATTTAAATAAAGAGTTTTTAGAATTTGCCAATCTTAGCCAAGCATTTTTTGTTAAAAAAGAAATTGGCTTTGCCGATATGGTTAAAGCAAAGCTGCAAAAACTAATTAAATCACTTGAGCGGATGAAAAACCTACCTGGGGCAGAGGCGGTTGATAATGAAATTAACATTTTGGTTGAAAATGGCAAGGCCATTGATGAAGCCTTTGCAAGACTGGTTGAGCAACAAACAAAATTAGGCTTCAATGAAACTGAAGGCATGCATAAAAGTTTTGTCGAAGCAGCGACAATATTTGAAAATAAAGTTTTGAAAATTGGTCGGTTGCCTAAAATTAATGCAGCGCTTAATCGGATGAGGCGTTATGAAGCCTATTATTTGGTTACTCATACTAAGAAATATATTGGGCGTGTTGCTGCTGCAAGGTCTGACGCTAAGGGATATTTTTATAGCCGCGGTTTAGAAAAAACCCAACGTAAAGAACTTGGAAAGTTTTTAGACGGTTATTTTAGAGGATTTAAAGCCTATACTAAAGAGGCTGTTATTCTCGATGAAATATTGGCTGATTTTGAAACAAAATTTGCAATGCTAAAACCAAACTTCCAAAAGTTACATGTCGCTGCAGATGTTAAATTGACTGAAGTTGCAAAAGTTAGATTACAAAGCGATGAACAACTTACCATACTAATATTAGGTGGAATTGGTATTATTTTACTTGTTATTGTTGGCTTTGGTTTGGTGATTGGCCGCTCTATTTCAAAACCCCTATCGGCGATGGTTGCGCTAATGGAACGAAGTGCAGAAGGTGAAATAGGCTTCAACATTCCTGCGAAAGAACAAAAAGACGAAGTCGGAGATATGGCGCGTGCTTTGGAGGTATTTGACCGAAATAATGCAGAAGTTGCAAAATTGAAGCAACAGGATGAAAACAATCGCATTCAAGCGTCAAAAGATAGATCAGAAGAATTAAACACCATTGCCAATGATTTGGAAAATCAGGTTCAGTCAGTGGTTTCAAATGTATCCAAACAGTCAACCAATATGAGCAGCGAATCAACTCGGCTTGATGGGGTAATTGATATTTTGGCCGATCATACAGACAATGCCAACACCAACGCTACCAATATCTCATCGCAAATTAATATGATTGCATCGGCCTCGGAAGAATTATCTTGCTCACTAAATGAAGTTTCAACACAAGTAGAGCGCTCGACTGTGATTAGCAAAAATGCAGTATCACAATCAACACAAACCAATGAAACCGTTAAAACATTGGCTTCTAGCGCTACTGCAATTGGCGATGTGGTTAAATTGATTTCAGACATTGCCGAACAAACGAACTTGCTAGCTTTAAACGCAACAATTGAGGCCGCCCGTGCTGGAGATGCTGGCAAAGGCTTTGCTGTGGTGGCATCTGAGGTTAAAAATCTTGCTAACCAAACGGCCAATGCAACGGTCGAAATTTCGAACCAAATTACCACCATTCAGCAGGTAACCAATGACACCGTTAATTCGATCGGTGAAATCGGTGATATTGTTGATGATATGGGTAATATTACCGGAGAAATTCAGCGCGCGATTGAGCAACAAAGTGCAGCCACTGCTGAAATTAGCCGAAATGTGCAAGAAGCGGCGCAAAGCACCAATGAATTTACTCAAATTTTACAATCCGTGTCCGATCAAACCAGCACAGTTGGTGAAATTTCATCTACGGTTCTTAGTGAAGCCGATAAAACCGGTGAACAGATCGGCAATTTGGGTGACCGAATGAATGACGTGATCGGCAGCCTACAACAAAGCGCCAAAGTCAATACCGAAGAAGCCGCATAATGTTGAATTAAGGCCAGTTCGTATTATATTATTTTTTAAAGCCATTCGAACTGTCCCTTAAGTTTTTACAAATCACTAAAAGCGAGCCGTAAGGCCAAAGCTGACTGAGTGATTGGTGTAATTATACAATTCAATATTGCTTTTACGCAATTGAAACCGATATTGTATATAAGGTGCAAAATCAAAAATGCGTAATTTGCTATTGGCAACTTTAAGCCCGATGCCAATATCCAGGTCTTTGCGCTTTTTGTTAAACAATGTATTTTGGGCAAAATATTGGCTATAATCTGCTGATAAGTTGGTGTTAATGGTAAAACCATAGGCTAAACTATGGCGGCTACCCAGCGTCAAACCGAAGCCTAGTTTACTATTTAGTGGGCTAAGTGACTTTTTATAACTGATGGTTGGCGAGAGATTAAAGCCAAGTTGGGCATTATGTTCATATTGAATCGATTGGTAAAGTCTAAAATTATAATCTGTGCCTACAACATTATTATAACTGGTATTACTCGCCGAGATATGGCCTTCCCAAGTTAGTTTATCGGTTAACAATTTATCCCATAATGCCCAAATGCCAAGTTTTTGAGAATATGGCTTTTGATTAAAAAATTGTGCGTTATAAGCCAAGCCAGCACCAAATTTATCGCTTTTTTGTTTAATGGTTAAACCCAGCTCACTGCCAAGGTTATAATTTAATTGCTTACTGGCCGATAAAAAATTACCTGACGCAGATATTTTAAAATGGCCATAAAGACTGTCACTTAATTTAGGTGAAATAAGCAAAGCACCATGTGCATTTATATTAACGCCGCTTTGAGCCAATGCATCGTCATTTAACGTAAAAGGTAGGCCGCCTAAAAATATGACTTTATTATTTGAGCCTTGGTTGATATTGCTTTCTGGAGTGACATTAAACCCATAACTAAATTGCCAAATTTTCTGTCGATTAATAAACGCTAAATGTCTGCGAATTATTTGGCTTATTTGAGCAGGAATTTCCTGAGCCAATACCAATTTAAAATGATAATGCGCTTGGTCATATTTTTTAAGCAATAAATAAGTTTCCGCCAAAGAAAACCGTATCTGAACCAATGTTGGATCAAGGTCTAATATATGATGGTATAATTCGATTGCCTTCTTATACTGTTTTTGCTCAATTGACAGCTCTACAGCAGAAAATAATCTACCAATGGTTTCTTGCTTGGTGGTTTGATCTATTTTAACTTGCACAGAATCTTCAGCATGAGCAGTTGAAATAAATAGAAATAATGAAATGAGTGACAAGAATAAGAGAAATTGACGCATACAGGTACCAAAAAGTAAAAATTTCAATTTTATAACATAGAGCTAAAAGGTTAGGTTGGCGGCTATGAAGCTGCCAACCAAGGTTGGTACGCTATTTAATCACGAACTTTGCCATCAAAACTAAATTTTCCGATATAATCTTTATTTTCCATATCAATGGTTCCAGCCATTTCGCTGCCATAATAACCATAAAACGCACCGTTTAACTTGCCTGTTGCGCTTTCTGTTAAACCCATTTCAGTATTTAAAGTAGCATTGGTTTTTAGATCGGCTGCGAAATCATTTTTGGTGATTTTACCACTAGAAATGTCAATTTCACCTTTTAGTTTTATTTCATTATTGTTTTTATCTTCAGTTTTTAGCTCATGTAATTTTCCAGATAAGGTAGATTTATCAAAATTAACATCTAGCTTTATATCGCCCCAAAAGTCTTTTCTATCACTATCCCAAGGTTTGACTTTAGTTCTTAAACTACCCCAGCCAAACCCGCCTTCGTAGGTTGCTGTGCCTTTAGTTGGCAATTTTTGAGGCGTTTCGCCATTTGCTAAAAATCCATATTTATAGACAGAATTATCAACCTTACCCTTGACGTCATCTACATAATGCCCAATTTGCCATTGCGTGACACGCTTCATGTGGTTTCCTGTGGCAAGGGTAAGATTAAATTGTTCATATTTAACGCCTTTTTTTAAGTCGGCCTTCTTAACTCTTTTACCATCTTGAATATAGATTTTAAATCGATCGTCTCTCGTTGGATCTCTCAAATCTGCTTTAGTAAATTTGTAAGTTTTTCCTTCATAGGTTAAATTAACCGCATTTTTGCCAACGCGCTCAATCTTTGCCTTTGCTTTACTCGTTGCGACTACCTTACTATTATAAGTTAGAGTATTATACTCTTCTTTTGGTACTGTACTCGTTGTTTGAGTACATGCAACAAGGCCCAAACAGCTGGTTGTTATCAGTAATGTCTTAATAATCTTTTTCATAATATATCCCGTCTTAAATTTATTAACACAAAGTTAATAACAAGCGAGAGAAGTTGCCGCATGATACAATCGTATCATTATCAACAAGCTATGAAGCTTTTCCATTTACCGACTTTAAAACCGCATCCAATGTGAAGTCAACCCCCACAATCTGGCCTTTGTTTTCAGCAATTAGCAATCGACTATTGGCTATTTTTTGTTGAACAGACCTAATAGCGTCAAGGCTCGTCGTGGGGTTTTCAGTGCCATGTAGAAAAACTGTCGAGCATGAAATTTTATTTAAATCTTGCCAAACATGTGAATGCTCTAAACAGACTTCCATAATAACCGATTGCCAAGAATTAGTGGTTTGATTGTGCATATATTGAAAAACATTAGCATTTGACAAGGCATTGCGAATAAACTTTCTATCTGAAACAGAGCCCTTATAAATAAAATCATATAGCTTAATCGTTATTTTAGAATCTCGCATTTTATAAAGATAAAAATTAATAACTTTTTCTCGAATATATTGATTTTTCATATTCACATTTAGAAAAATTTTTCTAAATTTGTTTAAAAAACGATTGTTTGAACCTTTTACATAAACCCCAGATACTATAATCAAAGTTTCAATATTGGAACTGGCTATTTTCGCATAACCTACAGCAGAGGCACAGCCAGAAGTAGAAGCCAGTATGGTAGGTTTTTCAAGCCCCCAAATTGCAACCAATCGTTGGATTTCCAAAATAGATTTTTGTAAATATTCTTCACTGCTGAGAATGTCGTCAAGTTTTTGAAAGCATCCCGCCCTTAAAGGGATTAGAATGCGAATATTATTGTCATACATCCAATCTAGATCAAAAAAACCAACAATGGTTATTAGTCCATGGCAATATATCACGGGTCGTCCAGAAACTGGCCCTATATCAATCACCCGTAAATTGCTGCCATCAAAGTTTTTAATGTTATGAAACCTGTAATCTAAACCAAATACACCATTTAGATAATCTGAAAAGTCACTGGCTTCATTTTGACTATTCTCTGGTTCTTGCTCAATCGTTTGAATTTGAGCATAAATCATAGCCGTGACATTACGAACCAATTCGGTTTGGCTTTTAACCCCCGTTTTTTCTAATATAGACTTCACTTGATTGCGTCTTGTATGGTAAGAAGCGCCGCTCTTTGTCGCAGACTCCTTTGTTGATAAGCCAGAAATCAGATCAACCACCAAACTAAATTCAGCATCAGTGATTTTGTCCAGTAATTGCAAGCTATCAATTGCAGCACGAATGATGTACTTACCGACATGAATTAACTTGCGCGTCTTCATAGCGTCAATGGCCTTAGATTGTCGAGAAATGATTAGGCCGTCTTTATATCGTAAGATTGATAGATTCTGGCTGAACAAATTCTGTAATGCAGCACCTTGGCGTAATTCTAAAAATGGGTCAATATCTCCATTAATCTTAGTAAATTGTCCATTTTCAGCAATTGTAGCACAGTCTAGCTGTACAAATTCGTTAGCAGAGTTAAAAGAATATTGAAATTCATCTAACGATTCATCGCCAAGCCAGCCAATTACTTCTTCAATATCAAATTGTTCTTTTTTATTATCAATTTTGGTCATAAAATGCTTAAAAAAATATAATGAGTATATATTTAAGCATACACAAATAAACCAAACAGTCGATTATTTAATTTTACTATATTTAAAAAGCTGACATTTTGAACGATCAAAGTCTTTCAACTGGCTTTTGAGCACGTCGCGTTTAAGCAGTCCTGCTTGGGTATCGACTTTAGCAACCACCGATGCTGAGTTAATAGTAGCAGCATGGGCGGCAGATTGCACTGTGGCACCATCGGCTAATAATGATGCAAAGGTAGAAAAAAACGCATCACCTGCACCTGCAGTGCCTTTTACATCCACTTGTAAGGCATTGCAGAAGTAAACACTGTCCTTATTGGCAATATATGCCCCCTCTTTGCCATTGGTTAACACAAATGTTTCTATGCCCAAACTTATAATTGTGGCAAAAAAGTCCCCAAGCCCCATGTTAAAACCGCCAGATGTGAGGCCGTCATGCACCAGCTCTGGGGCGTCGCTTTGGTGGTTGTTATTGCGGCTATTTTGCGCATCCATAGCGACTAATTTGGCCTTTTTGACATTGTTAATTATCATCGGAACAAGTTGGGCGCTTTCGGTGGCATTTAGAGATAAAATATCAATCATTTCCAAACTTTTATAAAAATCTTGACTGCGCGATGATAATTGTCGAATGCCAGGGTTGGCAGCAACTTTTGCGCCCGATTTATGAGCCAATGATACAATATGCGGGAATGCCGCACTAGACTGGCCTGAAAGACCAGTGATATAAATTAAATCCATATCTTTAAAATCTTGCTCATTAACCTCATCGCCGCGCAGCAGCGTGTTGGCACCACGGCAAACAAATATGGTAGGGTTTTTAACATGTGATGATACCATCACCGCGCGGCCAGTAGCAGCCTCATCCGTGCAGATCACTAAACTTGTATCAACACCCTCATCCTTAAACACGTTAAGCACATTATGCCCTGCATGGTCATTGCCAACCTTTACAATTGCCTTGGCCTCAAAGCCTAAGCGCGCCATAGCCACAGCACCATTGGTTGCCCCCCCGCCTACAAATGCCTCGATAGAGGTGGCATCCACTTTTTTACCCTCTTCAAACAATAAAAATGATGAAGTAGCATTATGCATGGTCATGCGTTCGATTAAATCATCTTCAATAATGGCAATAAAATCATTGGTTGCACCGCCGATGGTTAGTGCTTTCATAGGGTTTCTCCATTATTGAATTTAATTTGATATTGCTAATCATAACGGCTAAGAAACAAAATTTATATTTCAACTTTCTTAGCCGCTACATAATGTTATTTGGCGATGGACTTGCCATATGATTCAAGGTCTTTAAACGCTTCAACCAAGCGATCTGCAAAACCCACTTCACAGGCCCGTACCCATTTGCGTGGGTCATAGAATTTTTTATAAGGCGTGCCATCTTTTGGGTCGATCTGATGTTTAAACGCAATTGAATGGGCATCAACATAATTACCAACAGGTTCTGAATAGGCAAATTGGGTATCGGTATCAATATTCATTTTAAATACACCATAGCTCAATGCCTCGGCAATTTTGGCTTTTTCTGAGCCAGAACCACCATGGAAAACCAAGTGTAAAGGGTTGTTGGCAAGGCTATGAGTAGACTGCACTAAAGCTTGAGAATGTTTAAGAATCTCAGGGCGCAGCGCCACATTACCAGGTTTATAAACGCCATGCACATTGCCAAAACTCGCTGCAACACTAAAATGGCCAATTGGCGTTAGTAGATCATAAGCGGCTAACACATCTTCAGGCTGAGTGTATAAATGGTCGGTATTAGCGCCTTCTGCTAAGTCATGACCAACGCCATCTTCTTCACCGCCAGTAATACCCAATTCAATTTCAATGCTCATATCGATTTTAGCCATACGTTCCAAATAACGCGCCGAGGTTTCGATATTGTCTTTTAAATCTTCTTCAGATAGGTCAAGCATATGGCTAGAGAATAATGGATGGCCGTGTAATTTATAATAATCTTCACCAAAATTAAGCAAATCATCAATCCACGGTAAAAATTTACGGTTGGCATGGTCGGTATGCAATACCACCGCAACGCCATAATGTTCTGCCATCATATGAATGTGCTGACAGGCTGCAACACCACCTTTTACGCGCGCATTATGGCTGTCGGCAAGTGATGGACCGCCCCAAAATGCCGCCCCGCCATTGGACATTTGAATGATAATGTCACTATTAGCTTTTGCAGCAGCTTCAAGCGCTGCATTAGCCGTGCTCGATGAGGTGATATTCACCGCAGGTAATGCATACCCGCCCGATTTACAAGCATCGACCAATTCGAAATATGCCTTGCCAGTTACAACGCCTGGTTTGAGAGTGTTTGTAGCCATTTTAATTCCTCTGTATAAATTTGTAATTCATATGTCATTGTTGACGGTTTGGTTTATGCCCATATAAACCAAACATTTACTATGGTTGGTAACCTTGTTAGTCGGTTATTCCCATTGGCCCCTAATGGCGGTTTGGGTAACCATTAGATCTGTGTTTAGATGTACAAGGTCTGCCTGATACCCTTCTACTACAAGACCCATCTGTTTCTCAAGCCCCAATGCAGTCGCGGGATAAATAGATGCCATTCTTAAAGCTTCGGCCAGTGGAAACCCTAAACTATTGTGGCAATGACGCACCGCGCCCGCCATATCAAGCGCACTGCCAGCCAAGCTGCCTTCGCTATTTTGGCATTTTCCATTTTTCACCAAAATAGTTTCTCCATATAATTCAAAGCTGTTATCTTCAGTACCAACCGATGACATGGCATCGGTGATGATGCAAACCTTACCCTGTTTTTTGGCGTTGATAGTAATTTTAGCCGTGGCCGCAGCGACATGAATGTCATCAAGAATAAGGCCCACGAAACTATCTTCATCCTCAAGGGCTGCTCCAACCACCCCAGGTTCGCGCGCAGTGATGGGTGTCATGGCATTATGCAGGTGGGTAAAACCGCTCAAACCTTCTTTTAGCGCGGCTTGCATTTGTTCATAGCTGCCATCGCTATGGCCAGCATAAACCAAAATATTTTCATTTCTTAAGCGTTTAATATAATTTTTTGGCGCATGTTCTGGTGCAAGCGTAACCATTAAAACCCCGGCTTTAAAGCTTTTATAAAGGTTAAAAGCGGCTTCATCTGGTTCTCTAATCATTTGAGCTTGATGTACGCCGCGGCGATTCATGCTAAAAAATGGCCCCTCTAAATGCAAGCCAATGATGCCAGCAACATTTTGCTCAATGGCTTGTGATACTGCCTTAACGGCCTGTTGCATCACTTCAAAGCGATCACTCATTAGAGTTGGTAACATGGCGGTTGTGCCAAATTTACGATGTCCAGCCATAATGGTTTTAATGCCTTCAACGCTGGGTTGATTGTTCAATAATATACCGCCCCCGCCATTAACCTGTATGTCAATAAAACCAGCACTAATGGTGCCGCCATCAAATTTTAGCAATTTAGCTTCTGGGTAATCATTAATATTCAACTGATATTCAGGTAAAATTTTGGCTATTATTTCGCCCTTAATCAATATGGCATGATTGTATAAAAACTCTGCCCCGTTGAACAAGGTTGCACCAGTGATGATTTGAATGGCTTGGGTCATTTTATAGATTTCATTTTAATGTTGAGATGGCGATTTTTATCTTGTTTCAGTCACCTTGTTTAAATGATCGGGCGTGTCAGGGTTAAGGCCGCGCTCAAATGAAAGTTTATTGGCCATTATATAAAAACTTTGAATCATACCAATTGGCTGCAATAAAGGGTGAATATCGCCTACCACCGGCAGGTGATCTTCGGCATATTGGCCGTTAATGTCACCAGTCTGTGCTAGTAAAATACGCGCACCCTTGTCGCGTAATTGGTTGATAATGTCTAAACTACCACGCTTGGTTTCATCATCTTGCACATAAGCCATCATCGGAAAATCAGGCTCAATCAGTGCCATCGGGCCATGCATCACCTCGGCGATCGAAAAAGCCTCACCGTGTAAGGTGCTGGTTTCTTTGAACTTTAATGCGCTTTCCATCGCGATCCCATAACCAATACCACGCGCTAGTACAAACATATTGGTGGTGGGTTTTAGCATTTGGCTCGCCACGTCCCAATTAAGCGTGCAAGATTGCGCTAATTGATCTGGTAATGCAGCCAGACCTTCCAGCAATTGCTGATCATTTGACCAAATAGCGATCAATTGGGCAAATGCGCTCAATGTCGCAATATAGCTTTTGGTTGCAGCAACTGAAATTTCAGGCCCAGCATGTAGAGGGATAACCAAGTCCGCTAGGCCAGCCAAAGGGGAGCAAGTGTCATTAACAAATGCAACAATGTAGGCACCACTTTGCTTGGCAATCTCAGCATTAATCAGCAAGTCAGGGCTCTTTCCTGATTGTGAAATACAAAGGAAAAGCGCATTGTCAAAATTAAGCCCTTTGCCATATATAGAGCCAATAGACGGCGCAAAACTCATTACAGGAATACCTAGCAAAATTTGAGTGAGATATTTACCATAAACCGATGCATGGTCGGACGAGCCTCTTGCACAAGTCACAATGGCAGAAGGCGGTTTATTCTTAAACCGTGCAACCAATGCGGTTAAAGCGGCTTTATTGTCAGTTAATTGTTTGGCCACAACGTCAGGCGCTTGCATGGTTTCAGAAAACATCAGACTCTGATTGCTGCGGGTTATTATATCACTCATCTTATTGTTCCGCTTTGTTTGAATATTGGTTGGGCTGTAAGTCAATTTGTAATTCGGCAACAAAGTCATAACTATCACCACGATAGTAGGAGCGGGTAAACTCGACCGCTCGGCCATCATACAAAAATGAACGGCGCTCTATATAAAGCGTCACACTTAATTCATCTAAGCCAAGTAAACCAGCCATTTCACTGCTGAACAACTCGGCCCTTAAGCGTTGTAATGCGCGGTATGGGCGGTGGTTTGTCGTGGTTAATATATCATATAAAGACAGACTCACTAAATTTGGCGTTGGCAAAAACATACGCGGCACTGTGGTATATTCGACCGCTACAGGTTTATCTCCGCCATAACGAATGCGTGCTAAACGAGAAACCTCGGTGCCCGGCGAAATGTTGAGCGCCATGGCTTCTTCAGGGCTTGCAATGCCAACGGATCTGTCAAGCCATTTGACCTCTGGCGTCATGCCGCGCTTGGCCATTTCTTCGGTAAAGCCGGTCAGTTTTGACATTGGCATTTCCATTCGGCCCTTCACAAATGTGCCCGCGCCTTGGCGTTGTACCAATAGGCCTTCATCCACCAATTCTCGCACTGCCTTGCGCACTGTAACGCGTGAAATGCCCAACTCAGCAGCAATGTCTCGCTCGGCTGGAATGGCATCATTAACCGCAATATTACCAAGCTCCACAGCTTCACGAATTAATTGCTGCAATTGGCGATAAAGCGGCGTAGGGCTACTAGCCTTTAGTTTGAATGTAGAAAATACTGTGCCTTCTATTTTATCCATTTTAAACAACCCCCATCAACATAGAAAAGGAATTATCAGATGTAAGGCCATTTGCAAGAAATTGAGACATTTATGAATGAGTCCAATTTTAAAAAAAATTACGCTTTAGGTCAACTTAACGGAAAAGATAAAGAATTGCAATACCATTACAATACCAATATAAGGATTGGTTCTATCTTGTGGAAAATCATATTTACCCAATAAATACATGTGTTTATAAAATATATTTCATATAGCAATAGAAAATAGTTCAACAAAAATTAAATATTTAGGGATCAAATCCTTAAAGGTATTGCATTGGTTTCTGTTTTGATTATAGTGGTAATTGTAGAAATTAAGGCTGGCTTTGTCAGAGCGCTGTTATGGCGCACGCCCAATTTATATCTGGCATTATAACATTCGCCCAATTTTGTTATAGACTAAGCCCTTGCAATGCATGAGCGGTCAAATTTTTACGGTTCCTACCTATGGTTGGCCCTTTAACCGCACCACATTCTTTAAAGAATGGCGGTGCGGATTATAAACATACGGTTTTATTTTTGGGCAATTTTCCAAAGATTCTCGACACTGGCTCGGTTATGATTTTTCAACCTGTAAAGCCGAACTTCAATTTGTGAAGACCAAGATTTGTGTTTAGGCTGGTCGACATTAATGGCGTAACCAAGTTTGCCTGAAGCCAACTCATTTTCAATATTAGACAGTGGCAACCAAGCAATACCGTGGCCTTCTTCAACCATCCCTTTTAGGGCTTCAGCCATCGAGTTTTCATAGACAATATTATATTCAGGCATATCATTAACCCGCCAAACATGGTCGACAATTTTAGACAACATGCTGCCAGGTGTATAGGCTAAAATAGTTGCAGGTTTTTTTGCAGATCCTGGCCATTTATGAATGGGCTTGCCTTTGTCATTTAATTTAGAAACAGGTACCATACGGTCAGTAGAAAGAACAATATGCGGATAGTCACTACTGTCAAGTAAGACCGGTACTTTTGGGTGTCCAAAAGCTAAGAAAAAGTCACTGCTCCCATCGGTTAATGCTTGCATACATTCAGCCAAATCTCGGGCTTTGACTTTAATTGAAATATCACCAAGGCTCGGTTTAATTTCAGTGAGCCATTTAGGGAAAAAACATATTGCTAAAGAATGCAATGCTGCAATATTTAAGCTAGATTTATGCGCATGCTGACCATCTCTAATCTCATCACGGCTTGAATATAAAAGGCGCAAAATCTCTTCAGCTGTAGCACGAAAATCACGCCCTGCATTGGTCATGGTAATGGGGAATTTATTTCGGTCAACTAGATCAGTGCCAATCCAATGTTCTAGAGATTTTATCCGCCTTGAAAAAGCAGGTTGCGTTACATGCCTTAACTCTGCAGATTTCGAGAAATTACCCGTTTCGACCAAGCTTAAAAAATCTTCTAGCCATTTTAATTCCATAACAAGTACCCTCATTAGCCATTTATAAAGGGTATCAAGCCCGTCTCAATTAGGCAATTGCTTTAGCAGCTAGGCCAAGATTTGCGGTGGATTAAGCCTTGTTAATAAATACTCATAAATAGTTAGAGACTATAGTAGTAAGATTAACCATTTATTCAGTTAATCACAGACCTCATCACGTAAATGTGATAATGTCCAAAATCGTCAAATTATAGTTATGGAAAATCATTGCGTTATTTAATTTCAAATTTATCTAAACTCTTGTTTATGCTTGGGCTGTGCTTTGCAACCCTGAGCTCGGCAATGGCGAATGACCAATTACAAATCATTAAGCAAGTGCGAGAAATTTCTTACGGAACCGCGCTAACAAAATTCTGCCCTTTTAATGTGGCACAAGATTATATCCGCTTCACTGAAAACCTAATTCGTGCAGAGCGGTTAATTAAATTTGAACATGCAGGCGCTTATAAATTGATAAAAAAGCACCAAGAAGTATTGGCAAAACAAGCTACAAATTTTGGTAAAAAATGTAATAAGAATATTGCTGAAACCATTAGTCAGACCGAATTATTGCTCAATCAATTTCGCATTAATTCAAGTCTTAATGACGAAATGGTTGCTAATCACCCCAAAAACCCAAAACCCAATCAGGCTTTTATTTTTGCAAGTTACCTCCAAGCAAGGCAGGCTTGGTATTATGAGCGGCAATGCCATAATTTAAGTGAGCTAGCACGGCAAGAGTTTTTTAAGTTAATGAAGAAAACCCAATATGATTTGGAACATTTTTTTAGGCCAGGCCAGATTGCAGGTTTGAACAAGCGCCGTAAAGAAGGCCAAATTAGCGCTATTCCCAAGGACTGTAAAAAACTTACGGACTTTACAGAATATGCAATTCGAGTTATGAGTGAAGACATTCCTAACGCTTTGATAATTTTAAAAAATATATAGCATTAAATCTATAGAGAAACGATTATGAATAATTTAAAAAACAGCAATTTTACCACTTATTTTGCCTTATATTGGGCAGTGTTTTGGCTTTTTAACGGCTTAGACAAATTTGTATTCCATAGCAATTTGGGGCTATTTATATGGTATGGTAAAGACCGAGATTGGCAGTTTTCAGTATATTTAACCAATATGAATATTCCAACCGAAATGGTTGCGCCCATATTGTTATTTGCAGGTACATTAGAGATATTATTGTCGCTTATTTTTGCAATATTTGTTGCCATTCAACTGTTTAATAAAAACCAAGCTAAAAACACATATGTCAAAATTTATGAAATTGGTATAAAATTTTCAATATTAATATTCATAGGCTTCTGCGCCTTTGATGTGGTTGCGGGTGACCGTGCAGAACTGCTAGAGCATAGCACATATATTGGCATTTTAGCCGCTAGCTATTTGGTGTCGCATGTAGAGAAAAGCATCATACAAACGCCAATTAGCAATGTTGAGCTAAGCGGTGATGTTATATATAAGAACGGTCAAAAATCGGCATCAACCATTGTTAAAAAATCTAAAATTGAAAGTAAAATATCAAATATACAGCAAGAAAATCAACCAGCGACAAACACAGCTAACGAGCGATTTAATGATGATGATATTGTCGATGTGCTGCGCAAATATCGTAATGGTGACAATGATTAGATACAGGTTTTTGTTGTATTTAAGCCATTTCTAATTGCTATTTGCGCGGCATTTGAACCATTGGAAAATACCAACAATGCTAATCACAATCCAGACAAGCTCCATTAATGCTGACGGAAAATTAAAACTAAAATATAATGAAAATGAAATCAGGAGTGAGCCAATTAAATTACTCAGCGGAAATAGAATATGCTCAGAATTTAAATAACGCATTTGTGTGGCAAAATAAGACATTGCGATGATAAACGTCCCAAAACTGCCAACTCCGTCTGTCCAAGTTAAGTTGGCTAAAATTACAGTCATTTATTCTCTTCCTGGCTATCGCCTTCTTGCTCGGGCTTTTCATCAAAACGTGTGTCTAAAATGCGCTCAGAAGCACCTTCTATATCATCATATTGGCCGCTACGCAATGTCCATAAAAAGCCGGCCAAACCAATGGCACCAAGCAATAATGCAATGGGAATTAAAAACACCAAACCGCTCATAATGATTTTTCCTTAAGGCGTAGACGTAACGCATTTAACGTAACAATCATGGATGATGTAGACATGGCGATAGCCGCAACAAAAGGTGTTGCAAATCCCAATATCGCGATCGGCACAGCAAACATATTATAACCAATTGCAAGGCCAATATTTTGCTTAATCAGCCCACGTGAGAATTTGGATATTTGCCATACTTTATAGGTAGATAATAGGCTTTGGCTTTGAAAAATCAAATCGGCCGACAATTGGCTAATATCAGTCGCGCTACCAGGGGACATAGAAACATAAGCCGCAGCAAGGGCAGGGGCATCATTACTACCATCACCAACTACAAAGACTTTTTTACCAAGCTTTTGATAGCCATTCACATGGTTTAACTTATCTTGTGGGCTGCAATTGGCTTGCCAATTATCTATTTGTAATTGATCGGCAATATTTTCAACAACAAGCTGACGGTCGCCAGAAAGTATGGCCACTTCTAACCCTGCATTTCTAAATTTATCAATGGTTAACTTGGCGTCTGGGCGCAAACTATCTTCAAATATAAACGAAATAGGGCTTTGACCAGCAACGGACAGGTAAAATTCGGCATTATAGTTGAGCGTTGGTTTTATTTCGGGGGCGACATAATCTTGTTTTCCCAATAAAACCACCCGTCCCTTATCATCTAAGCCTTTTAAACCTTTGCCAACTTCCTCGGTAATTGTATCATTGGTAACAAATGTCAAACCACGCTCAGTTGCGGTTCTAACAATGGCCTGCGATAGCGGATGCTTGCTATTGACCGCAAGCGATGCAGCCTGCTTTATATGTTGGTCTGAAATTTGTGCTTGGTTCACTAACACAGGTCGCCCAAGGGTCAATGTGCCTGTTTTATCAAATATAACCATATTAACATCTGCCAATTTCTCAAGTGCAATTCCATCTTTAAGCAGAATTCCTAAGCGCAATAATATGCCCGATGCAACCACTTGCACCGCAGGCACCGCTAAACCCAGTGCACATGGGCAGGTGATGATTAAAACACTGGTCGCGATAAAAAGTGCAGGGGTGAATGATAGGCCATAAATCAGCCAACCAATCAGCGTGACAAGGGCCAAAACATGCACAGCAGGCGCGTATAATTTTGCCACACGGTCAGCCAAGCGGACATATTTTGCATCGGTGCGCTCCGCCTCTTCCATCAGCCGAATAATGTCTGCCAGTAAGGTGTCTTGCCCAATGGCAGTGACTTTTAAAGTGAGGGAGCCTGTTAAATTTATACTGCCCGCATGGACGGTTTCGCCAATGTGGGTGGTTTCCGGAATGGACTCCCCCGTCAAAAAAGCGCGATCAATATCGCTTTTACCTTCAATGACTTGACCATCAACGGGAATTTTTTCACCGATAGCAACAAAAATTTTATCGCCTAGATTGATGTTGGCTAACTTTATGCTTTGGCGCTCGCCATTGGCCAAGATGATGGTAGCTGCAGTCGCTGACATGCTTATGAGTTGCTCTGCAGCACTGCGCGCACGTTGGCGCATTGACATGTCCAAATAGCGGCCGGCCAGCAAGAAGAAAAGCAGCGTAATCGCTGCGTCAAAATAGGCATGGGCACCGCCCGATAGGGTTTCGCTGACCGATACATAAACTGCCAATAAAACCGCCAAAGCAATCGGCACATCCATATTCAAGCGTCCAGCGCGAAGGGCGTAAAAAGCAGATTTAAAAAAAGTCTGACCGCTAAATGCCAATGCTGGTAATGCAATTAGTGCAGAAATCCAATGAAAAAACACCCGAGTAGATGCATCTGCTCCAGCCCAAACAGAAACCGAAAAAAGCATAACATTACTGGCAGCAAAACCCGCTACGCCCAAGGCAGTCAGCAAATGCTTTAGCTGTTTGTCACTTTGGTTACTGTCAAAACTCTTCCGATCAAACGGCTGACCGTGATAACCAAGCCATTCAAGCACCACCATCATATCTTTTGCGCTGTTCAACTGTTCATCCCAGCGGATGGTCAGGCGTTTTCGGGTTAAATTCAGCCGTGCATATTTAACCGATTTAAGTTTTTTAAAATTTGCCTCTATTGCACCAATACAAGCTGCGCAATAGACTTCAGGCACTAATATATCAAGCTGTGCCCAATCTGTGGCTGTCTTTTTATCAGCATCTACAAAAACAATGCCGTCATTTGTATAACGCACCCATGGGCTAGGGTCAGCGACCAGATCGCCACTCCAATTTAAACCTTTGGACTCGCGCATAGGCGTAATGTCGTTTAACGCATAATCGACAGGGCAACAAGCAAGCATGGTGGCCTCTTTAATTTAAGTTTAGTCGAAATTCAAGCCACGAAATTCTTCATAATGGTAAAGTAACTTACCCTTTTGCAAAATATCCATGGTGATGATCCATGAGCCATTAGGCGGTGTCGCGCCTTTGGGTAAAGATGCAATATAATGCCCGGGGTTCTGCTCATTTAATATCAATACCATATCATTATCGGTGTTTTTATTCATTCGTAAATTTACCGTGACCAACATTTTACTGACAGGTTTCCCAGTCTTATCATTCAAAATAAAATCAGCGCCTTTGGCATTAACCAGAAGGTCAAGCTTCCAGTTAAGTGACTTTTGAGCATCAGCCTGTTCTATTTTTTCATTATATTCTTGGCTGGCAACGTAAGAGTTTTTTACCACCAGACCCGAAAATGCATCAAGTGCACGAGTAACAAAAACAATATTGACTATGATAATAACACCAAAAAAACTCAGCATAATGCCAAGAAAGTGCCATCCTGATAGTTTAAATGGCTTTTTTTGACTATTTTTAATTTGTATATCCGACATATTAGATCCCTAAGACTAAGCCAAATGGCTATTTATTTTTGGGTGGGGAATGGAATTTGGCTTCGTAAACGCCAATCTCTGAGCCGCGAACTTCCTTGGCAATAATTTTAAAATTCTGCTGTTGTGCATCGGGCAAATGCGTTTTTGGTACATTTACAAACACCCGCATGGCCTTTACTCTATCAGGTTCAATTTCAACAAAAATCACTTCGGTAAAATCGTCACTGGTGCCACCTGTGGTGAATGTAGCATTCTCAAGGCCTTCAGTATATAGGATAAAACGTCGCGCCTTTGGCTGCATGTTGAGCAGTTTAATTTCAAAGCTATTGCGTATACTGCCATTAGACAGGGTCACATAGAGCGGGTTGCGGTCATGCAATGCACTAATCGCAAAGCGATCACGGGTTTGTAAGCTATAAAGCATGGTGAAACCAACGGCTAAAAACAAACCAAGATAAACATAATTTCGGTAATTATGCCAAGGCCATCTGATGCCGTCTATATGCTCAGCATTGGTTTTTCCAGCGCGAATTTTTTCATTATTAATGGTGTCATAAGCAATAAGCCCTCGCGGTTTACTCACCTTGTCCATCACGTCATTACAGGCATCGATGCATAAGCCACAAGTAATGCATTCAAGCTGAATACCATCGCGAATATCGATACCCATTGGGCATACCACAACACACATATTACAGTCCACACAATCACCCACAGGTAAATTGGCAGCAATGGCCTTTTTCTGTTTTTTAACACTCATACGCGGTTCACCACGTGTGCCATGATAGGTAACCACTAGACTGTCAACATCCATCATAACGGCTTGAATACGTGGCCAAGGGCACATGTAAGTGCAAACTTGCTCACGTAAATGCCCACCAAACATATAGGTGAAAATGGTAAAGAATAATATGGTGCCATAAGCAACAAAGGCTGCTTCAAAATGCCAAAGCTGGTTTAGTAATGTTGGCGCATCCATAAAATAAAAAATCCACGCACCGCCCGTTGCAATGGCAATAAGCAGCCAAACGGTGTGTTTGATAAACCTCAGATAGATTTTTTTAAGTGTCCATTTGCTTTTATCAAGGCGCATCCGAGCATTACGGTCGCCCTCAATAAGCCGCTCAACTGCAATGAATAGATCAACCCATACTGTTTGTGGGCAAGCATAACCACACCAAGCTCGGCCAACAGAGGCCGTCACCAAAAACAAAGCAAAGGCCGACATGATGAGCAAACCCGCAATATAGTATAATTCTTGCGGCCAGATCTCGATTGAAAAAAAGTAAAAACGGCTATGGGTAAAATCCACCAATATAGCTTGGTTTGGTGCCGTTGGGCCGCGGTCATAACGCAACCAAGGCCCGATATAATAAAATGCCAGAAGTAAAAACATACTCAGTGATTTAAAATTACGAAAATTGCCTTTAGTACGTTTTGGGTAAATTTTCTTCTTGGCTTCAAACAACTCTCGGTTAAGCGGCCCTGTTACGGCTTCAACATTATCAACACTAGGGTGTAATGGTTGTTCAGAATCTGGAGGGGGGCTAGGAATGTTATTAATTAAGTTTGCCATAATTTTTCTTTATGTGAGGGTCAATAAAGTCAAAATGTGAGGGTCAATAAAGTCATGCTCTAAATTAGTTGGTGGCGTAGCCGGCAAACCACACCACCGTTTAGGGAGATCCCCAAATTTATTGACCACCACCACGAGAATGTATGAACATGGTCAATTGTTTTATAATCGTATCATCTAAGCGGTGCGCCCATGCAGGCATAACGCCTTTGCGTGAGTTGGATATGGTTTTGATAATGGTCTCTTTAGTAGAGCCATAAAGCCAAACGGCATCGGTTAAGTCCGGTGCGCCTTGTTCTTGGTCACCCTTGCCGTCATCACCATGACAAGATGCGCAATTATCAGCAAAAACAGTGGCGCCCGCTGCTGCGGAGGCTGCGTCATGTTTAAGCCCTGAAAATGCACGAACATAATCTGCCACTTGAATAATTTCAGGTTTTTCTAACAATTCATCAGTCAAGAATGCTGGCATTTCAGAAAAGCGAGTATCATCATCTTCTTCAAAACGAATACCGTGAGAAATGGTGGTATAGATATCTTCTAATTTACCGCCCCACAACCACTCGTCGTCAATTAGGTTTGGATAACCAACACTTCCAACCGCACCAGATGCATGACATTGTATACAATTAACCGCATAAGCCGATTTACCGCCTTCAATGGCAAATATACGCAATTCTTCATTGCTATTAATGTCATCAAAACTTGCAGCTCTAAGTGCAGAAACATATTTTGACTGAGCAAGCTTTGCAACTGATATTTCAGATGCTACAGCGTCTCGGCTGGACCAATTAAGCAAGCCCTTGGTATAGTCGTTGACCAACGGAATGGCTGGGTAAGCGATCACATAACCAATTGAGAAAATGATTGACAGATAATAGGTCCACAACCACCAACGTGGAATCGGTTTATCAAATTCGCGAATGCCATCCCACTCATGGCCTGTGGTTGCATGGTCATCATCTGCTATTTTTGATTTTTCATGCTCAGGCAGAACATCTAAAATGGTTTCTTGAGCTTTATAAGCGTCGTGGTTGGAGCCATTATATTTATTGGACATGATCATCATCCTTTAACGGTAATCTACTCAATTCATCATAGGTTTTTTTACTGCCAGGGCGAAACACAAATAGCACAACAATGACAAATACCACTGTCAAATAAAGCAATCCCCAACTGTCAGCAAATTGTCTAAAGCTCTCATAGTCAATCATAAATCACCTATCTTCTATTTGCATTGGCATCATAAAGGTCAAAATCAACCAATGTGCCAAGCATCTGCAAATATGCTACCAATGCATCCATCTCACTAATACGATTAGGGTTATTATCCCAATCTCGAGCAGAGGCTTTTTTATAGCGTTCTTTAAACCCATCTAAATTATCGCCATCTAATTCAGCTTGGGTTTCTAAATCCATTTTTGCATTGCTAATTTGCGCATCGGTATAAGGCACACCGACAAGCCGGTTGGTTTTAAGCGTATCTTCGATCAGCTTATAATCCAACTCATTCTCGCTTAAAAAGCCATATTCAGGCATAACCGTCTCTGGCACAAGTGCTTCAGGGTCAGTTAAATGCGCAACATGCCACTCGTCACTATAACGCCCGCCAACACGCGCCAAATCTGGCCCTGTACGTTTTGAACCCCATTGGAATGGGTGGTCATACATGCTTTCAGCAGCCAAACTATAATGGCCATAGCGCTCAACCTCATCACGCAAGGGACGAATCATCTGGCTATGGCAGTTATAACAACCTTCACGCATATAAATTTCACGCCCTTTAAGCTCAAGCGGTGTATAAGGGCGCATTCCTGCTACTTTTTCAATGGTCGAGTTAAGATAAAACAATGGCGCAATCTCAACAATACCACCAATGGTAACCACAATGAGCGAACCCACCAGCAAAAGAGTGGCATTTTTTTCAATTAATTCATGTTTAAACATATTATTCTCCCCTATGCCGGTACGGTTTCAATATTAGATTCTTCTTCTTTGGTCATCACAATGGTGCGATACACATTGTAAGCCATCAAACAAGCACCCAAGAAGAACAGTAAGCCGCCAAGTGTTCTGATCAGATAATATGGGAACATGGCCGCAACAGTCTCCGCAAAGCTATATTCTAGGAAACCAGCTGCATTATAAGACTTCCACATGACGCCCTGCATAATGCCCGATACCCACATGGCGCTGATATAAAATACAATGCCAATGGTTGCTAGCCAAAAATGCCAACCAACCCATTTGAGGCTGTAAATTTCTTTTTTACCCCAAAGTTTTGGCACGATATAATAAACCATTGCAAAGGTTACCATACCATTCCACCCCAAGGCTGCACTATGCACGTGGCCAATTGTCCAGTCGGTATAATGACTAAGGCTATTCACTTCCTTAATCGCCATTAAAGGCCCTTCAAATGTGCCCATACCATAAAATGCCAGTGACAAAACAAACATACGAATAATTGGATCGGTGCGGATTTTATCCCAAGCGCCTTGTAGAGTCATCAAACCATTAATCATGCCGCCCCAACTTGGCATCCATAACATGATAGAGAACACCATGCCCAAAGTTTGCGCCCAATCGGGCAGCGCAGTATATTGAAGATGATGTGGCCCCGCCCAAATATAAAGGAAGATTAATGACCAAAAATGCACGATGGATAAGCGATAAGAATAAATAGGTCGGTTCGCCCGTTTTGGCACAAAATAATACATGATGCCCAAAAACGCCGCCGTTAAGAAAAACCCAACCGCATTATGACCATACCACCACTGCGTAAGCGCACCTTGCACACCAGCAAATAATGGGTAGCTCTGCGTGCCAAACCAAGATACTGGCAAGTTAAGATTGTTAACAATATGCAACATAGCAACCGTTACAATGAATGATAAATAAAACCAGTTTGCAACAAAAATATGTGGCTCTTTACGCTTGTAAAGTGTGCCTAAGAATACCAACAGATAAGCAACCCATACTATGGTAAGCCAAATATCAGCATACCATTCAGGCTCGGCATATTCTTTGGCCTGAGTAACACCTAAAACATAGCCAGATGCGGCAAGCAAAATAAAGAATTGATAACCCCAAAATACAAACCATGCCAAATTACCCAAGGCCAAGCGTGCGCCCGTGGTGCGCTGAACAACATAAAAGCTTGAGGCAATTAAAGCATTGCCGCCAAAAGCAAAAATAACTGCTGATGTATGCAATGGGCGCAATCGACCAAAATTCATTTGGCGGAATAAATTCACTTCTGGAAAAGCCAACTCGGTCGCAATGATAATGCCTACTAAAAAGCCGACCAACCCCCATGCGATGGTAGCAATGATACCCCACCTAACAACACTGTCTAAATAACGTGATTGATCCGCAGGCTCGGTCGTGTAGTTTTTTATTCCCCAGAATAAAAAACCTAAGCTCAGCGCAACCGTTAGCCAAGAGTGAAATGCAAAAACACTGTCGACAGCAAATGCTGCCCCAACAAGTCCGCACAGCGCCATAAACGCTAAAAATGCTATTGAATAAATACTCATATTGCCCCGTATTGTTGATTACCCTTAAGTATAGTTAAATTAAGTGTAACTTAGATTTATTTTAAAAACAATCTTTGACTTAGATCAATTTTCAGTTCTCGATAGACTAATTAAATAAAATAAGAGTGGATACTATTTTGCGATTTAAGAGATGGACTTAAGTAAGTTAAAATCGACGATGGTCACCATATGACCAACCTGCTCGCGAATAATTTGCTGATTTTTAAAATTAGAAAAATTACGACTAACCGTTTCGATTGTTAAACCAAGAAAATCAGCAATCTCTTGTCGCTTTAGCGGGATTTTAAAGCGAGGTTGTGTAGATTTTGCATTGTTGCGATCGGCCAATAAAAGTAAAAAAGATGCAATTTTTTCTTTAGCAGATTTACGCCCTAACAATAACAGCCAGTCCCGAGCATCGGATAATTGCTCGTTGGTTTTGGTAAGGATTGAGCGGTAAATCAAAGGGTTGCTTTCAGCAAAGTTGTTAATACGGGATACTTGGTAAAAACAAATTTTACATTGCCCAATCGCCTCAGCAAAATAGCTATATTCAGGATCAATGATATTGCCCAAAAGATCACCCGGAAAAGCCAAAGATACAATTTGTTGGCGGCCATCATCCAATAATTTATAAATTTTTACTATTCCTTCAATAATAGACCCGACATATTGGTTTACTTTACCCTCTGTAAAAATTAACTCGCTATCAGAATATATTTTGGTGGTCGACATGGCCGAAAATTCTTCTAGACCATGTTCATCCAATATCGTGCAAAATGAAATTGTACTGACTGGGCAGCTGTTACATTTGTCAAGATTGAGTGACTCTATGAAGTGGTTATTATACTGATTCATCGTGAAACGTCCGATTATTGTTTGTTCAATCTTAAGCTAAGTTTGATTTTAGTCAAATTAGACAATTTGCCGCATGCGACAGAATGTATCAGTTATAACCTCACAAAAGTGTCAATTCAGTTGATTTTACTCTATTTGCCAACAAATTCAGGCGGGCGTTTGGCTAAAAAAGCTGCCATGCCCTCGGCTTTATCCTGTGTTGCTTGCAACACCGCAAAGCGAGAACGTTCATATTTCAGACC
>JADGDI010000029.1:26710-29759 GCA_016744975.1 Hyphomicrobiales bacterium | reverse complement strand
CAATAAAGGAACTAATCGATGACACAAATAATCTCATAATCCAAATTTTCCCATCAAAATATCCACAGTGTGCGGAGTCAAAATCACTTGGCCACATTACGATTCATCTATTTCAAAAACATTTTTTGTACCCTCTTTATGGACGCTTGAAGTCGCGCAATTTACCATGGTGGCATATTATATTTTAGGTGGCCCATACACCATGCAGTTGGGCGAGCATGTGCGTATGGACTTGCTTTATGAAAATTGGTCGCCAAAAGCCAAAGCCGCAGTGGATAGTGCAACTGTTTTATTGTTGATTTTTTACCTTAGTGTGTTGTTGCATGGCGGCATTATGAGCACTGAATATGCCATTAAATATGGTGAACAAAGCTACAGTGCCTGGGCGCCTTATATGGCACCCATCAAAATTTTAATGTGTTTTGGAATTTTTCTGATGTTGTTACAAACCATCGCCATTTTGCTGAAAGACATTGCTGTCGTGCTTGAAAAGGAAATATAATGTCATATGAAATGATAGCCATTATGATGTTCGCCTCGATGATGGTGATGTTAATGACTGGCAAACGGGTATTTGGTGCAATTGGCGCGGTGGCGATCATCTCTGCGGTGGCATTATATGGCGCTGGTGGCTCAGACTTGGCATTCACAGCCAGTATGAAATTAATGAAATGGTATCCGCTGCTTACCTTGCCACTATTTATATTCATGGGTTTTATGTTATCAGAATCGGGCATTGCTGATGATTTATACAATATGTTTCATGTTTGGATGGGCGGTTTAAATGGTGGTTTGGCGATTGGTACAATTTTACTGATGGTATTAATTTCGGCCATGAACGGTTTAAGCGTTGCTGGTATGGCAATTGGCGCATCGATTGCGATGCCAGAATTGCTCAGGCGCGGTTATGATAAAATTATGGTCACCGGGGTTATTCAGGCGGGCAGCAGTTTGGGCATATTGGTGCCGCCCTCCGTGGTGTTGGTTTTATATGGTATGATTGCCCGCCAACCCGTTGGTAAATTATGGCTTGCTGGTGCAATTCCTGGTTTATTAATGGCAGCATTATTTGTGATTTATATTGCGATACGTTGTAAGCTTAACCCAGAATTAGGCCCTGCTGCTTCTAAAGCAGAGTTGGAGAAATACAGTCTTAATGACAAGTTGAAATTGCTATCTGCTGGCATCATTCCGTTATTTATATTCTTTATGATGACGGGTTTGTTTTTGATGGGCTATACCAGTTTGGTTGAAAGCTCAGCAGTTGGTGCTGTATCAGCCATGTTGGCAGCCTTGTTAAAACGCCGTTTAACACTGCAAGTAATGGAAGATACCATGCGCAAATCATTGGCTGTGACCTGCATGTTTATGTGGATTATCCTTGCCGCGCTTTGTTTTAGTGCGGTGTTTAACGGACTTGGCGCGGTTAAAGCCATTGAAGGGTTTTTTATTGGTGAGCTGGGGTTGGGGCCTTGGGAAATACTGATTTTAATGCAATTATCATTCATTATAATGGGTACATTTTTGGATGATACGGCCATGTTAATCATCATTGCGCCATTATATATTCCATTGGTGAAAATGCTTGGTTTTGATTTGGTTTGGTATGGTGTGCTTTATACGATTACCTGCCAAATTGCTTATATGACCCCACCATTTGGTTATAACTTATTTTTAATGCGCGCCATGGCACCACCAGAAGTTGGCATCCGCGATATTTACCGCTCGGTTGTGCCATTTGTTGCGATTATGATTTTAACCCTTGCAGTCATTATGGGGTTTCCGCAAATAGCAACTTGGTTGCCTGAAATTGTTTATGCCAGATAGGTTAAAATATATAAAGAGAAGAAGCAAAAACGCGAAGAGAAGAAGCAAGAAAAACGAAGAGAAGAAGCGAAGGTGAATGAAAAAAGCAAAATGAAATGGGTAAGCTTAATTGTAAACTTATTTTAGAATGAAACAAAACGGAGGAAGAAGTATGACGAATAGACGTGAGTTTTTAAAAAAAGCCGGTATGGTTACTGCGGGCGCTGCTGCATCGGCTACAACTTTATCTGCACCGAGTATTTATGCCGCTGAAGCACCAATTAAATGGCGACTGCAAACTTATGCAGGGGCATCACTTGCTGCCCATGTGGTAAAGCCAGCCATTGATGCTTTTAACATTGCTGCAAATGGTGAAATGCATATTGAGCTTTATTATGGTGACCAATTAGTGCCAACTGGTGAGCTGTTTCGAGCGATGCAACGTGGTACCATTGACATGGTACAGTCGGACGATGATTCAATTGCCGCGCCGACCGATGTTTCGGTATTTGGTGGTTATTTCCCCTTCGCCACACGTTATAGTTTGGATGTGCCTGTATTGTTTAACCAATATGGCCTCAAGGAAATTTGGGAAGAAGCCTATGAGGAAGTTGAAGGGGTTAAATGGCTAAATGCTGGTTCTTGGGATCCATGCCATTTTGCTACTAAAAAGCCAATAAATAGCCTTGAAGATTTAAAAGGCCTGCGTATTTTCACCTTCCCAACTGCCGGTAAATTCTTAACCCGTTTTGGTGTTGTTCCTGTGACATTGCCTTGGGAAGATATTGAGGTTGCCTTGCAAACAGGAGAATTAGATGGTGTTGCTTGGTCAGGCATTACAGAAGATTATACCGTTGGTTGGGCAGATGCCACGGACTATTTCTTGACCAATAATATATCGGGCGCATGGTGTGGTAGTTTCTTTGCCAATCAAGATAAATATGATGCATTGCCTGAACATCTTAAGGTGCTGCTCGACCTTGCAATGGATAGCTCGCATTATTACCGCCAACATTGGTATTGGGGTGGTGAAGCCGACCTACGGGTTAACGGTAGTAAAATGAGTTTGACTACAATTCCCGATGAGGAGTGGGCAACGGTTGAGGCAGAAGCACATAAATTCTGGGATGAAATGGCGCAAAAATCGCCACGTAGTGCCAAAGTCGTTGAAATTATTAAAAGATATGCAGCGGTTATGGAAAAAGCTGGAAAACCTTATCGTTATTGATAAGCTATAAAAAAT
>JADGDI010000029.1:0-26700 GCA_016744975.1 Hyphomicrobiales bacterium | reverse complement strand
ACCTTATATAGTGGATGGTTTATTATCTTTGTTTGAATTGGAAAATAAATATGCCAAATAATTTATCGCTCACAAAATTGAGAGACCTGGTTGCCAAAGGTGATATTGACACCGTTTTGGTTTGTCAGGTTGACATGCAAGGTCGTTTGATGGGCAAGAGGTTTCATGCACAATATTTTATTGACAGTGAAGCGGGTGAAACCCATAGTTGTAACTATTTATTGGCAACTGATGCGGATATGGAAACGGTTGAAGGTTATAAATCTTCAAGTTGGGAAGATGGATATGGTGATTATACCATGGTGCCAGATTTGAGCACATTATGCTTAACCCCATGGCTTGAAGGCACCGCTATGATTTTATGTGATATGATAGATCACAGCACCCACAAACCTGTGCCCCATTCACCAAGAGCGATATTAAAAGCCCAAATTGCACGACTTAAAGCCATGGGCATGCAGCCGATGATGGCTTCTGAACTCGAATTTTTTATGTTTAGCGATAGTTTTGATGAAGCGCAAAAAGCTGGGTATCAGAATTTAGATTTGGTCAGCGCTTATAATGAAGATTACCACATATTCCAGACCACAAAAGAAGAAGATGTGATGCGCGCCATTCGCAACGGGTTATATGGCGCAGGCATTGTTGTGGAATGCTCAAAAGGTGAGGCATCTGCTGGACAAGAAGAGATTAATGTAAAATATGGCCATGCACTTGCTGCTGCAGACAACCATGTTGTGATTAAAAATGCATGCAAAGAAATTGCTTGGTCAAAAGGTAAAAGCATAACCTTTATGGCAAAATGGCACATGGCATCTGCAGGCAGCAGCAGCCATGTACATCAATCGCTTTGGTCAAAGGAAGGTGAGGCGCTGTTTTATGACAAAGATGCCGAGCATGGCATGAGTGATTTAATGCGCCACTATGTTGCGGGCCTACTTAAATATGCCAAAGACATAACTTATTTTTTAGCACCGAATATTAACAGTTATAAGCGGTTTGTTGAGGGTACATTTGCGCCAACTAAAGCGATTTGGAGTTTGGATAACCGAACGGCTGGTTACAGATTATGCGGTGCGGACAGCAAGGCAATTCGCATTGAATGCCGAGTTGGCGGATCTGACTTAAACCCATATTTGGCTTTCTCGGCCTTACTTGCCGCTGGTATTAAAGGCATTGAAGATAAGTTAGAACTTGCTACGCCATTTGTTGGTGATGCTTATGCAGCTGACGCTAATGTTGAAGAAATTCCCACCACATTGCGTGCTGCGGGCGAAATTTTAAACAGCTCTGCCATGCTGCGTGGTGCATTTGGTGATGATGTGGTTGAACATTATGTCCATGCCGCAAGATGGGAGCAAACCGCTTATGACCAAGCCGTAACGGATTGGGAAGTGAAACGCGGATTTGAGCAATCGTAAAATAATTTAAACAATAAGGGCAGAAAAATGTCAAAATTAACCTGTATTTCGCCAATTGATGGCTCGGTATATGCCACGCGGGACTTGCAAAAGCTTGATGAAGTAAAGGGCTTGGCCGAAAAGGCGCGTGCTGCACAAAAGATTTGGGCAGCTACCGACATTAAGCAGCGGATTAGCATTGTTGAAAATGCGATTTTTGAACTTGAAGCGATGAATGATGAGATTGTTGTTGAGCTGGCGCATATGATGGGCAGACCTATTCGTTACGGCGGCGAAATAGGCGGAGTAAAAGAACGTGCTTTACACATGACATCGATTGGTGAGGCGGCATTAAAGCCAAATATTATTGAAAATTCTGACAGGTTTGAACGCTATATTGCACGAGAGCCGTTGGGTGTGATATTGGTGATTGCACCTTGGAATTACCCATTTTTAACCGCTGTTAATGCGATTATACCGTCTTTGGTTGCGGGTAATGCGGTCATCTTAAAACATTCGACCCAAACCCTTATAGCGGGTGAGCGTTTTGTTAAAGCCTTTGAAAAAGCAGGCCTTCCCACTGGGTTATTTACCAATATTTTTGTCGACCATGCGACATCCAGCGCGTTAATAGAAGCCAAGACATTTGATTTTATCAACTTTACTGGCTCTGTAGGCGGTGGTAAGCAAATTGAACGCGCTGCAGCGGGCACATTTGTAGGTGTTGGCCTTGAACTTGGCGGTAAAGACCCGGGCTATGTCCGCGCTGACGCGGATTTAGATGCCGCGGTTGAAACCTTGATTGACGGTGCGATGTTTAACAGCGGTCAATGTTGCTGTGGGATTGAACGAATTTATGTTGACGAGCGCATATTTGATGAATTTGTAGCCAAAGCAAAGGCGATTGTGGATGCATATATATTGGGCGATCCGCTTGATGAGGCTACCACATTAGGGCCTATGGCGGCTGTTCGCTTTGCCGATGAAGTACGAGGGCAAATTAGTGAGGCGATTGCTGATGGTGCGACATCCGTCATAGACCGCGCAAAATTTAGCCGTGATACGGGCAAAGATGCTTATTTAGCACCTGAAATTCTGGTGGATGTGACCCATGACATGCGCATTATGCATGATGAAAGTTTTGGCCCTGTGGTTGGTATTATGAAAGTATCATCAGATGCGGAGGCCATTAAGTTAATGAATGACAGCGAATTTGGTTTAACCGCATCAATCTGGACAAAAGACGTGAAAGCTGCCGCTGAAATTGGTGGGCAGATTGAAACGGGGACAATATTTATGAATAGATGTGACTATTTAGACCCTGCTTTATGCTGGACTGGTTGTAAAGACACAGGGCGCGGCATTTCATTATCGGCCTTTGGTTACCAAAGTGTAACGCGGGCAAAATCCTACCATTTGAAGAAGGCTTGAATATGAAATATTTTGGAAATTGGAGCTACCCAACCCAGATAAAATTTGGCGCAGGGCGCATTAACGAATTGGCTGAAACTTGCCTTGCCAATGGCATAAAACGACCATTATTGGTGACGGATAAGGGCTTGGCATCTTTGCCGATTACGCTTAATGCCATGCAGATATTAACCAATGCTGGCGTTGCTGGTGCATTATTTAGTGAGGTTGACCCCAACCCAAATGAGAAAAACCTAGATGATGGTGTAGCAGCATTTAAAGCAGGTGACCATGATGGGGTGATTGCATTTGGCGGTGGCTCTGGCTTAGACCTTGGTAAACTGGTCGCGCTAATGGCGGGGCAAAAATTAGCGCCACCGCTTAATAATGTGTGGGATTTAGAAGATGTTGACGATTGGTATACCCGTGCTGACGCTGATGCCATTTACCCAGTGATTGCAGTGCCAACCACAGCAGGTACAGGCTCAGAAGTTGGGCGTGCCGGGGTATTGACGGATAGTAAAACCGAAACTAAAAAAATTATATTCCACCCGAAATTAATGCCGGTTACGGTTATTTGTGACCCAGAATTAACCGTTGGTATGCCGCCAATGATAACTGCTGGTACGGGTATGGATGCATTTGCTCATTGTTTGGAGGCCTATTCTAGCCCACATTACCACCCGATGAGCCAAGGTATTGCCATTGAAGGCATGCGTTTGGTGAAGAATAATTTGCTGAATGTTTATCAAGATGGCAGTGATCTTATTGGCCGTGCTGAAATGATGTCGGCTGCTGCTATGGGCGCGACGGCCTTTCAAAAAGGCCTTGGTGCGATCCATGCTTTATCGCACCCAATTGGTGCAGTTTATCATACCCACCATGGTACAACCAATGCTGTTGTGATGCAGCCAGTGCTTAATTATAACCGCCCTTACATTGAAACACGCATTGAAGAAGCTGCCGGTTATTTGGGTATTAAGGGCGGTTTTAACGGCTTTTATGATTTTGTTGGTGAATTAAATGATGCGCTTAACATTCCTAAAAACTTGGGAGAATTAGGCGTTGATATCAATGATATTGACCGACTTGCAGCCATGGCATTGCTTGACCCAAGTGTTGGGGGCAACCCGATTGAAATGACTTTAAGCAATACGAAACAATTGCTTAAAGATTGTTTTTAATATAATTTAGCGCGCAAAATGGCCATATTTGAGAGTGGATTGTGTATTGTTTGGGTTATTTTTCTCGGGCAATACAAAAGGCCACAGTCTGCTCTAGGGCTTTGCGCATTTCTGATTCTGGAAATAAAGCCAATGCTTGCACGGCTTTTGAAGCATAATGCTCGGCACGCAATTTGGTTTTACGCAAGGTATCATATTTTGTTAAAAGTGAAATTGCAAATTCTAAATCACCATCATTTTGTTTGCCATGTTTGAGGGTTCTATCCCAAAATTTGCGCTCATCTTCACTGCCTTCGCGGTAGGCAAAGATAATGGGTAGGGTGATTTTTTGTTCTCTAAAATCATCGCCAATATTTTTATCCAATTGCGATTCAAGCCCTGAGCCATTGCCAAAATCCAATGCATCGTCAACCAATTGGAACGCGATGCCTAAATTATGCCCAAAGGCATGCATGGCTTGGCGCTGCTCTGCGGATGCTTCTGAAATCATTGCGCCCATTTCACAGGCAGATTCAAACAAAGCGGCGGTTTTAGCATGGATAATTTTTAGATAATGGTCTTCTGTGGTGGAAGTGTTTTTAGCTGCGGCAAGCTGCATAATCTCGCCTTCGCTAATGGTTACAGCAGCGCCTGAAAGGCTATTAAGGCACTCGAGTGAACCTGTTTTTACCATCATGTTAAATGTGCGGGCCAGTAGAAAATCACCCACCAAAACACTATTTTCATTACCCCAAATTTTACGCGCAGCTTGCTTGCCACGTCTGATATCACTGTCATCGACCACATCATCATGCAGCAATGTAGCGGTGTGTAAAAATTCAATGGCGGTCGCGATAACTATATGATGATTGCCTTGATAGCAGCACATTTGGGCCGCTGCAATCATCAACATTGGACGAATGCGTTTGCCGCCAGAATCGATTAGGTAATTGGCAACTTGTGGAATGGTTTTAACATGTGATCCAGTGTGAGAAAGGATATTCTCATTCACCCGCCCCATATCATGCTTGGTTAAATCCAGCAATAATGATAAATCTGGTGTAGAATCGCTTTTATATTGTAAAATCACGCCCACTTGATCATTCCTTAGTATACTAATAAACTACACTTAATATTTGAGGGTAAAATATGATAAGGTCAAGTCATAATTTTGTTAAATACGCTAGTAATTTTGGGAATTGGACCAGAAAACATGAAAATATTATTTGAAAGTCAGGATCCTGTTTTAATCTCTTGTGTTCGGTCTGCTTTGGAGGAACAAGAGATGATGTCATTTATATTTGATGAAAATATTTCGATGGTTGAAGGTAGTATTGGTGCATTTCAAAAACGTGTTATGGTGATTGAAGATGATTTTGATGATGCACACGCGATTTATTTGAACATTGTCGGCAATTACAAATAAACTTTAGACCGCTGAAAAATTGGCTCTGCTTATATGATGAATTTTACCGATGATGATTTTTTTGATGGCGAAATAAAGCTCCGTCAGCCAAAAAAAGGCTATCGCGCTGGATCAGACGCTTTATTGCTTGCAGCTGCACTGCCCTTGATGGATGGAAAGATGCTCGAAGCGGGTGCGGGAGTTGCTGCACCTAGCATTTGCTATTTATCTCGTGTTAAAAACGCTGGCATGAAGCCTAACATTACCGCAGTAGAAATGTTTGGTGAAATAGCAGAATTTGCACGCCATAATGTCAATTATACGGGTTTTGAAACGCAGATTAATATATTAAACTTGGATATTTTTGGCTCTGCAGCAGAGCAATTACAACAAGGGTTAGGGCTGGATAGCTTTGATCATATTTTTTCTAACCCGCCATTCTTTAACGCTGATAATAATAGAGTTTCCGTTAATGATTATAAGGCGATAGCCCACACGATTAAACATGATGATTTGCGACGTTGGTTGATTTTTATGGTTAGATTGTTGAAAAATAAAGCTGAAATGACGCTGATTTACCCGATGGAAGATTTATATAAAGTGTTGAAAATATTGGACAGTCGAATTGGGGATGTTCGCATAAGGCCGATATTCAGCAAGCAAGATAGCCCTGCAACGCGTTTTTTATTATGTGGTAGAAAAGGCAGTAAAAGCCCGCTTAAAATGTTGCCGCCAATAATATTAAGAAACCATGATGGCAGCGTTACTGATTTTGCTGACAGGATATTTCGCCATGGCCAAGGCATAGAAATGTAGAATAGTTTTAATTTAACCTTGTTATTTTTGCCCTGCCGCCCTATCTGATAGATATATAGAATTTGATGATTGAGGAAATTATGTTTGAATTTTTAGACCCTATTTTGCCTAAAAAAATGCGTTCTACAACGCCACTTGTTGCGACCGTTCGTTTAACTGGGGTGATTGGTGAGGGCAGCAGTTATAAGCCAGGTTTAAATTTGGCTGCAGTGAATGATGCACTTGAAAAAGCTTTTGAAATGAACGGCGTTGATGCGGTGGCCATTTCGATCAACTCGCCTGGCGGAAGCCCTGTGCAATCGTCATTAATTCATGACCGCATTCGTGAACTTTCCATGAAACATGAAGTGCCTGTTTACACCTTTGCTGAAGATGTTGCAGCCTCTGGTGGTTATTGGCTGCTTTGTGCGGGTGATGAAGCTTATGGCCATGAAACCTCTATCATTGGCTCTATCGGTGTGATTATGGCAAGTTTTGGCCTTGATAAATTTATTGCAAAATGGGACATTGAGCGCCGTGTTTATACCTCGGGTAAAAACAAGAATAAACTAGATGCTTTCTTGCCTGAAAAACCTGAAGATGTCGCGCTCATAAGCCAAATGTCAGGTGATATTCATGAAGCATTCAAACAACATGTACGTGCCCGCCGTGAAGGTAAATTAAATGCTGATGAAGAAACATTGTTTAATGGTGACTTTTGGGCTGGAAAACGCGCTAAAGAGCATGGGTTGATTGATGAGGTAGGCAGCGTTTATAGCGTGATGAAAACCAAATTTGGTGCCGATATTCGATTTAAAGAAGTTTCGATGAGCAAAGGCATGTTAAAGAAATTATTTGGATCTAGCACCCCTGCTGCGATCGGCACTGGCAATATTGGGATTGGCGTAGCGCATGGTATTGCCGATGTGGCCGAAGAAAAAGCCATTTGGAACCGATTTGGACTTTAAAATAATCAACTTCCCTCTTGAAAGTTGGAATCTACGCCCTATATGGATAATAGATGGATTTGAACATTTAAGAGGGAAATATAGTAATGCCTGAATTATTAATCACTGCTATTGCGGCTATGGGCGTTTATAAAGGTTATAAATGGGTTGGGAAACGCATGCGTGCCGCCCAGAATGTTGTAGCCGAAGCATCTAATGCTGCCGAAAAAGCCAAAATGGCGATGAAAGATATGCCAAAACTTATCCGCGACCCAATCTCTGGCATTTACCGCCTAAAAAAATAGTTTTTACTGAATAAAACTGAATATGAATTGATATTTCTTTAAATATCATGCGTTTTGCTTTACCTATTTTATATAAAAATTTGATGATTTAGGTAAAAATATGACTTCTGACCCGCTTGTTATTCCCAAACATATGCAACCTGAAAACAGTTTTCAGGGCATGATTATGGCTTTGCAAAGTTTTTGGGCAGATTATGGCTGCGCAATTTTACAACCTTATGATATGGAAGTTGGTGCGGGTACTTTTCACCCTGCAACCATTATGCGAGCTTTGGGCCCAAAAAGCTGGAAAGCAGCTTATATTCAGCCATCGAGGCGGCCATCTGATGGCCGTTATGGTGAAAACCCCAACCGCATGCAACATTTTTACCAATTTCAAGTGGTGCTAAAACCCTCTCCAAAAGACATTCAAGAGCTTTATATTAAAAGCCTTTCGGTTATTGGTATCGATAAAGCCAACCATGACATTCGGTTTGTTGAAGACGATTGGGAAAGCCCAACCCTTGGTGCTTGGGGGCTTGGTTGGGAAGTTTGGGTTGACGGTATGGAGGTTAGCCAATTCACTTATTTTCAGCAAGTTGCAGGTTATGATTGCAGCCCTGTAACGGGTGAATTAACCTACGGTGTTGAGCGCTTGGCCATGTATGTGCAAGGCGTTGATAATGTTTATGACTTAAACTTTAACGGCCGTGAGGGTGATGATAAAATAACCTATGGCGATGTGTTTTTGCAAAATGAACAAGAGTATAGCCGTTACAATTTTGAAATTGCAAATACTGAGCGGCTTAGCCAACATTTTATGGATGCAGAAGCGGAGTGTCAAGCCATTGTGGATGCTTGTAATGCCGATGATGGTTATAAAATGGCATTGCCTGCTTATGACCAATGTATTAAGGCATCGCATTTATTCAATTTACTGGATGCACGTGGTGTTATTTCGGTAACTGAACGCCAAGCCTATATTGGGCGGGTGAGGGCGCTGGCTAAAAAATGTGCCGATTTATGGATGCAAACACCGCTTGGTATGCAAGTCATTGATGGCAGCAATAAAGCGGAGGATTTGACATAATGGCTGAATTATTCATCGAAATATTTTCTGAAGAAATTCCTGCGCGCATGCAAAATACTGCTCGTAAAGATTTAGGCCGACTGGTTTCGCAATTTTTAAAAGATGCAGGGCTTAAATTTGGTGCGCTTGAAACCTATGCCACACCAAGGCGTATTTGTGTTAAAATTGATGATGTGCCATGCTCGACACCGGACATTAAAGAGCAGCGCAAGGGCCCGCAAGTTGGTGCGCCAGAAAAGGCCATACATGGCTTTTTACGCGGCGCGGGGGTGAGTCTTGAGCAATGTGAGCAGCAAGAAATAAAAGGCAAGTTGTTTCATGTTGCAATCATAGAAAAAACTGGGCAATTGACCGCAGATGTTATTGCGGCTGCTATGCCTGAAATGATTAGAAAATTCCCTTGGCCAAAATCTATGCGTTGGGGGGCTGGGAGTTTACGTTGGGTGCGGCCAATGCAGAGCATTATTTGCTTGTTTGATGAAAAAATTGTGCCGTTTGAAATTGAAAATATACCCGTTGGCAATAGCAGCCAAGGGCATTTATTTATGAATAATAGCCGCTTTGATGTGGTGAATTTTGCTGAATATAAGGCCAAGTTATTTGCGCTTAATGTTATATTAGACGGTGCTGAACGAGAAAAAATCATCTTAAGTGCGGCGACTAAAGCATGTGCAGAGCAAGGACTTGAGTTGATTGCTGACCCTGCATTAATTGCCGAAACAGCAGGGCTAGTAGAATGGCCAGTTGCTTTGCTTGGTGATTTTGAACAGAGCTTTTTAGATGTGCCAAAACGGGTGATTGTTGAAACCATAAAGGGCCATCAGAAGTGCTTTTCGGTGATTGATCCAAACACTGGGAAATTATCCAACCATTTTGTGGCCATTTCTAACATGTTGGCTAAAGATGGTGGTAAAATCATTACCCATGGCAATGAAAAAGTTATTCGTGCGCGGTTGGCAGATGCAAAGTTTTTTTGGGATGCTGATAAAAAGGTTAAGCTTGAAGCGCGTGTTGAAAAGTTAAAAGATATTACATTTCACGCCAAATTGGGCAGCCAGCTAAAACGTGTGGACAGCATTTTAGAATTAACCGAAATGCTGTGTGAATTCACCCATGCGGATTTGGAAAAAAGCCTATTGGCGGCTAGATTATGCAAAGCGGATTTGGTTACCAGCATGGTTGGCGAATTGCCAGAATTGCAAGGTTATATGGGCGGGCAATATGCTCTGGCTGAAGGCATAGACGCGGATGTAGCAGAAGCTTTGGCAGAACATTATGCACCGCAAGGCCCAACAGATAGGGTGCCTGAAAATTTAATATCATTAACCGTTTCATTGGCAGATAAATTTAATACGCTGCTTGGTTTTTGGTCTATTGATGAAAAACCAACGGGCTCTAAAGATCCGTTTGCATTGCGCCGTGCGGCACTTGGCATTATTCGGATTGTTTTGGAACGTAAAATTAGGTTGGATATTCCGAATGATTTATTAGCATTTTTCATTGATCGGTTGAAGGTTTATTTTAAGGATCAAGGGATACGGCATGATTTGGTCGATGCAATTTTTGCATTGAGCGGTCAGAATGACATTTTACTTGCCAAAAACCGCGTTGATGCTTTGTCTGAATTCTTAGCCACCGAAGATGGTGTTAATTTGTTAGCTGGTATCAAGCGTGCTGCCAATATATTGCGCATTGAAGAGAAGAAGGATGGTGTTTCCTATAAAGCAATACCAAAAAAATCTGCTTATCAACTACCAGAAGAGCAGAAGTTATTTGCAGCCATTCAAGGCAGTGAAGTTGAATTAAATAAACTGATTAAAGATGAAGATTTTGTTGGCGCTATGGCTTTAGTTGCAAAATGGCGAACGCCAATTGATAATTTCTTTGATAATGTTAAAGTGAATGACGATAATGCAGAAATTAGAAAAAATCGCCTGCATTTACTCAGTTATATTACGACATCAACTGCGAGATTGGCGGATTTTAGACAGATAGAAGGCTAGGTAAGTGTTGATATGAAACAGGCAAATACGCATAAAATCAAATTATCATCAGCGGCGTTAGCGCCGTCTTGCTTGTTTACCTGTGGTGATGATGAAAGCTGGCAAGACAAACAATATATTGCTAATTTGGGTTTAAAAGGCGCGTCATTGGCCAAAATGACCAGCTTAGGCCACCCAGTACCAATTGGATTTGTGTTGACCACTGATTTTTGTCGGCAATTTAATGCAGCCGGTAATAAATTACCCAAAGGCACTGAAAAGCTAGTCAAATATGGTTTAGCGAAGCTTGAACAGCGTTTGGGGCGTAAATTTGGTGGCACTGAAAAACCGTTGGCATTGTCAATCCGCAGTGGTGCACCTGTTCATTTAGCGGGTTTGATGCCTGCTATTTTAAACCTTGGGCTTAATGATGAAACCTGTGCGGCATTAGCTACAGAAACCGGTGATGCGCGATTTGCGCTGGATTGTTATCGGCGGTTTATCGAAAGCTATTCGATTGCTGTTTTAAATGTTGGCGAAGATTTATTTGAAGAAATTTTTGAAGAAGTACGTAGTGAAAGTGATTTAAATTCGATCAGCGAGTTTGAAAGCAATGATTATCAGGTGATTATCGACCGTTATAAAGCTTGTATCATTGAAGAAACTGGTGATGATTTTCCGCAAGATGTTTTTGTGCAATTAATGGGTGGGATTTCAGCGGCATTTGAAAGCTGGAACGGATATCGGGCTAAGTCGCAACGCCGCATCAACCAAATATCTGACGATATTGGCTTGGCACTTACAGTGCAGGGGATGGTTTATGGCAACCGCAATAAATCTAGCGCCACAGGCATTATACAAAGTCGCAACCCCAACACGGGTGAAGCGCGTGTTTCAGGCAGCTATTTGACTTACGCGCAAGGCCCTGAATTTATAGGGCAATATAGAGCGCCAAAACCCCTAACCAATGAAGATAAAGCCCGAGATGGCCGCGTTGCGAGTTTAGAAGAGCGTATGCCAGACATGTTTAAACAATTGGTAAAAACCGCCTGCGAGCTAGAAAAAGCGTTTGGCGATATGCTTGATATAGAGTTTACCATTGAAGATGATAAATTATTTATATTGGAAGCGGTTAGGCCTAAGAAAACCGACCAAGCAGAATTGATGGTTGCGGTGGATTTAGCTAAGTCGGGCATTATTAGCAAGCAAGATGCATTAATGCGTGTTGACCCAAAATCGATTGAGCAATTACTACATCCATCACTAGATTTAGAAGCTAAGAAAACTAAAATTGCCCGTGGTTTGCCTGCTAGTCCTGGTGCGGCATCTGGTGAAATTGTGTTCAACTCTGAAGAAGCTGAAGAGCGTAGTGCTTTGGGCAAGGATGTTATTTTAGTCAAGATAGAAACCAGCCCTGAAGATGTTTACGGCATTCATGCAGCGCAGGGTATTTTGACCGTGCGCGGTGGCAGCACAAGCCATGCCGCTGTGGCGGCGCGCATCATGGCACGGCCATGTGTAACAGGCGCGAGCAGCGTTAAAGTTGATACAGAAAATGAAACACTTTATGCCTCTGGTCATACGTTGAAAAAAGGCGATATGATTACCATTGATGGCACAAGTGGCGAGATTTATACTGGTAAAGTTGCAACCATTGAGGCCAACTTTTCATCTGAATTCTACACTTTAATGCAGTGGGCGGATGAAGTAAGGCAGCTTAAAATTAGAGTGAACACTGAAACCCCTGAATTAGCCTTGAAAGCGCAGAAAATGGGCGCTGAGGGCATAGGTTTATGCCGCACCGAGCATATGTTTTTTGAAAAAGGGCGCATTGTTTCGATGCGCGAAATGATATTGGCTGAAGATGAAGTTGGCCGCAAGCGCGCGCTTGACAAATTATTGCCAATGCAGCGTAAGGACTTTGTTGATTTATTTACCGCCATGTCGGGCTATCCTGTGACCATTCGCTTGCTTGACCCACCTTTACATGAGTTTTTACCGAAATCTGACCAAGATATTATGGAAACGGCTAACGCCATTGGCATTGATCATAAGGCCATATTGCGCCGTTTGGAATCTTATGCTGAAACCAACCCGATGCTTGGTCACCGAGGCTGCCGCTTGGCGATTACCCACCCTGAGATTTATGACATGCAGGTGCAGGCAATATTTGAAGCCACCATATTGGCCGAACAGGCCACTGGCGACCCGACCATGCCCGAGATTATGATTCCATTTGTATCAACCAAGGCTGAATTGGTGTTTTTAAAACAACGTATCGAAGATATTGCTGATAATGTTGCTAATATTCATGGTGCAAGGCCTGCATTTAAATTTGGTACAATGATTGAATTACCCCGTGCGGCATTGCGCGCTGAAGAGCTTGCAGAGCTTTCTGACTTTTTTAGTTTTGGCTCAAACGATTTAACCCAAACCACTTATGGCATTAGCCGAGATGATAGTGCGCGGTTTTTAAATTCATACGCACGCCGCGGCATCATTCCGCATGATCCATTTGTTTCGATTGACAAAGATGGGGTTGGTGAGTTGGTCAAAATTGCAGTTGAGCGCGGTAAGCGTGGTAATTCAAATTTGACTATTGGCGTTTGCGGTGAGCATGGCGGTGACCCTTATTCGATTCATTTTTATGGTGATTTGGGTTTGAATTATGTTTCTTGTGCACCATTTAGAGTGCCTGTTGCACGGCTTGCGGCCGCTCAAAATGCAATTCATAGTCAGAATGAAATATAATATTGTTAGTAACAGGCCAAATTTTAGTCACAAAATGGGTTTAGAAAAGAATATGGTTAATAAAATCTCAATGTTAGCCTAATGTTAAGCCTATTCAGCAATATTATATGGATGTCGCATAAGATTAATCAAAGGTATGATGGCGAAACAACATAATCACGATACTGATGTGCCTGAGAGTTTTTACCGCAGCCAACAGTATAGAGGCAAAAAATACAGTTTTAGGCACCGCTTGGCACTACATAGCCTCGTTGGACTGGTGAGCTTTTGTCTGTTTTTTGGTTACTTTAACCAAATTGAACAAACCGTTATTAGTAAATTTTCATTGCAAAATAATGATACCATTACATCACCGCTTTACCAAATACCTAAGTCAGTTGCACTGGTTCAGCGTCATGGTGACTCTGACTATGATATTTTGGGAAAAGTTGGACAAAAGCCTAGACTGGTTATAAAAATTAACCGCGCGAAAAAACGCAATAGCACATATTTTTTAACAACAGCGACAAAAACACCCTCACTTGATTTTACCCTAACCAAAGAACGAAAAATACAAATAGCCGCATTGGACAAGCGTGCCGCAGAATATAAAGTTGAACTGGCAGCATTGCAAAGATTTAATCATATTCAAGCAAAAAAAGCTGACTCTAAGCATGTTGAAATAAAGGCTGGTGAGCAAGCGAGGAGTCAAACAGATTTGCCACCTGCTTTTGAAACCCAACCTAATGCTGAAGATTTGGTTTCGGTAAGTAAGATTAGCCCTAAAATATTATCTTCGGATGAAATAGAAAAACTCAAACTGTCTGTTGACCAAGAAGTTGCGACATTTATGCCAGAGCAGATGGCACCAATGCCAACCATCCATTCAAGCAAGATTAAAAGTGAATTTGTTGAAAATATGCTAGCTCAAGCAACGGCAAAGGCACATGAAACCAAAATTGGATGGACAGCCGGTAATGGGAAAACCTCAAGCATTAGACGCCAGACCGTGTCTTTGGATAAATTAAATGGTTTTACCGTGGTTAATGGTAAGCTTGCAACTCGGGCCTACAAGCCAGAGGGTGATAGAGTTTTGCTCGCCAGCGTAAAAGTACCTGCACCTGTTAAGCGGCCGAAAAATATTCCAAAATCTAGTAATACATTTAAGAGTAAAAACCAGGCAGTTTCCGTTTCTAGCCGAACGGCGTTAACCTGTTTGACCACTGCACTTTATCATGAAGTGCGCGGCGAAAGTCGATCTGGCCAATTGGCGGTTGCTGAAGTGATTAAAGCACGCAAGCAAAGCCGTTCATACCCCAACTCTTTCTGCGGGGTAATCTACCAAAATGCGCATAGGCGCAATGCATGCCAATTCTCATTTGCTTGTGACGGAAAAACCGATTTGCCCCGTGATTTAAAAACGTGGCAAAAAATGAAAAACCTTGCAGGTGAATTTTTAGCCGGCCGAGCTGGACAACGCTCAGTGCGTGGCGCGACCCATTATCATGCAACATATGTTAACCCAAAATGGCGTTGGGCAATGAAAAGACTTGGACGTATCGGCAGCCATATTTTTTATAAAGATCCTAAGGTTCGAATTTAAACTTATGGTTTCTCTATCAGGAGCATTTGTTGCTGGGTTTTACTCTTTTGATAATAGAAGCGTTTTGCAAGATTTTTATCGGGTTGGGGATAATCTGATCTGAAATGCCCCCCACGACTTTCTTTGCGATTAAGCGCTGCAACCACGATCATTTTTGCTACATCTAGCATGTTTACCATTGGGTAGCGTTGTTCATTTTCATGAAGCCAGATTTCTATTTGTGCTAAAGCTTGTTTTAGACCTCGCGCATTGCGCACCACACCCACATGTTGCTGCATTAATAGACGTAGTTTTTGCTGCATTTGGGGGTTATTTGCATAGATATAATGTCGATCGGTTGCCTTTTTTACAGCGTTAGGATGCTTTTTGGTTATTGAACTTGAGCGATTGATTGCAATATCTGTGGCAATATTCGCAGCGTAAACCACCGCCTCAAGTAGGCTGTTACTTGCCAAGCGATTGGCACCATGTAAGCCGCTATTGCTTACCTCGCCACATGCCCAGAGGCCAGTCACATTGGTGTTGCCATTTTTATCGACCACCACACCGCCCATATGGTAATGCGCTGCGGCTAAGATGGGCATCAATTCTTTGCTTGGATTTATATCGGCTTGTTGGCAATAATGATATACTTTTGGGAATTTTATTTTAAAATCACTGCCTATGCTTTTGCGACAATCTAAAAAAACTTGATGGCCGTTCTGGTTTTGCAAGAAGACTGCACGCGCGACGATATCACGTGGGGCAAGTTCTGCATCTGGATGAATGTCTTGCATAAAGCGCGCCCCTAGTTCATTGACTAAGAGTGCGCCTTCACCTCGCAACGCTTCGGTTGCTAAAGGTGCTGGGTCAATACCAACATTCAGCGCTGTGGGGTGAAATTGTACAAATTCGGCATCGGCCACCAATGCGCCAGCGCGCGCTGCCATCGCCAAGCCATCGCCCTTTGCGGCTTTTGGGTTGGTGGTTGTTTGATATAATTGTCCGATGCCCCCTGATGCTAAAACCACTTTTTTTGTGGGTAATTTATAAGGCCCTTGCTTGGAATTTGGAGTGCAATCTCGAACGATGACACCATTAATAACTTGGTTGGTGCTGGACAGATCAATCGCTTCTATATATTCTAAAACTGTGATATTTGGGTGTTTTAAAACGGCCCTAATTAATGCCGCCATAATTTGTTTGCCAGCCATATCACCACCGACACGTACCACACGGCGTTGACTATGTGCAGCTTCTTTGTTGAGGATTAAATCACCATGAGAGTTGCGATCAAACTCAACGCCAAGATTGATCAGGTCGTCAATTCTTGCTTTAGCAGCTTTGGCCATTAATGTGGCACTGTTAATATCGACAATGCCAGCGCCAGCAACCTTTGTATCATGAACATGAGATAAGACGCTATCATTTTTGCCAACCGCTGCAGCAATACCACCTTGCGCCCAAGCACTTGACGCACCTTCGCCCAACTTTGCATTGCATAAAATGACTGATTTTTGTGGTAGCAATTTAAGTGCGCAAAACAGACCAGCCAATCCTGCGCCAATAATGACAACTTTATTATTACTCATACTTGACTGCTCAAATTAGTTATTCCTACTAATTTGTTGAGGCTGTGCTTTGTTAAGGGCGATAATTCGCTCGACGGCACCTTTAGCCAGAATGCTAATTTTGGGGTCAACATGCACCTCATCTTTTAGGTAGAGCAAGCTGTTTAAAATGCCATCTAGCGTGATGCGCTTCATATGAGGGCATAAATTACAAGGGCGAATAAATTCGACATCATCAACCTCGGCCGCGACATTGTCGCTCATTGAACATTCGGTTACCATCATCACTTTTTTTGGTCGGTTTATTTTAACAAAATCTATCATAGCCTTAGTTGAGCCTGAAAAATCAGCCACATCGACCACTGAGGGCGGGCATTCTGGATGGGCAATGACTGTTAGCTCTGGATCCTGCTGGCGAAAGTCATTGATTTCTTTTGCAGTGAATTGATCATGCACTTCGCAATAGCCTTTAAATGTGATGATCTTGACCTTGGTTTGTTTGGCGACATTATTGGCCAAATGCTCATCTGGAATGCAAATAACCTCATCTGTGCCAAAGCTTTCAATCACCTGCAACACGTTAGATGATGTGCAGCAAATATCAGTGACTGCTTTAACCGCAGCGCTGGTATTAACATAGGTAACGACTGGCACACCAGGATGTTTGGCGCGTAATTTTGCAATATCATCCACGGTGATGGAGGCCGCAAGTGAGCAGCCTGCTTTGGCATCTGGAATGAGAATGGTTTTATGTGGGGCAAGGATTTTTGAGGTTTCGGCCATGAAATGCACACCGCCTTGAATGATGATATTGGCACCGCAATTAGCCGCCTCTATCGCCAATTGTAAGCTATCGCCCGTAAAATCTGCCACGCAGTGAAAAATTTCGGGCGTCATGTAATTATGGGCTAAAATGACTGCGCCGCGCTCGGCTTTTAGCTTGTTAATCGCATAAATTAATGGTGCATATATTGGCCATTCGGCGGCAGGAATAACGGACTTTACTTTTTGATATAAGGGTGCTGTGATCCGCGCAATTTCGTCTGTATATTCTAACTTTGGCCGAGCTAATATGCCATATTTTTGCGACGCGGCTGAAACGATTGTGCCATTTTGAGAGTTGGTTTTGGCGATATTTTTGGTCTCTATTGCAAGTGACATATCTGTTCCTTAATCCATTAAATCTCAAATTGAGTATTAGTAATATAGTCCTTTTAGAGTGAAAAATCAAGGTTAATGATCAAAAACCAAAGAATTTTTTAAAACCAAAAGCTAAATATTAATATGCAGAGCTGCTATTGCCAATTTTAAGACCGACAACATTGGCAACACCGACTAGTTGTTTATTAAACTCATACAGACTTGCAGGGCGTCCACTTGGTTGATGCTGCATTTCATCAGTTTTTACCACTAACTTTTCGCGCTCGACATAGCGTCTGAAATTTTGTTTATGCAGCCGGTGGCCTAATATGGCTTCAGTTGATTTTTGTAGCTCAAATAGAGTGAAAAAATTCGACATTAAGTCAAAAATAACTGGTTTATATTTGACTTTTGAGCGTATTCGACCGAGCGCGGTGGCCAAAATCCGCCGATGGTCAAATGGCATATAACTGCCGGTTGGTAACTTTGTATCTGCTTCGTTAATATTGATTTCACCTGACATATCGGGATTGGCATCGCGAACCGCTTCAAACACCAAATTGGCTTCATACATTAGCTCAAATCTAGCAACGGTATTTTCTTCATCCCAAACGTCATTTTGACTGCCAAAAGATAACTTTATACGTTGATCGGTTTCAATGCCATCACTCCAATCATAGAGCTTTGGTAAAATAAATTTATCCAATATAGGAGGGCGGCCATTGCGAAAATCTTCCCATGGGAAAAAGTCATAAATATTGCGCCATTGACTGGTTGGTTGTTGCTCGCGAATTTCGGGGTTAACAATTGCTAGATAGCCTGTTGATACAATATGGCGGTTTGGGTCGCCATAGCTAAAGCGGCCACTATCGCCAAATGTATATAACTGTTCGACATAATCTAGCATCATGCCGCTAAGGTTTTTTACCCAATGACGCAGCCCAATTTCCATGGTTTTATGGTGCATTGGATCATATTGCCCCCACGGTAGCAAATTATTTGCCTTATCAATAGTAAGCACGGTTAGCTCACCTTGATTATTTGGGTCTATCGATATAATGACTGCATTTAAATCGATAATAATTTCCATAGATTTTGCATTTTTATGAGCGGGATGTGACATGGCTTGACTTTTTTAATTAGGATTAAATTGGCAATTTGAAGGGCATTCCGCCATAAGTATAGCTGCCTCGGCCAATTTGATTGATGGCTTTTACCATATTGCCTTGACGCTTTAAATACTGATCGGCTAGAGAAATTACCAATTTGTTGGGTGATGCAAAAGGAGCTGCTTGCCTTAAGTTTTTTGCCAACTCTTGCTCTGCACCAGCGCCTCTTACGATATTTGCAGCAATGAACGCACCTGCGGTTGAGCGGCTAACACCTGCCCAGCAATGAAAAAGAATGGGGCTGTTAGGCGCATTTTTTTGCCAATTATTTAGGAAATCAATTAGCGTTATTATATGATTTTCATCGGCATTAACAAAACCAGAGGTGGCAACTGAAATGTCATTAAATGCCAATTTTAAATGCTGCTCTGGCGCTATATCTGTTGGCGTTTTAGGCATCATATCTTGATTGATAATGGATACTAAAAACTCTGCACCTGTGTTTTTAATTTCTTGCTCAATGACATCTAAACCACAAACATGAATCATTTATCAGCCCCTATTAATTTATTATTGATTTGCTCAAAACGCTTTAAAAAGCTCGCTTCTGCGGCCTTAACACTAATAGAAGTAATGGCATTTAAGCGGCTTGTCATCTGTTTACTTAAGCCTTTTGGTTTGTTGAAATATTTATTCACATCCTTGGTTGTGAAATCTGCCAAATGGATGGCTTCGAAATAGGCGCAAGCGAGATCTGCCTGTTTGATAATTTTTTTCTCATTCTCACTGGGTTTTGCAGGCAAACCAAAGCGAATATGAATGGCGCTCTCAAGCCGATCTTCAAATTGTCGATAATCAAGGCCTAGTGCATTTTTAAATGGGCTTATCATATCGCCAATCACATATTCTGACGCGTCATGTAGCAAAGCCATTAGCTCTAGCTTTGCAGATATGCTGGGCATTAGATCTGCACAGATATCGGCAACTAATAGGGAGTGTTGGGCTACTGAAAATGCATGTTGGCCTTTGGTTTGGCCGTTCCACCTGGCAACACAGGCGATGCCCCGCGCAATATCGGTTATTTCTATATCCACCGGTGAGGGGTCAAGCAGGTCGAGCCTGCGCCCTGATAACATGCGTTGCCAAGCGCGGTTTTGAGTTTTGTCGGTCATGTTTTAAAATTCTCATCTACTAAATCGAGGCATTTTTGGTGACAATGACAATTGATATCATGATCGTTAATGAGCCCCACGGCTTGCATAAATGCGTAAATAATGGTTGGGCCAATATATTTAAAACCGCGTTTTTTAAGGTCTTTGGAGATTTTTTCACTCAATTCTGATTTGGTGGGATATGAATCGCCTGGCTTTAATTGATTGACAATTGGTTTACCGCCAACCATTTGCCACCAATAATTGGCAAAACCCATTTCATCATGAAGTTTTAAATAGGCTTGCGCGTTGCTTCTAAGAGCGAAAATTTTTGAGCGATTACGGATAATATCTTTATTCAAGACTTGCTGCTCAAGTGCTTCATCGCTAAAATTTGCAATGATATTGGGGTCAAAATTAGCGAAAGCTTTATAAAAGGCGGGCTCTTTGCGTAAAATAATTATCCAGGACAGGCCAGCTTGAAAGCCATCTAAAATTAATTTGGCAAATAAGGCTTGATCGTCATATTCTGGAACCCCCCAACTATTATCGTGATAGGCTAAATAAAGCTCATCATCTTTTGCTGGCCAGTTGCAGCGCTTTTTGCCATCATTAACCCGAATTTTGCCATCCATATGGCGGTTGTTTAGATGGTCTTTATCCATTCTGGCCTCCAAATAGTAAGGTTATTCCCAGTATCATTTTGTAATGGTTTACTGAAATTGTTCAATTTATCAACCCTCAGCATGGCGTGTGATAAAAAGCCTTTTTGTAATGGGTTACAACTTATAATCTCTCCTACTATTTTATCAGTATCAGCAAGTAAAATACGATCGGCCTTATTTAAAATTGTGTTGCTTTGAATTGGTATTAGCCTTTTGCGTGCGGTGGATTTATGGCGCATACGCGAGACCACTTCTTGGCCGACATAACAGCCTTTATTAAAACTGATACTGCCCAATTTATCAAACCATAAATCTTGCGGAAAAAACTCAGAAGCCTGATAATCTGCGCCAAAATCAATCATCGCATGAGCGGTTAAATAGGCTTTGTAGCTGTTATCTTCTTGTTCTAGATTGGTCAGATCGCTACTGGAATTTGCCATGAAAATATTGCGAATTGGGTAGTTTAGATTAAGGGTTGAAAACCGGGGATCGATGGTAGAAACACAAGCATTTGCTTGTTTGTTTTGGCTGATGAGTAGTTTGAAACTTTCTGTTTGGTCGCTAATTTCAACTTGGCTGCGTAATTTAAACATATTAAAGCGGCTAAGCAGCCAATCTTTGATGCTTAGGTGGATATCGAGTAAAAAACCTTGTTGATATTTATAGACAAATAGGTCGGCCAGAATTTTACCTTGTGGGGTTAATAATAGCCCGTGAATTGCTTCCTTATTTTCTAGTAAAGTCATATCATTGCTGATTTGACCTTGTAAAAATTCTTGCGCATCGATGCCTGACATGACTATGAATGCACGATTCTTGGCAACATGGGCATTATTGGGAAATTTAATAATTGTCATAATGGCCTTAGCTGGTTTGGCATGAAACAAAGTCAAACTATGGCATCATTTGGGTGAAACTGCAATATTTTTACGTGCAAAATAATGCCAACTGCCATCACTGCCGATTGCCAATTGGAAACCACTATATTTGCCACTATTTTGCATTTTAAGTGCGGCTTTTGGCGTTGATATCTTTAACAAATCAACAAGTTCATTTGGGCATAATTGTGATATGTCTTTATTGGCAAAATACGGCCATATGTATAAATCTAAGCCTTTTACCAAGGGTGATTTAAATGCGGGCATTGTTAATATTTGTTCAATTTGTGCCAATATATAGGCGCCCTGGGTGCCGTGTGATTGTTCTATCCAGCGCTCTACGGGGTTTGAAGTTTGGCTGGTTTTGATACCAAATTTTGCAATTGGCCATAGCTCGCTTTGCTCTAATACTATCTGCAAATTAAAAATGTTACCCGTTTCTGCTGCATTTAAAATGTCGCTCTGCATGGCTTTAACGCGAAGTGGTAGCGGTGTATCTGCTTTTGCATTATGGCATTCATTTGCTTGGCGCGAGTTGGCATGGCTGATATTTTCAAAAAATATCAAAAATAAAAAAACCGTCAAACTGAGTTTGAACGGTCTTTTTATTATGCGTCGGCATAGGTCATTTTCCATAATATTCAACCAGTCATTGGTGCTTAAATAATGAATTGATAATGGATATTTTATGAAAAATGAAATTATTGAATGGTTTTATTCAGTGTAAATTCGCCAGTTCTAATGCGTTGGGCTAAGCTCTCGGTCATTTTTGCAACTGGATCCTCGCCATATTGGTTGACCATATCGCTAACGGCGGCAAATATTGCAGCGGTTGCGATCATGTCAGACTCAACACCGTCATTGATCGCATTTTCCCATGCTTCGAGCAAATAGCTTAAGGCGCGTTGTTTTTCAAATTGTTTATCCACTTGCTGGGTTAGTTCATTTTCATCAAGCTCGGATTTGTCGCCTATATTTTTCATATATGATTGCCCACAATTCAATTATCTAAAATTTATCTAAACCCTTTTTAGCATATTTAATAATTCTGTGTTGTGAAAACTTAACAAAAGGTTAACGCTGTGGAGTGTGGAGGAATTATACAATAAAATCAGTGTGTTAAAATGATTAAAATTTTATTAAAAAATATGGTTAAAAATTACTTAACCAAAATATAGGCAAAATTTGAGAGATTTAGTCAAAAAGAATATCAACAGTTGCTTGCGTGTCATTAATTGAAGTGTGGGTTAGCGAGATGTCATGATGCTCAGCAACGGATGCTGCGCCGCTATTGATCACTGCTGAAGCAAGATTAATCCGCTCACGTAATTTTTCAGTAGTAGTTGTGCATAATATTGTTAGTGAGACCTCGTCTATCGTTTGGCCATCAACCATGCATGCTTTTATGCTGTCTATAATAATGCCTTCCATCTCGGCGGTAATGGCAGTTAATACACCACGATCCTCAGCACTTGCAGCATGAAAAGCTTCTATAATTAAGTCTTGATCCGAAAGACCGCTATCTTTAAAATGGCTGACATAATCTTTTGGTTCCCAGCATAATAATTCATCAACCAGCTCTGGCATATCGACGATCATATCGAGCAACATGATCACTTCATTAAAATGATTTAAATAATCGGTTGCCAGATAGGTGATGGGGCTAATCGACTTGCCAACAATCCGCTCGTGAATACCGTTATCGGTATCAGCTTCTATATCTATATTTTTTTGAACAGCAACAGACATTCTGCCTCTTATACAAATATTTCATGGCGACTAAACGCAGATTAACAATTAGAGATAGATTACAAAAAATTGGTTAATAAAATAAAAACCATGTTATATTTATGCAAAATTAGCAAGGATCTATATGTGCGGGCGTTTTAACCTCATCGATGAATATGACCATGTGGCAAAATTATTTGCCACTAGAAACCAGCTGCAATTTCCTAAGCGTTATAATATTGCGCCAAGCCAGGCAGTAATCATTATTAAAAATCAAATAGATGCCCCTGCCGATGTGATTAACACACCGATAATGCAATTGGTGCAATGGGGTTTTATTGCCAGTTGGTTGAAAATCCCACCCAAAGGGCTAATGATTAACGCAAGAAGTGAAACGGCCCTTATAAAACCAATGTTTAGAGGTGCGATGGAGCAAAATAGATGCATCATTCCTGCATCTGGTTGGTATGAATGGAAAACCATAAAAGGTGTAAAGCAGCCTTATTATTTTAGCAAAGACAGCCGTAAAACCAATAATCAGCTAATGGGTTTTGCGGGGATTTATAGTAGTTTTATGGCAGCGGATGGCAGTGAAATTGAGACCATGGCAATTTTAACCCAAGATGCGGCGGGTAAGCTTTGCGATATTCACCACCGAATGCCATGTATATTGCATGAGGATAGTTACAGTGATTGGTTAAATGGTTGGGACGTAAGAGGGCGTAAAGCGCTGAATTTGATGGATGAAGAGATTGTGGAGCGCTTAACATATCATGCGGTTAGCCGTGAGATGGGCAAGGTAGGGTTTGATCATGCAAAAATAATCGATGAGATTACGCTTGAGGAGAAGTTAAGGCCAAAAGTTAAGACAGGTGATCAATTGAATTTGTTTTAGCTGTTTTTGCCAACTTTGCTTTGGTCAATTATCTTAGCAAAGGCTAGTGCTTCGATTGGCGCATAGCCTAGCCCGCCATAAAATTGATGCACTTTTTCATTGCCCTGACGCACGAATAGATTAATTTTCCATACGCCTTTGGCAAGTAAGTAATCTTCTGCAGCTTGCATGATGGCTTTGCCAAGGCCAGCGCCTTGTTGGTTTGGTGTAACTGCCAGATAATAAATTGCGCCGCGATGCCCATCATGACCAACCATGCAAGTGCCGAGCAATTGCCCATCTTTTTCGGCCAGTAAAATATCAGATTCTTTGCCTTTTAGGGCAAAGTCAAAATCAGTTTCTGGAATATTATGAGGCCTTGTTAGCCCTGCATCATGCCATATTTGAACTGTTGATTTTTGGTCGGTTCTTGTTGCAATGCGAAATGTTAGTTTTGACATTTTATTCTCCACGAAATTAATCGGCTCTTACTAGAGTAAAGGAACGGTTTTATTTGGATTTAAAATATTATTGGGATCAAATTGCTGTTTGATTTGTCGCATCATTTTAAGTTCAATTTTTGACTTATAGTCGCTCATGGTTTGGACTTTTAACTGCCCAATGCCATGTTCGGCCGAAAATGAGCCATCATATGACATGACCAATTGATTTACTGCTGCGTTCATTTCTGCCCAATATGATAGATATTCTTGCTTATCCATATTAACGGGTTGGCTGACATTATAATGTAGGTTGCCATCGCCAATATGGCCAAAAGTAACTGGACGGCAATTGGGTACGATTGCTTGAACAATTGCTGTGCCAGATTTGATAAAATCAGGAATATTGGCGATAGGCACACTGATATCATGTTTAATGCTGCCGCCCTCCATGGTTTGCATTTCAGGAATGATATGGCGTGGGTACCAAAATTCTTTGGCCTGAGTTTCATTTTGGGCAATTGCAGCATTGGTGATTAATTCTGCATTAAATGCTTGCTCTAAAATATCGGTTAAGCCGTTAATATCGGTGCCCATATCGAGTAGAATATACCATGGGGATTTTTCATCTAACGCAAAGCGGCTATTTTGGGAATGTTTCGCCACAAGATCAATCGCTACTTGTGAAATAAGTTCAAAAGCATGAATTTGATTGTTGGACAGTTTTTGCATCATGGACAGTAAATCTACCGCCTTTTGTGGGCAATCTATTGCGCAAAAAGCCGTGGTGATATGGTTTGGTTTGGTGAATAATTTTAGTGTGGCTTTGGTAATGATGCCCAATGTGCCTTCGCCGCCGATGAATAAATGTTTTAAATCATAGCCTGTATTGTTTTTGCGCAAGGTTCTTAAGCCATTCCAGATTTCGCCATCGGCCAAAACGACCTCAAGGCCAAGCACCAAGTCGCGCATATTGCCATATTTAAGCACGCCTGTGCCGCCTGCATTGGTGGAGATATTTCCGCCAATTTGGCAGCTGCCTTCAGAGCCTAAGCTCAATGGAAAATATAGCCCTGCTTCAGCTGCTGCTTGCTGAATTTGCAGCAATGTATTGCCTGAGCTGCATGAAAGGGATTGCGTAGATTTGCTAACTTCAATATCGCCATTAAGCCTTGATAAAGATAGGATAATCTCATTGTCATGCGCGGGTACTTGACCGCCAACCAGACCAGTATTGCCCCCTTGCGGCACAATGGCTAACTTTTGTTTATTGGCATAATCCATGATTTTTGATATTTGCTCAGTATTTTGAGGCTTTAGCACGCAGGGGCAGGTATTTTTAAACAAATGTCGTGGCTCTTCGGTAAAAGGTGCAACATCACTTTGATTGGTGATCACATATTTTTCGCCCAATAAGGCGGTGAAAAAATTAATATCAGCTTGGCTCAATTGCTTATCTGTCATTATATGTCTCAAACTTTATATATTTATTTTGGAGCTGCCGCTCTGCTAATACGATCATTAATTGCGATGCCAATTTGTTGGTTTGGAATGGGAGCTACTGCGATGGTTAGGCCATTTTTTGAGCAGTATAAGTCTAGCTTGGTTAGCATGGCAAATAAATTATGAGCGGCTTCGTTTAGGTCGGCTTTTTTGCTTAAATTTAGCATATAGGCATTGGGTGCAATTTGTTCTCCAAAAGCTAAATATGCCTCACTTTTTTTTGCAGCGGTGGCATTCATTCGCAAACTAACTTTTGGCGCATAATGGCTGCTTAACAGCCCAGGTGAAATGAGCAGCTCATCGCTATTTTTTGAAATTTGTTCTGCTGTAATATCGCCTTTGATAATTTCTGACAATGCGGTAGCGTCGATCGACCCTGGGCGCAAAATTTTAATTCTGTCATTCGGCATAGCAGAAATAACCGATGATTCTATACCAACCAAACAGGCGCCACCATCAATTAGCATATAGATTTTATCGCCCAAGCTTTGTTTAACATGTTCGGGCAAGGTTGGGCTGATGCCGCCAGAAAGGTTGGCACTTGGTGCAGCGACGGGCACCTGCGCAGCCTCAAGCAATTGCCGAGAAATTGGATGGGCAGGCATACGCAGCGCAACACTTCGCCCACCAGCGCTGACCAAAGTTGACAATGGGCAGTCTTCTGCTCGTGGTACAATCAGCGACATGGGCCCAGGCCAAAATTTTGCTGCCAAAGCCTTAGCGCGGGCATCAAAATTGCCATATTCAAAGGCTTGTTGCATGCTTGTAATATGCACAATTAATGGGTTATTACTTGGCCGGCCTTTGGCTTTGTAAATATTTGCTACGGCTTGATCATTGGTTGCATCAGCAC
>JADGDI010000028.1 GCA_016744975.1 Hyphomicrobiales bacterium | reverse complement strand
CACATCAACTTTTTTGCCTTTTGAATCCACAGCCGAGATATTGTCATATTTCTTTCCGGCAAAAAACATTCTTGCGACAGCAGGAGTTTCCGCGGGACCTTTTACAAAAAACTTTAATTCTCCATTTTCATATTTTTGCGATATCAAATGATTTTAGGTTAAATGAAAAGGGTGGTGAGGAAATATTTATCGTTTTGTTTTTATTTTTACAATTCATCCCGCATATGTTGCTAGAGATTTATCAGTATAAGCATTATAAACATATGCGTAAAATGCAAAATATTGCCAAACGCAGCGCAAATTTAACGCCACGCCATTTATTTGATTTTATATCACCATTTGCGGTCTATTTGGCAATTATATTATTCATATTGCATACTGGTTTTTTCATTTATTTTGCTGGTGATGTTGAAGGTTGGGATAGCGGTGTATGGGTTACTTTATTGGTTGGGACTGGAATTAACATCATTTTTTGTTTTTTGATTTTTAAATTTATCAAAAACTTTAAACCAGATCCCTATCAAACAAATGCCGATAAACTATTGCTCATTAAAGCCAATGTGCGGGTGCTGGTTGTTACAAGTATTGCCATGAGTGTGTTTTTTATTACCATAAATACAATTCGTGAATATGGCTTAGATCAATGGGATCCCATCTTAATGAGCGTCTATTTCCAAATTATCATTCTATTTGGTATGGGCTCGATGATGCGATCCATTAAGGTGGAAGATTTGGATTTTGAGGTATACCGAAAAACGCCTAAGGCTGTATCATAAATAAGGCTGTATCATAAATTATTAGTGAAATATTTATGGCATATTTTAGGCGAATTTACTGTGATTGGGTATGCGTAACTCTTAGCCACGACCACGGTAAGATGGGACATTTTGCGGTTGAACCCAAACACCTTTTGGCACGTCACCCATTTGGTAGAAAACGTCAATCGGAATGCCACCACGTGGGTACCAATAGCCGCCAATACGCAACCATTTAGGGTCTAGCAAATCGGCTAATTTCCGAGCAATGCTGACTGTGCAATCTTCATGAAAAGCGCCATGGTTGCGAAATGCGCCAAGGTATAACTTTAGGCTCTTGCTTTCGACTAGCCAATCGCCAGGGATATAATCAATCACCAAATGGGCAAAATCTGGCGCGCCGGTCATTGGGCAAAGTGAGGTAAATTCAGGTGCGGTAAAACGCACCATATAATCGACATCTTGCGGGTTTTGCACGCGCTCTAAAATATCAGCTTCTGGGTTTGTCGGAAGCTTAGAGACGCTGCCTAAATTTTTAAGGTCTTTATAAATATCGTGGCTCATTTTAAACTCCGAGTTGGTTGCCCCAAAGCAGGACGTGAAGTTGGGGAAGAATGGTGACATCATACCAATGATCGGCATTAACCCAATCAATCAGTTGACGCATTTTAGCATGTAACGCTTCTTTGTTGACAGGTAGCGCTGGGTCTGTTTCGTCATTACCGATCGATAAAAATAGCGGCAGATTGGGATAACGCTTTGCAACATCGCGCGCAAAGGTAAAGTCAGCGCGGTTAAATATCACAATTTTCAGCGATGTATCAACGGTTTTTGCATCGGAAATACAGGCATCTAATTTTGACCAATCGGTAGCTTCGCCAGAGGAGGGCGGCTTGGGGCTTAGGGTTAATTGGTCAAGCATGCTAAACCATGTTTTGCTAACGCTGCCTTGAGTTTCCATAGAAAATGTATGGCCTTTGGCCTTGCCCAATAACAGCAATGGTTCAAGCTGTTGAATGGCAGGGTTACCGCCTGAAATGGTGATTAAAATTGGCTTGCCATCGGTTAATACATCCACATCATCCAGAATTTGTTGCGCAGTTTTTTTTGCCCATTGATGGGCGTATTGTTTACCAACCGCGTGCATGCTGTCACACCAAAGGCAGCGATAATCGCAGCCACCAAAGCGTATAAACACGGTAGGTTTGCCAATATAAGCCCCTTCACCTTGGATGGTTGGGCCAAAAACTTCCACCACGCGCAAGCTTTTGCTGTTGGCAATTTCTATTTCTGGGGCTGTTTCTGGATCTGTTTTGGGGCTAGATACTGTATTCATGGCCGATATTCCGCCCAGGTTTTGCCGGTTTCGGAAACTTTTACGGCGCTAACTTCTGGCCATTTATCCTTTGCCCAATCATAAAAATGCTTGGCTAAATGTTCAGATGTGGTTGGTAAATCACCAAAAACATCATTCAAATATTGGTGGTCAAATCTGTTATCAATATAGGTTTTAAGCGGCACAAGATCGCGAAAATCTATTACAAAACCATCATTGGTCAGGGTCGGTGATCTTAACTCAACCGTCACCACATAATTATGGCCATGCAAGCGAAAACAAGGGTGATCTTCGGCCAAAGTGAGCAATCGATGGGCGGCTGAGAAGTGAAATTCTTTTGAAATGGTAAACATTATGCACCCGCCTTTATGACTGATTTACAAATGACTGATTTCCAATAATCCGCATCGGCATATTGGGTTGGGTCGGCATAACCTGCAAGGTCAAACGCTTCGCGGCGTTCAACACAAGTCCCGCACCGTCCACAGTGTAAATCTCCCCCCTTATAGCATGACCAAGATTTACGATGATCAACGCCTAATAGCTTGGCATCATTGGCAATATCGGCCTTAGATGCGTTAACGTAAGGTGCGTAGATGTCTATATTTGCATAGCCATCCAGTGCCATTTTCTGCATTTTTGCAAAGGCCTCAATAAAATCAGGTCGGCAATCTGGGTAGATAAAGTGATCCCCACCATGCACCGCAAGGGCAACGCGAGCAAGCTTATGAGTGGCTGCAAGCCCGTAGGCGATAGACAGCATAATCACATTGCGATTTGGCACCATCGTGATTTTCATATTGGCCTGCTCATAATGCCCATCGGGCACATCAACATTATCAGTTAAAGCAGTGCCAGTAAATTCACGGCCAATGTTGGACATGTCAATCAAGGTGAACTTGGCGTTTAAATCATCCGCGCAATGACGCGCAAAATCAATTTCTTTTACATGGCGCTGGCCATAATCAAAGGTGAGAATATGTGCTAAATTGCCTTCTTTGGCGACTTTATGGGCAAGGGTAATGGAATCCATTCCGCCCGAGCATATGACAAGCGTCTGCATTGGGGTGTTTCCTGTTTTCTCCGGGTGGTTCTCGACCGGTGAGCTGTATTAATAAGCTCAAAATTGTAATTTTGCAGTTATATAATGTGGTATAAGGAAAAGCAAGGGTAAATTGATGGCAACGCATACCCCATAAACTCCGCCCTTCATTAAACTTCCGATACCCCAGTGATTCAGTGAGCGTGAATGCTGAGTATGTGCAAACTCACAAGGGCAAAAGGGTTGAGCTAAAAAATCATATTTTTTTGGCGAACTTGCCGACTGAGGCCGTCCGTTCGGACGTAGCAAGTGATACGGAGTATCGCGCACGCAGTGGCCAACAGAGAGGCGAAGCCGAACGTATATAAGGTTGCATTTTAAAACCTTTCATGCTATTTTACCACTTGCACTAACAAAGGTAAAAACAATGTCAGCCGCAATAAAACTATCCACCGAACTAATAAATGAAGCCAAAATACACGGTGCAGCATTCAGCCGTTCAACCCCCAAACAAATTGAATATTGGTCAAAAATCGGAAAAATCGCCGAAGAAAACCCAGAACTCAGCTATAATTTAATTAAAGACATCCTGCTCGCAAAAATAGAAAAAGATAACGGCAAAGTCGAACCTTACGAGTTTGGATAAAATGCAAATTTTTCAAACAACTCAGTAAAACTCCGATACCCCTGTATTTCAGTGAGCGCGAATGCTGCCTTTGAGCAAACTGCGGCGAACCAACGCGCGGCAGGCTAGCTGCATAAACACGTAGTGTGTTGCAGCGCACGCAAGTGCTAACAGAGAGAAGGCCGTTAGGCCGCCCGAACGTGAAAATGCGAGTTCCTGAGTGGGGGCGGGGTGCTACGTGGTTTAATCTGAGTTTACAATATTTGCCAAAAAGCAAACGCTTTAGAAGTCGTATCAGAGTGTCTTATAGCAGCCTTATGGTATGCATCTAGCAATCCAACAAAAGCCTCTTTTTTCTCATTAAAATGCAGTACTTTTTTTTCGGTGTGATATTTTATTATTAACTGAACAACGGTAGTCAGAAATGCACCAATTCCATAAAAGCTCCTTTTGCTACTTTCACAATAGTGTTAATTTACCGATTCTGCAATAAAACACTCACCAGTCTCCACCTCTCTGCAATGTCCATTTATACGTTCGGCTACGCCTCTCTGTTAGCACTTGCGTGCGCGCTTATGCGCTTGCCTGCCGCGCGTTGGTTCGCCGAATTTTGCTCAAAGGCAGCAATCGCGCTCACTGAAATACAGGGGTATCGGAGTTTTATTTGAAACTCAGGATTTACTGGATTTCCTCCCTCACAAATAATGAAACCGTGCCTGTGCAATAAAAACCGTATCATCAACCACCTTATAAACCAGACGGTCAACATGGGTTATTCGCCGTGACCAATAGCCTGACCAAGTATGTTTTAGCGGTTCAGGCTTGCCAGTCCCAACATAGGGGGTGCGTTTGATTTCCTTGATTAGGTCATTAATACGCTTAAGCGTTTTCTTGTCAGTTGTTTGCCAATATAGGTAATCATCCCATGCATTTTCTGACCATATCAGCTTCATAGGTCGATCAGCGCATGCGGTTGGCCTTTGCCATTTTCTAACTCTAGAATACTGTCGTTAAGGCGTTGTGCGTTGGCGGGGCTGGAAAGTAAGTGCATGGTTTCTTGTATGGCATCAAAATCGGCTTTACTGATAACCACAACATCGTCACCAGATTTATTGGTGACGTGGTAGGGCGTGTGATTTGCGTTGGTGATTTTCATCATCTTTGCGAAATTTTGCCTCGCGTTGGTGTAGGTGATGACTTGCATTTTAATTGTCCTTTTCGTATGTACGGTATATTGTACGTGTTTTTGGGTGTGGGGGCAAGCTTTTTTGGGGTTCGGCAGGTTTGGTATGCTGCCACCTCTCTGCAATGTCCATTATTTCGTTCGGCTTCGCCTCTCTGTTGGCCACTGCGTGCGCGATACTCCGTATCGCTTGCTACGTCCTAATGGACGGGCTCAGTCGCCAAGTTCGCCAAAAAAACATGATTTTTTGGCTCAACCCTTTTCCACATATACGGTTTTAATTTGCGCTCACTGAGATGCAGGGGTATCGGAGTTTTGTTTTTATTCAGGGTTTGCTGATACAAAAAAGCCCAACCCGGTTAGGCGTTGGGCTTTTAATTCTAACTCAGAATGTGGGTTTTAAATCCACGGAACGCTGGTTTGCATTTGTTCTTCGAAAGCGGTGATCTTGCTTTCTTTTTGCATGGTTTGGCCGATGTCGTCTAGGCCTTCTAGTAGGCAATGTTTTTTAAAACTGTCTAGTTCAAACTTAATCATGCCGCCATCGGGGCCAGTTATTTCTTGTTTTTCTAGGTCGATTGTAAGGGTTGCATTGGCACCGCGATGCGCGTCATCCATTAGCAAGTCGACTTGCTCTTGCGGCAATACAATTGGTAAAATGCCGTTTTTAAAGCAATTGCCATAAAAAATATCGGCAAAGCTAGTGGAGATCACCACTTTAATGCCCAAATCGCCGATTGCCCAAGGTGCATGTTCGCGGCTTGAACCACAGCCGAAATTATCGCCAGCCACAATGATAGAGGCATTGCGATAACCCGCTTGGTTTAAGATAAAGTCAGGGTTTTCTGTGCCATCTTCGTTGTAACGCATTTCTGCAAAGGCATGTACACCAAGGCCAGAGCGTTTGATGGTTTTTAGGTATTGTTTGGGTATAATCATATCGGTATCGATGTTGATTAATGGCATAGGAGCAGCAACGCCAGTGACTGTTTTAAATTTTTCCATGTGACAATTCCTTCCTATATGTCTCTTACGTCGGTTAAATAACCTTTAATCGCAGCTGCTGCTGCCATCGCGGGTGACACCAGATGCGTGCGGCCTTTAAAGCCTTGGCGGCCTTCAAAGTTACGGTTTGAAGTTGAAGCACAGCGCTCACCTGGTTTTAGCTGATCGTCGTTCATTGCCAAGCACATTGAGCAACCTGGTTCGCGCCAATCAAAGCCCGCTTCGATAAATATTTTATCAAGGCCTTCTTCTTCGGCTAAAATTTTAACCAAACCAGAACCTGGTACAATCATCGCATCGACATGACCAGAGACTTTGCGTCCCTTCACAACTTCAGCGGCAGCGCGCAAATCTTCAATGCGGCCATTGGTGCATGATCCCATAAATACGCGGTCAATTTTAATGTCAGTTAGTTTCATACCAGCTTCTAAGCCCATATAATCTATGGCACGCTGTGTCGCATCTTGGCGCGCAGGGTCTTTAAAATCGGTTGGGAATGGTACATTGGCATCAATTGGCAATACATCTTGTGGGCTTGTACCCCAAGTTGCGTTTGGAATCATTTTAGATGCGTCCATTTCAATTTCTAGGTCAAACTTTGCATCATTATCGGTAAATAATGTTTTCCAATAGGCTACAGCTTGATCCCACATTTCGGCCTTTGGTGCGCGTGGTTTGCCTTTTAAATATGCGTAAGTCACTTCATCAGGGGCTATAAGACCTGCGCGTGCACCGCCTTCAATCGCCATGTTGCAAACGGTCATACGGCCTTCCATCGATAATTCACGGATGGCTTGGCCTGCATATTCGATCACATAACCCGTGCCGCCCGCAGTGCCGATTTTACCGATGACTGCCATCGTAATATCTTTTGCCGTTACGCCATTTGGCAATGTGCCGTTAATTGTTACGCGCATATTTTTAGATTTAGCCTGAATTAACGTTTGGGTAGCTAACACATGCTCAACTTCTGATGTACCAATGCCATGGGCTAACGCGCCAAATGCACCATGGGTTGCAGTATGGCTATCACCACAAACAATCGTCATGCCCGGCAGCGTAAAGCCTTGTTCTGGGCCAACAATATGCACAACGCCGCGGCGTTTGTCATTGGTGTCAAAATATTCAATGCCAAATTCTTTCACATTGGCTTCAAGCGCCTGAATTTGAATGCGAGATTGATCATTTTTTATGCCTGCAACGCCGTTTAGCATCGGCGATGTTGGTACATTATGGTCAGCCACTGCCAGCACTTTTTCAGGGCTGCGCACTTTGCGGTTAGACATGCGTAAACCTTCAAAGGCCTGTGGGCTGGTGACTTCATGCACCATATGACGGTCAATATACAGCAAGCATGTGCCATCTTTGGCTTCGTCTGCTACATGTGCGTCCCATATTTTATCATATAATGTTTTGGCCATTTTTCTTCCTTGTGGGGTGTAATACCGAGATGTGAGGGTAATACCTAAACTCTTGCTGATGTAAAAACAGCGGCTACCCAGAGTTTGAGTAGCCGCTGCTAAATTTGCAATTTTTTAACATAAAAGCAAGCATTTAAGCAAGCTTATGCCACTAAATTAGCGGTCTTACTTCTTCTTTTTAAGATTTGCCAATCTTTTATGATCAACTTTTTCAGCAATACGCGCTGCTTTACCACGTAAGCTACGAAGATAATATAGTTTCGCACGTCTAACTTTACCGTGGCGAATCACTTCAATGCTTTCGATTAGTGGGCTATATAATGGGAATTTACGTTCAACGCCTTCACCATATGAAATTTTACGGACGTTAAAGCTTTCGTTAATGCCACCACCAGTACGGGCAATACAAACACCTTCATAAGCCTGAACACGTTCGCGGTTACCCTCTTTAATTTTTACGTTTACACGTAAAGTATCACCAGGTTGAAATTTGGGGATAGGACGGGTTGCAGAAAGCTCGTCTTGAAGCTCTTTTTCGATTTCTTGTAATAAGTTCATAACTTTTACCTTAAAATGCAGATGACATAGGTTTTGCCCTAATCGCGGCTTGCCATGTTTCAGGCGTCTTCAGGCGTGTTTACCCGTCACAAAACGTGTCATTAGCTTTTGATGTTGCGGATATGCCATATATCCAAGCCAATATCAAGCCTATTTTATTATAGGTAAGTTAAACCCCCTAAATATCAACCAAAGTGATATAGTAATTTCAAACAAGCCACCTGGGATATTAGCCATTAAGCCATGCCAATCTGATAAGCATAAAAGTTACCACGGTCTAACAAACTAAAAATAACCTCATAATCTGTTATGACACCATCAGAGGCAACAAAATGCGCGCTTAACGGCAGTAAATGCAGCAGAAACACCACACCAATAATAAGCGTAACCGTTGCCGCAATCGCAATGCTTAAATAACCATAACTCAACATGGTGCTGTGCGGTCTTAAAATCGGAAACAACACCACAGGCAAGCCGATATTCATTAATGTATGGATGACGGCCATTAAAATTGCGCCAAAAATCAACCCGCTACCATTAGCAGTAATTTATTGTAAAGTATCAGGTGCGTCAGTCATACTAATAATCATTCCTGTGCCAAAACCATACGCCAAAAATGTGATGATAAAAAGCACCCAAACAGCAGCCTCGCTAATTTATGTGTTGCTATATTTGCCAATTCCATTTTAACTTCCTTTCACTTCAAAATATTTGTCAAAAATAGGCAACCCCAAAAATATTGAAGATTTATCAACCGCCAAATTCATGGCCATTGATAGCAATCATTCGGTTATGAATGGTTTAAATTCGGTGGGTTTTAACCTAACGCCCGATAATTTCCCAATCAAGACAGAGAATTTTCTAGTTATGTGGGAGTTGGTAAAGCAAGATATTGGGATTGGTGTTTTAGACGGCTTCATTGCCGATAAAGACCCGTCAGTTGTGCAGGTGTTGCCAGATATGCCACCGCTGAATTTCTCAATCTGGCTTGTTACGCATCGTGGGTTAAAGACCAGCCGCCGTATTCGCGTAGTGTTTGATTTTTTGGCCGAAGAACTTAATAAATACTAAGCCTTCGACCAAAATACAATATTTTTTTATGACCTTGTTGTCACCTGATTTGGGTCCATTGTCACTTCAATTAGCGCGAGTGTATCTGCCTCAAGAGCCGCCATCCATGCATCATGAAACTCTTGAGCTGTCTCCACTTTAATTGCAAATGCACCGTAAGATTTCGCCAAAGCCACAAAATCTGGGTTGGTTAGGTCGGTCGCACTCACCCGATCTGGAAAATCCTTATTCTGATGCATGCGGATTGTGCCATAGCGGCCATTGTTACACAGCATGATAATTGGTTTTGCGCCATAACGCATGGCGGTTGCAATTTCTTGACCATTCATCATAAACCCGCCGTCACCACAAAGGCCAAGCACCACTCGCTCAGGATATTCAATTGCCGCAGCAATGGCAGAAGGCACACTATATCCCATCGCACCACTAATTGGCGCAAGCAAACGACCAGGTCGGCCGTAAGAAATATAACGCTGTGCCCATCCGCTAAAGTTACCTGCATCGGTAGTTACAACCGCGTCATTAGGCAGTAAATCTTGCAGCTGCGCGTAAATGCTGGTCATGTCAGCGCCTTCGCGTTTTGGCTGTGCATCGGCATCGATTGTGCTCCAAGTTACATAATCGGCGCTGGCATCTTTAAGCCAATTTGCATATAAACTTGGCTTAAACCGGTCGGTGCGTTGTAAAAGACTTTTAACAATTGGCGCAATGTTAGACTGAATGGCTAAGTCGGGCACACAGGAGCGGCCAAACACATCAGCATCAGGGTGCACATGGATGATGGTCTGACTGTCATTAAATATGCTATATATTTGGGTCGTAATTTCGTTAAGGCGCGCATTTAAAACAAATATTAAATCGGCTTTTTTTACCCTAGCTACCAGTTCAGGGTTTGGCCCTGTGCCAAGTTCACCAATATAATTTTCATGGCCATGGTCAAAAATATCCTGACGGCGGAATGAGGTGATAACAGGTAGGCCAGTTTTGGCTGAAAAATCTTCAAACTCAGCACAGGTATCATCTGACCAACCACCACCACCAACCAAAATTAATGGCCGTGATGTTTTTGCAATTAGCTCGCAAATCTCATCAACTTGTTCATCACTTGCTGCTATATCATTCTGGATAATCGGCTTTGTTGTAAAGTCATCTAATTGAGCTTTTAAAATCTCTTCTGGTAGGCCAAGTACCACAGGCCCAGGGCGGCCAGATTTTGCCACTTGAAATGCACGAGTGATATATTCTGGAATGCGTTTAGCATCATCAATCACCGCTGCCCATTTTGAAATTGAACCAAACATTTGTGGTAGGTCAAATTCTTGAAAAGCTTCTTTGTCGCGGTCACACATGGAGTGTAAACCCACCAAAACCACCATTGGTGTTGAGGCTTGTAAGGCGCTATGCACGCCAATTGACGCGTTGCAAGCCCCAGGCCCTCGCGTAACCAAAGCAATGCCCGGCTCGTTGGTCAGCTGACCGTAAGCTTCGGCCATAAAGGTGACACCACCTTCTTGACGGCACGTAATTACATCAATTTTTGGATAATCCAAAAAACCATCGAGCACAGGAAGATAGCTCTCCCCCGCTACGCAATAGACTCGTTTAACGCCATGTTTATGCAGCGCCCGAACCAATAATTTTCCACCATGTATAGTCATTCAAAAAGCTTAGCGGTTTAAAATATTGGTGCAATAGATAATCTATTATTTTAGTCAATATTACCTAATTTCTGGGCATAAGGTTGGGTTAATGAACAAGATGACAATTAATAGTTTTGAGTTAAAAACAAAAACTCATTAAACAAGTTTGCGGCAAATTAAAACCCAAAAAAAATTAGAATAATTGGCTTATCCACAATTTGAGATTGGTTGACTTTACGGTTTATTGCGGTTTTTTCCATAGCGGGTAATTTGTTAAAATAAACTTGCTGGTTGCTTAAAATTCGGTTCTACTGACTAGAAAAAACGGCGCTTAAAGGGAGAAGCCATGTTGGGACAAATGATGGATAAGCCGCTGCTTATCAGTAATCTAATCACTTATGCTGCAAAATTTCATGGCGATCGTGATATTATATCTGTTGAAACCGATGCTAGTATCACCAAAACCAACTGGGCTAATATAAATGAGCGCGCTAAAAAACTGGCCTCTGCGCTCGGCAAATTGGGCCTGAAAGCTGGGGATCGCTGCGCCACAATTGCATGGAATAACCACCGCCATTTAGAGGTTTATTTTGGTACTGCTGGTGGTGAATATGTGTGCCATACCATAAACCCGCGCCTATCGGCTGAGCAACTTGGTTATGTGATTAATCATGCCAATGACCAAATATTATTCATTGATAAAACCTTTTTACCCATTGCTGTTGGGCTTAAAGACCATATGCCAAATGTTAAACAGGTCATTTTAATGGGCGCAAAGGATGAAGAGGCACTAGCTGCTTTACCCAATATCATGTTTTATGAGGATTTGATTGCTAGTGGTGATGCTGATTATCAATGGCCAGATTTTGACGAAAATACAGCATCTAGCTTATGTTACACCTCAGGAACAACAGGCCACCCCAAAGGTGTTTTATATTCGCATCGCTCAACTTTATTGCACTCTTATTGTGTGGTAATGCCAGATAGCCTTAGCTTATCGGCGCTTGATAATATTATACCAGTTGTGCCAATGTTTCATGTCAATGCATGGGGGCTGCCTTATGCCGCTGCGATGACTGGCGCGCAATTAACCCTCCCAGGCCCTGGGCTGGACGGTGCAAGCTTGCTTAAAATGATCAATGAATATCAGGTGACCATCGCTGCGGGGGTGCCAACATTGTGGCAAGGTTTACTGGCTGCATTGCGAGAAACTGGCGCTAAAATTCCAAGCCTAGATCGCACGATTATTGGCGGAACTGCTTGCCCAATATCGCTGATAAAGGCTTTTAAGGATGATTATGATGTGGACATATTACATGCATGGGGTATGACCGAAACCAGCCCAGTAGGCTTGGTTAATAAACCATTGATAAAACATCTGAACCAATCAAAGGATGAGCAAGAGGCTATGGCGGTCAAGCAAGGCCGACCACCCTTTGGCATTGACATTCGCATTTGTGGCGATGATGGCAGCAAATTAGCCCATGATGGCGCGGTGCAAGGCGAGCTGCAAGTTAATGGCTATTGGGTGGTTAAAGATTATTTTAATATAGAAGCAGATACCACACTTGCTGGCGATGGCTGGTTTGCGACAGGCGATGTTGCTACCATTGATGGCGATGGGTTTGTCAACATTACTGACCGTGCAAAAGATGTGATTAAATCTGGCGGTGAATGGATCAGTTCAATCGATTTGGAAAATTTAGCAATTGGACATGACGAGATTTTGGACGCAGCAGTGATTGGCGCAAAGCATATAAAATGGGATGAAAGACCTGTATTATTGGTGGTATTGGCTGAAGGTTCAAGCTTAAGTGAGGCCGAAATTTTAGCCGATTATGTCGGCCAAGTGCCAAAATTTTGGATTCCTGACAGAGTGTTATTTGTTGAGGCGCTGCCCCATGGTGGAACAGGCAAATTGCTCAAAAATAAATTACGTGATGACTATGGCGACTGTTTGTTGTAACTTTGCTTAAGACTTTATAGTCTTGAAAGGAAGTTTAATGTTATTCACTCATAAAATAGATGCTGAAATTAGTTTGATTCTCATGCAGCCGATGATTGCTGAGCAAATATTTGCCATCGTTTCTGCCGAGCAAGACTATTTAAACGAGTGGCTGCCTTGGCCAAGCAGTCAAACCGACATTAAAATTGTGACAGCTGCATTTCGCGATATGCTACTGTCATATGCCGATCAAAAATCATTGACTTGTGCCATTATTTATAAAGGCGATTTATGCGGTGTTGCTGGTTTTAACAGCATTGATATACCGCTCAAAAAAGCCCTAATTGGCTATTGGCTTAGTGAAAAATTTCAAGGCAATGGCATCATGAGCAGAACGGTGGCATATTATATTCGCCATGGGTTTGAAGATATGGGGTTGGAAAAAATTGAAACGGCGCATGCAATCGGTAATATTGCCAGTCAAAAAGTGATTAAGAAAGTCGGCTTCATTAAAGAAGGCACCGTTAAAAATGCCGAAAACCTGCACGGAAAAATAGTCGACCATATTATATACGGCATCATGAAATCAGATTGGGACAAGAAATTTATTTGTGATTGACGTCTTGAGTTGTAATTGATTAATTTTTATTAACTAAAGTGAAAATGCAATTCAACCTGTGGCTCTATAAAACCAGCTCAACGCCAGCAAAATAAGCGTGCATAATACTCAAAATTGCATATAGGATATAACCCAATAATAAAGCCACTAAATCAAATTTATAATGGGGTTTGAAGCTTGGTTTGGCGGCGTTATATTTGAATAATATACTTATAAGTCCATAAGTTAAAAACCCACCAAACAGAATAATAGAATGCAAATCGCCATTGGCGGTTAAATGCCCAAACGCCCAAAAGATGACTGAAAGAATGAGTGGTAGTCGGGTGTGGAACTTTATGAATCCCTTGAAAAACTGCGATGCCAGCATAAAAAGTGTCACATACATTAGGCCAATGTTAAACACATACCCCCATTCTGGCGGCGTATATACTGGGGTGAAGTTTCGTTCATAATAGCCCCAAACAATCAACGCAAAACCAATGGTTGATATAATTCCATAGATGGAAAAATAAGTTCTACGCCCAAGGCGTGTAAGCAAAGCACCACGCAGATCGCCAAGGCTTGAAATAATGTGAATGAGGTTGAGGGCAACCACTCCAATGATCAATATTAAAATATCCATAATGGCGGCAACTTGCGGTGTTTTTATAGCATCGTCAAATCAAAAAATCACTTATCAATATATAATATCTATCAATATATTTGACGTTAATCGCAAAGATTTGAATTGTAATCACTATAAACTGACCTATTCTATGATTTAATTTAGAAGCTATAGACTGCCAAGCACTATAGCATTTAAGGAAGGCTTAACAATGCAAAAAATGGATGCAATATTTTCTCAAAATCCACTGGATAGATTAGACCAAGTAAGAGGCGATAAAGCTCAGTTTGAATGGCTTAAGCAATGCTGCGATAGCCTATTCATACTCATTTCGGGCACCGATATTATCACAGATGCCCAATTTAATTGCCTGCTCAACTTAGAACAGCTAGCAACCTATGGTGTTGACCAACAAGGTGCAATTCTACTTGGTAAGTTTGATGGCATTCACTATTTTGCGCTAAATGTCGATGGTGATGCAAAGCCACCACTAAATAAAATCTCGATTAGAGATTATGCAATGCAGCGCCATTTGCCTGAGGCTATGTTTGGCATTATCGCTCAAGCAACATCGGTGATTAATTGGCATAAATCTCACCCCAATTGTGCGTGTTGCGGTAGTGATACCCTTATCGCTCATAGCGGTTGGCGGCGTGACTGCCCAAATTGTGAGCGCCAGCATTTCCCAAGGGTTGACCCCGTGGTCATTATGTTGGTGACTTATGGTGAGCAATGTCTGTTAGGGCGCGGCCATCAATTTGCTGAAAATAGATATTCTTGCCTTGCAGGTTTTGTCGAAAGTGGCGAGACGATAGAAGATGCTGCGCGGCGTGAATTATTTGAAGAGGCTGGCGTGATTGGCGGGGAGGTTGGCTATATGATGTCCCAACCTTGGCCATTTCCATCCAACTTAATGATGGGCATGCATGTGCATGCAAAAACTCAGCGTTTAAACATAGATTATAATGAACTTGCTGATGCCTTTTGGGTGGATAAAAGCGATGTAATTAAGGCACTGAATGGCGATGAAAGCCTACCATTTATATTGCCACCCTCTATCGCAATCGCTCGTAATTTACTTGAGATTTGGGTTGGAATGGATGGTTTCGAGCTTGTCACGAAAGTGTGATTATTTGCGACAAGTTGTCATTTGTAATTGATGCCCTTATTGATATATTGATGGCGTATTAAGGAGATAATATATGCGTCATTTTTTTAAAGTCTCAGCACTGTTGCTGATATTAATTGTTAATTTTGCGACTGTTCATGCGGCCGAATTGCTAATGTTTGAACATCAAGGCTGTATTGCTTGCAAGCAGTTTAAAGCTGAGGTTTTGCCGGGCTATTTGGCCAGTGACTTTGCTAAAAAACTACCCATTCGCTCAATTGTTTATGGCGATAAAGCCGCTTATAAAGGCATTGAGTTAAAAGGCTCACCATTTTATTTTTCCCCAACCTTTATTTTGGTTGAAAATGGCAAAGAATTGGCTAGAATAAGAGGCTATGCTGGTAAGAAACGTTTTTGGGAAGCGGTTAAAAACCTCCATGCCAACCATAAAGATCAACTAAAAAGTTAAATTTTACCATGCTGACAATTTCATATTTAAGTGCATTTTTTGCAGGCTTAATCAGTTTTCTATCGCCTTGCGTATTGCCGTTAATCCCGCCTTATCTGTGTTTTTTAGCGGGTAAAAGCTTAAATGATCTAACGGATAATATTGATCAGGATAAAAAATTACTAACCCAGCTAATATGGCGCAGCTTGGCCTTTGTTATAGGCTTTACAACGGTTTTTATATTGCTTGGCGCATCAGCAACCATACTGGGCAAAGTTGTACAGGAATATTTTGATATATTGGCACAAATTGCGGGCGGTATCATTGTCATAATGGGGCTTCATTTTCTTGGGGTTTTTAAAATTCCGTTTTTAATGATGGAAAAACGCTATCATGGCGGCGATAAACCCAAGGGTTTTTTAAGCGCCTACCTAATCGGTCTGGCTTTTGCTTTTGGCTGGACACCCTGTGTTGGGCCAATTTTGGCAACCATTTTAGCCATAGCAGCTCAAGAGCAGTCGGCGTTTACAGGCATGGCATTGCTTGGCACTTATAGCGCTGGTTTGGGCATTCCGTTTATGCTAGCCGCTTTGTTCTTAAAACCATTTTTAAATTTTATGAAGCGCTTTCGCAAACATTTAGGAATGGTCGAGAAGGTTATGGGCATATTCTTAATTCTTGCAGGTATTATGTTCCTAACAGGCTATATGAGCGTCTTGTCTTATTGGCTGCTTGAAACTTTCCCAGCTTTTTCAAGCATTGGCTAATGATTTTTTAAAACTTTGCTTGAATAGTGACTATAAAACTATAATCTTTGCTTAAATTTCATATGGAGAATTTATGAGCTTATTAGAGATTTTAGCATTATTGTTGAGCTTGTCGGCTCTATTTGGTTATATCAATCATCGGTTTTTTAAATTACCTCATACGATTGGGATGATGGTAATGGCTCTGCTTGCATCTGGTATGATTGTGCTGATTGACCTGACAGTGCCGCAATATCAAATCTCAAATAATATTCAAAATGCGCTAAAACAGGTGGATTTTTATGCGTTGGTCATGAACGGTATGTTGAGCGTATTATTGTTTGCAGGGGCTGTGCATGTAGACTTAACGGATCTAAATGAGCGTAAATATTCAATCGCCTTAATGGCCAGTCTTGGTTTGTTATTATCCACATTTTTTATTGGCGGCAGTGTTTATTATATATTGCAATGGGCGGGGTTTGGTATTCCGTTTATTTGGGCATTGTTGTTTGGCGCGTTAATCAGCCCAACTGACCCAGTGGCGGTATTGGGTATTTTAAAAACCGTTAATATCCCACGCTCACTAAAAGCCAAAATCACTGGCGAAAGCCTGTTTAATGATGGCATTGGCGTGGTGGTATTTGTGATTTTGTTGGCAATTGCCGTGCCAGAAGCAGGGCATAGTTCAGTTGAAGGCATTTCCTTATTATTTGTTGCAAGCATCTTTATGCAAGAGGCGGTTGGCGGCCTTATACTTGGCTTGGTTGGTGGTTATATTGCCTTTTATGCAATGCGCAAAATTGATGAGCATAATATTGAGGTGCTAATCACCTTGGCTTTGGTAACTGGCATTTATGCCATTGCAATCAGGCTGCATACAAGCGGCCCGTTGGCTGTTGTGGTGGCGGGTTTGTTCATTGGTAATCATGGTGCGCGTTTTGCAATGAGTGAAAATACCCGTAAACATGTCTTTCAATTTTGGGAGCTATTGGATGAAGTATTTAATTCAATTTTATTCTTATTGATTGGCTTAGAAGTGCTGATCATTGCTGCTTATTACTCCTATGCAATGATTGCATTAATTGTTATTCCAGTCGTGTTATTGGGGCGCTTAATTGGGGTGTTTATTCCTATTAGCCTACTTAAAGCTAAGCTTAATTTTTCAAAAGGTGCTACTCGGTTTTTAACTTGGGGTGGCCTTCGCGGGGGTATTTCTGTGGCGCTTGTTTTATCATTGCCAGAAAATGAGTATAAACCAATATTATTGATGTTAACCTATGTTACTGTATTATTTTCCATTATTGTCCAAGGCCTTAGCATTAAGTCAGTTGCTAATTATGTCGCAAAACTTAATAGCTAACATATATCATGTTCTATGGCATATTTAATCATGTCAGCGGTGTTGGAAAGGTCTAACTTACCGCGAATGTTGCGCCTGTGTGTTTCAACGGTTCGCGGTGATATTTTAATATCCAATGCAATTTTTTTGTAGTTTGCCCTGCTGCAATGCGCTTTAAAACAATCAATTCTTGAGTGGTTAGGTCAGAATTTGTTTTTTGTTCATGGTTCATTGCTATTTCAGCAACATTGGATGAAAAATACACCCCACCTTTGTTGACAATTTTAATAGCAAGTTCAATTTCATCACTAGAAACGTCTTTGGTCATATATCCCTTCGCGCCTAAAGATGTGCATTTATGAACATATTCAGAGGAGGAGTGCATGCTTAAAACAATGGTTTTTATGCAAGATTTTTGTGCCTTTAAAGCTTTAAGCAACCTTAAGCCGCCCATCTTGGGCATGTTAATGTCAACCAACATCACATCTGGTGTTTGCTGCTCAATATATTTCAAGGCTTCAATGCCGTTTGCGACATAGGCAATTTTATCAAAACTAGGCGTTAGGCTTAGGCATTTGGTGAGGCCCTCGGCAACAATCGCATGGTCATCGGCAATCAGTAGATGAATGGGCTTCATGTTATTTTCCAAATGTTTATTTCTTAATAGTGTAGCGGAATAGTCACTTTTAATATAGTGCCATATTCGGATGATTTTATTTTTAATTGACCTTGGTGTGATTCAATCCGCTGGTGCATATTATATAAGCCAATGCCATCTCCAGATTTATCATCAGAGTTGACATCAAAGCCTGAGCCATCATCGGTAATTTTCATGATAATTATTTTATCATTGGTATGTAATTCAATCAAAACATAATTGGCTTTAGCATGTTTTTCAATATTGGTAATGGCTTCTTGAAAAATCCGAAAAATTGTATTGCTGATCGGGGTGGGGAAATGCTCGTCATTTTTAGAATATTGAAAATCATATGTGATTGATGTTCGGCGTTTAACTTCTACCAAATTGGCTTCCATAGCAGCGTAAAGCCCCAATTCATCCAGTTCTCTTGGCCTTAAATCATGAGAAATTCGCCTAATTTCAGTACCAACTGCGAGTAGCTTTTCTAATACAGAATTTAAAATTGGCGTATCGCCAAGGTCTAAATTCATAATTTTCAGTTTTTTACTAGCATGCTCAATATCAAATCGAGTAGCGGTGATGAGCTGGCTTACACCATCATGTAATTCTTTTGATACACGAGAGCGTTCTTCTTCTTGAGTGGTTAAAATACGTTCATTTAACGCCAATAACCGCCTGTCAGCCAAGCCTAACTCTCGGGTGTTGAGGGTGAATGTAAAAATATAAATGACGATAATTGAAATTATGGCCAAAGAAAAAGTCAATAATAAACCATTGGCAATTGAGTTTTTGACATTGTCTCTAATCATATTGGTTTGGGCTGTTACGTCATTAACATATAAGCCAGTGCCAACGACCCAATCTAATCCTACTAATTCAATGTTATAGCTGATTTTTTTGGTTAGCTTTTTGCTAGACGGTTTTTCCCAAATATAAGTGGAAAAACCTGTCCCTGACGTTGCGGTATTGATAATATCTTTAATGACATAATTGCCGTCACGATCTTGTAAATTAATCCAGTTTTTACCCATTCTATAAGGCTGTTTCGGATGTACAATATTTTTACCACCCAAATCATAAATGTAAAAATAACCATCCTCGCCATATTGAATATTTCTAATGATGGCAGCAATGTTTAATTGAGAAGTGTAATTGCCGTTTAATGCTTGAATATAACTTGTCGAAATTGCGGATTGAGCCAACGCCATATGGTTTTTCAGAGCAGATTTTTTTTCAGCAAGCATTACGCTACGCAAACGATCAATTTCATTTTTTGCCAATGTATTGGACTGGACTATAAACATTAAGGAAATCAAACCAATAACAATGATAAGCGGAATGCTTCCAAGCAGCATCATTTTGTCCCGAAGCTTCATATTTATTCCTCGGCTTATTTACCAGTTAAAAATATATTGCAGCAGATATAGCATATAGGAGAATGAAATAAACCAATCTTATTATTTGAATAAGCAAAACTACGGGTTTTCCGCAGCAGTGCTCAGTAGTATGTAGGATTACTTTATAAAGCATAAAATTGTAATTTACCAATAATCTGGAGAATATTCTACAGATCATTTATTCATAAGAGGGAAAAAATATGGATCGTCGTAAGTTTCTTAAAGGCGCTAGCGTTGCAGCAGTGGGCGCAACAGCTGCTACGCTTGCAGCACCTGCACTGGCTTCTGGTGTAAAACAACTTAAAATGGTAACTAGCTGGCCAAAAGGCTTCCCAGGTTTGGGTACTGGCGCACAAGATTTTGCAGATCGTGTTAATGTGGCGTCTGACGGTAAAATAAATATCAAATTATATGGGGGTGGCGAGCTTGTTCATGCACTAAAATGTCATGATGCTGTGCAAGAGGGCACTGCCGATCTTTATCATAGTGCTGATTATTATTATCAAGGTAAATCAAAGGCCTACAACTTTTTCACAGCTGTACCATTTGGGTTTACAGCTAACGAAATTGATGCATGGATTCAGCATGGCGGTGGTCAAGCATTATGGGATGAAGTTGGTGAGCAATTTGGCATCAAGCATTTACCTGGTGGTAACACTGGCGTTCAAATGGGCGGTTGGGCTAAAAAACAACTTGCAACGGTTGATGATTTTAAAGGCCTTAAAATGCGTATTCCAGGTCTTGGCGGTGCAGTGCTTAAAAAATTGGGCGGTACACCTGTAACGCTTGCAGGCAGTGAAATTATGCCGGCACTTCAAGCCGGTACAATTGATGCGACAGAATGGGTTGGCCCTTGGAATGACATGGCGTTTGGCTTCCATAAAATTGTTAAGCATTTTCATTTCCCAGGTTTCCATGAGCCAGGTTCAATGTTAGGCATTGGCTTTAACCGCAAAGTTTGGGATGGTTTTACACCATCTGAACAATCATTAATGCAGTCATGTTCTTACGCGATGAACAATAATACATCGGCTGAATTTAATGCAAAATCTACTGACTCGCTTAATCTTCTGGTTGAAAAACATGGCGTTCAAGTTCATGAGTTTTCTGATGAACTATTCATTGCAATGGGTGTTGCTTCTAAAGAAGTACTTGATGAAGTGGGTGCAGCTGATGAAATTACTAAGAAAGTTTATGAAAGCTTTTTGGATTTCCGTAAAAAAGCACTTGTATGGTCTGAGCTATCAGACGGCTCATATATGAGAAAACGTAATCTAGTTGATTTTGGTTAATCGATTAAACTGTACCGTTGCTGAAGAATAATTTCTTCAGCAACTTTTTATTGGCAGTATTTAGTTGCACTGCTAAAGCTTTAGCCAAGGAGAGCAATATGCTAACTCTTAAGGCAATCAGCAAAAACATTGATAAAATGAACGAAAAAATAGGCCATTTTGTGGCTTGGCTAACCTTGGCTATGGTTCTTATTCAATTTTTTGTGGTGATTTTCCGTTATGTATTTTCAATTGGTTTCATTCAAATGCAAGAGGCTATTTGGTATTTGCATGGCATTATATTTATGACAGCGGCAGGTTATACCCTGCTTAAAGATGCCCATGTGAGGGTAGATGTGTTTTACCGCGATGTATCCAATCGTGCGCGGGCTTGGATCGACTTTTTAGGTGGAATATTATATCTATTACCAATTTGTGTTTTGACCTTTTATTATTCGTTCGGGCTTGTGGTTAATAGCTGGAAGGTGCTTGAAGGATCGACTGAATCAGATGGCATACAAGCTATTTTCTTATATAAAACCGTTATTTGGGTATTTGCAGCATTGTTATTTTTGCAAGGCTTATCAATGGTTATAAAGGCGTGGTTATATCTTAAAGGCCAAGGCACGCATTATGATCAAATTCAAGATGATGAGTTTTTATCTAAAGAATATCTCGAAGAACTTCGAGAAAGAGAGCAGAAGTCATGATTAGCCCCGAATTATTATGTGTTTTAATGTTTCTAACCACTTTTGCGCTTTTGCTAAGTGGTTTTCCAGTGGCATTTGTACTGTCTGGTACAGGTGCTTTATTTGCCTTCATCGGTGCGGCGATGGGCGTGTTTGATTTATCTCTACTAACTGCATTTCCGCAGCGTATTTTCTCAACCATGTCCAATGAAGTTCTGGTTGCAGTGCCACTATTTGTGTTTATGGGCGTAATGCTAGAGCGCTCACGAGTGGCCGAAGAGTTGCTTGAAAATATGGGGCGTTTGTTTGGCTCATTACCGGGGGGGTTGGCGTATAGTGTGTGTATCGTTGGTGCATTACTTGCGGCATCAACGGGTATTGTGGGCGCAACGGTGGTTACGATGGGTTTGCTAAGTCTGCCAACCATGTTAAAGCGCGGTTACAGCATTACATTGGCAACAGGCACAATTGCTGCTTCTGGTACATTAGGGCAAATTATCCCACCATCCATTGTATTGGTGCTGTTGGGTGAGCAATTGTCAAACAGCTATCAGCAAGCCCAATTTGCAATGGGTATTTTTAGCCCAGATACAATTACCGCTAACGACCTTTTTGCAGGTGCGTTATTGCCAGGTTTAATGCTAGTGGGTATGTATATAACCTATCAAATTATTTTTGTGATGATAGCGCCGCATAAAGCCCCAGCCATTCCCCAAGAAGAATTGGATACCAGTTCAAAAGCTGAATTTTATAAAAGCCTATTATCATCACTGTTTGCGCCGCTAATCTTAATTTTAGCGGTGTTGGGCTCTATTTTGGGAGGCCTTGCATCGCCGACTGAAGCTGCCGCTGTGGGTAGTATTGGCAGTATTTTGCTTGCTGGCTACCGTATTAACCCCGAAAAAGGCCTGTGGATTTTAATTGGCGGTTTTTCGGTGTTTGCAATGATCTTTATTTCAAGCTTTACAGATATGCGGTTAAATGTTGATGTGATTAGCTTGCCAAATAAAATTGCCATTGGTGTTTGTAGCATCTTGTCAATTTTTATGACAATTGGTATTCTTGTTGGCCTTAAACGCACATTTGGCGAGCTGGATCGTACCAATCAAAAAATATTGGTCAGCGTAATGCGCACCACGATGGAAATTTCATCGATGGTTTTCATTATATTAGTTGGTGCAGCTTTATTTTCATTGGCCTTTCGTGGTTTCGGTGGCGATGAATATATTGAACATATTTTAACCGATTTGCCAGGGGGTACTATTGGTGCAGTATTACTGGTAATGTTGGTTATGTTCATCATGGGTTTCTTTCTTGATTTTCTTGAAATTGTATTCATTGTGGTGCCAATTGTTGCGCCAATATTGCTGCAGATGGAAATTGCACCAGGGGTGTTAATGAGCCCAGTTTGGCTTGGTGTGATGATGGCAATTAACCTACAAACAAGTTTTTTAACACCGCCATTTGGGTTTGCTCTATTTTACTTGCGCGGGGTTGCACCGCCAGAAGTGATCACCATGCATATTTACAAGGGCGTTATTCCCTTTGTACTTATACAATTGTTGGCATTGGTGCTTTTGTGGTTTTACCCAGGCATTTCAACATGGCTTCCAACTGCTATCTATGGCTAAATGATATTTTAACGAATTTAAATGCCTACCTTTTGGTAGGCATTTTTGCGTGTTATTTACGATGCGACAATATGGCTAATTCACTTTGGCTTTGTAAATATATAAATTGAATTGGATATGCTAATCATATATATATTAGAAATTGACTAAGTCCAGCCAAGCGACTTAGATCACCTATTAATCGGCTTTAAAGGGTATTCAATGCAAGAGCAAAATGATGAAAATGGCAATGTGATGCTAGGATTTGTCAAATCGTCACGGTTTTTAAATGCAGATAAACCCATTTCAGAGCGTAGTATTACCGAGTTTATGCCAAATAGCCACATTGCCGCAAAAGGTGATAAAATGGGTGTGTTGCTGATTAATTTAGGCACGCCAGACAGTTATCAACCCAAAGATGTTAAACGTTATTTGCGCGAGTTTTTATCGGACCCAAAAGTCATTGAGCTGCCTAGGTTATTTTGGTTGCCGTTATTATATGGCATTATCAGCCCATTTAAAGCCCCTAAATCAGCTAAAAATTATCAAAAAATATGGAATATGGCACAAAATGATTCGCCCCTTAGGCTTATCACACGTGGCCAAGCGCAAGATTTAAATAAACGGATTGGCGATGAGAATGTCATTGTTGATTTTGCCATGCGTTATGGCAACCCATCAATCGAAAGCAAATTGAATCATATGGTTGCTCAAGGTTGCGATCGTATTATCGTTGCGCCGCTTTATCCGCAATATAGCGCAACAACAACCGCAACTGCGGTTGATGAAGTCAATCGGGTGATTAAAAAAATGCGTTGGCAACCTGCGGTTTCGGTGATGCCAGCTTATTTTGACCATCCTGCTTATATTGATGCATTGGCCAAAAGCACGCTAGATCATTTTACCAAAACAAACTTTAAGCCAGATGCTATATTGGCAAGTTTTCATGGCTTACCTGAAACCAGCCTTAAACGCGGCGATCCATATTATTGTCATGCCATAAAAACCAGCCGTTTGCTAGGCCAACGGCTTGGCCTTGGTGAAGAAGGCATTGTAACCAGTTTCCAATCACGCTTTGGCAAAGCCAAATGGCTACAGCCTTACACGACAGAGACGGTTAAAAAACTCGCTGAGCAAGGCGTTGAAAAATTAGCAATTATCACCCCAAGTTTTGCAGCGGATTGTTTGGAGACGCTAGAAGAAATTTGCATGGAAATTCGGGAAGATTTCATCCATGCTGGCGGTAAAGAATTCACTTTCATTCCTTGTTTGAATGATGGCCAATTTGGTCAAGATATGCTAGAGAATTTAATCAATGACGAGCTATATGCCTTCCATAAAAAGCACCAAGCTAACGCATCAATCAATAAAACTACGGTTCATATAACGGACTGATTTAAGTTTTTTGCTTCACTTGGCTGAGTAAGAATATTCCTATTATTACCAATATTGTACCGCCCAAGTGGTAGATGGTAAAACTTTCACCAAGTGCCAATACCGCAAATATGCTGGTAAATATCGGCCCAATACCAATGGAGATTGAGGTTGGTCCAGAGCCAATTCTATTAACAGCTTCCGCCAAGAGATAAGACGGAATTACGGTGCAGAGAATTGCGGTTACAAAACATAAAAACAAGCCATAATTACTAATGTCTAAAAATAATAGACCTGTGGAGAATGCGACGTGGATAAATATCACTGCGGATGCGGCAGACATGGCAATTGAGGTGAATAAACGGCTGCCAATTAATTTAATGGGGCTTTTTTGAAACAGCATATAACAAGCAAAAGCAACGGCTGCGGCTAATATTAAAAGGCTGCCCTTAAGTGTATCATCACCAATTATTTTAAGCTCATTGCCAAACATTACGGCGATGCCAGTATAGGCCAATAGCATGGCTAAAAGCTGTTTAAGCGATATTTTTTCTTGGTAAAATATATAACCTAAAATGGCAACAAATGTTGGATAGGTAAAAAGAATGATGCGCTCTAACTGAGCGGTGATATATAATGTGCCCAATAAATCAAAGAAGGTCGCAAGGTAATAACCAACAGACCCAATCAGACTAATCTGAAAAATAAGTTTAGGAGTAAATGAGACACTATTTTTGCGTTGTCTATATACCATCAGGCCGATGACAATATAAAATGGTAATGAGAATATCATCCGCCATGTCATAATAATCTCGGGTAAAACTTGCTCGGCATACATCATTTTCACCAGAACGGGCTTTAAGGAAAATAGGGCAGCGCCTAATAAAGCACATAATAAGCCAATTTTATCGATTTTCAAGGCAGGTTTTACCAATTTGGTGTTATCATTCATGATCCATCTTATTTTTATTATTTTGAAGCCACTATAGTGACAATATATAATTAGTCATGCCAATTTTTTTGATCTATCGCATCTGTAATTTTTAATCCATCAATGATTTCTGGGATGCGCCTTTTGGTGTATATCCCGTAAATAATCTGCATTAACCTCGGTATATATCTGGGTTGACGAGAGGCTAGCATGCCCCAGTAATTCCTGAATGGTGCGCAAATCCCCACCTGCGGTTAGTAAATGGGTGGCGAAGGAATGGCGTAAAGCATGTGGCGTTGCACTTTCAGGCAAACCAAGTAGGTATCGCAGTTTCTCGGTTTTTTTCTGCACTGCACGTGCGCCTAAACGTTTGCCCTGCACACCATAAAATATGGGGTCAATCGCATCGCTAACATAAGGGCAAAGCTGCCTGTATTTATCAATCGCGGCAATAGCAATTGGCAATATTGGTATTAGGCGGGCTTTGTTGCCTTTGCCGATAATCGTGATGCTACCAGTGTTAATCGCATAAAAGTCTTTACCATTTAAGTTTAAAGCTTCAGAAATACGTAAGCCACAACCATAGAGTAAAATCAGCACTGCCATATCTCGTGCATCTACCCAATCATCATCGATTGTGGTATTACTGCGGGGGATATTTTTCACCTCGGCAATCAGCTTTTTACTCATTTTTGGGCTTAATGGTTTGGGCAGGCTATGGGCAGTTTTGGGGGTTCTAATGGCCTTAATATTGCCATTGATCAGAATATCATTTCTTTCCATATATTTAAAGAATGAACGCAGTGCAGATAGGTTGCGCGCCAGAGACCGTGCGGATAGGTTTTGACCATTGCCACCAGCATTTTTTCGCATGGTCAAATAACTTCTAAAATCTTGTAAGGTCAAATCATTCAGTGCCTTCATGTCGGCATATTCACCTAAGTGATCGGTTAGAAAATTAAAAAATGTTTTCAGGTCAGCTAGGTAAGCATCAACGGTTTTATTGCTGCTACGTTTTTCTGAAATCAACCAAATGAGCCAGTTTCGAATGTGCTTATTAACTGTTTTTTCGCATTCACACAGCGCGGTATCTTGCTGGCTGAGCAATTGTTTTAGTTTTTCTATTTGGGCTGTCGACTGACTCATGAATAACTGATAGCATTAATATCTTAATGTTTGGCATAAATAACTCGAAATGGGTAAAAATAAATGACTACCATCCAAGTGCTGCTGCCATTGGCGATTGCCGACGCCTACTCATATGATTTGCCAACCCATTTGCATGTAGAAGTTGGTGACTTTGTAAAAGTGCCGCTTGGCAAGCAAACAAGAATTGGTGTGGTTTGGCCGCAAGATAAAGCGCAAAAATTACCCGATAAAACCAAACTTAAACAGGTTATTGCAAAAATTGATATGCGCCCTTTGTCAAAGGGGTTGGTAAAATTCATTAATTGGACATGTGATTATTATATTAGCCCTAAAGGTATGGGGCTGCGTTTGGTGATGAATGTGCCTGAGGCCATTGGCCAAGTCGGGCAGATAGCGGCTGTAAAAATAGGCAATACAAAACTTGAGCGCAGCACTAAGGCTAGAGAAAATATTTTAGAAATTGCGCGTTCAGGTAAGGCGTTTCGTAAAAGTGAATTGGCAAAATTAGCTGGCGTTAGCCTTGGGGTGATAGATGGGTTGCTTAAAGTTGGTGCATTAATGCCCACAAGCCTACCAAAATTCAAAGCGTTTATTCGCCCAAAGGTTGATCATAATTTGGCCGATCTGGCCGAGGATCAAAGCACTTCCGCGCAGGCAATCTGCCAAGCCGTAAAAGCAGCAAAGTTTGACTGTTTTTTACTGGATGGGGTAACAGGCTCAGGCAAAACGGAGGTTTATTTTGCTGCCATAGCAGCGGCGATTGAGCAAGATAAGCAAGCGGTAATTTTATTACCTGAAATCGCACTGACCGTAGACTTCCTGCAACGCTTTAAAGGCCGCTTTGGTGTTGAGCCAGCAGCTTGGCATAGCGGGCTTGCCAAGGGTGCCCGTGAGAGAGTGTGGCGCGCAGTGGCCTCGGGGGATGCAAAAATCGTCATTGGTGCAAGGTCAGCGCTCTATTTGCCCTATGAAAATCTTGGCCTGATTGTGGTCGATGAGGAGCATGATGGTGCGTATAAACAAGATAGCGGGGTCATGTATCACGCGCGTGATATGGCGGTGGTGCGCGCAAATATTGATAATTTGCCATTGGTTTTGGCTTCCGCAACTCCTTCGCTTGAAACCTATCTAAACGCCCAGAGCGGCAAGTATCAGCATCTAGTTTTAAAAAAACGCCATGGCGGTGCTAAAATGCCGCAGGTTCGGGCAATTGATATGCGCGCCAACCCACCTGAACCACAAAAATTCCTGTCTGAACCATTGATAAAGGCGATGAAGCTTAAACTTGCAGCAGGCGAGCAAAGTTTATTATTTTTAAATAGGCGCGGCTATGCACCGCTCACCCTTTGCCGTGCTTGCGGGCATCGTATTGCCTGCCCACAATGTGATGCTTGGTTGGTTGAACATCGGTTTAATAATCGTTTAATGTGCCATCATTGCGGCATTTCAATTACCAAACCAAACCAATGTAACGAATGTGAAGCTGAAGATAAACTGGTGGCTTGTGGCCCAGGTGTAGAGCGAATATTTGAAGAAGTAAGTCTATTATTTCCCGAAGCTAAAATAGAGCTTTTATCGTCAGACATGCATATGAATGTTGATGAGTTGCAAAACCGCTTAAACGGTATTGCAGCGGGCGAATGTGATATCATTATTGGTACCCAGATGATTGCCAAAGGCCATCATTTTCCACACCTAACTTTGGTTGGCGTGGTGGATGCCGATTTGGGCCTTGAGAATGGCGACCCCCGAGCTGGCGAGCGCACTTATCAGTTGCTTAATCAAGTGGCAGGTCGGGCGGGGCGCGAACAAAAGCAAGGCCAAGTATTACTGCAAACCTATAACCCAGAAAGCCCTGTGATGCGGGCGATGATCGCGCAAGATCGTGAGGCATTTTACAAAGTCGAAGCGCATAATCGCGCGCTGGCTAACTTACCACCATTTGGGCGCTTGGCTTCATTGGTTGTTTCATCAAAAGAACAAAAAAAGGCATTTGATTTTGCTCGGGAAATGATCACGGCAGCAATAAAGGTTGATGGCATGGTGATTTTAGGGCCAGCTCCTGCGCCGATGGGTTATGTTCGTGGCCGTCACCGCGTAAGAATCTTAGCCCGTGGCCCCAAAGGTTTTAAAATGCAAGATTGGTTAAAAACTGGCATGTTAAGCATCAATCCAACGGGTGATCTTAAAGTCCAGACAGATACTGACCCTTATTCATTCTTTTAAAATTTATATATGGTGAGAAAAAGCCCCGTTACTTTTTGTAAAAAAGACACACAAAAGATTAAAAGTTGGTTAATTGATCTAGGTCAAAGTAAGACAAAAGCAATCGTCTCAAAATAACCACGTTAAAAGATTAACCACCTTAAAAAATATAATGGATTAGGAGTTGCCCCATCGCCAATAAAGATAAAGATAAAAATAAACGCAAAAGTAAAAAGCAGTTAAAAAAAGACATTTCAATGGCTAAAAAACAACTTGTTGATTTGGTTGACCCTAAGCAGGTTATGATTGCTGATAATGTGATTAGTGGATCAAAACTATTAAAACTCACCTGTTTAACAGGCGGTTATCCATATAGCGAAAAGCTAAAATTAATTGATTATGAAACCGAAAAGCATCAATTGCAAACTGAGTTGTTAAAAGCGCAAAGTTGGGTGAAAGATACTGGCCAGCGGATTGTCTGCATATTTGAAGGGCGTGACGCTGCTGGTAAAGGCGGTACTATAAAACGCTTTATGGAGCATTTGAACCCACGTGCGGCAAAAGTTATAGCACTAGAAAAGCCGACAGATAGAGAGCGCGGTGAGTGGTATTTCCAACGTTATATTGACCATTTACCAACCAGAGGTGAAATGATTTTATTTGACCGGTCTTGGTATAATAGAGCTGGTGTCGAAAAGGTGATGGGCTTTTGCAATAATCAAGAACATTTGGAATTTATGCGCCAAGCACCTGCTTTAGAACGTATGTTGGTTAACTCAGGCATTATCTTATTTAAATTCTGGTTTTCGGTTACGCAGCAAGAGCAGTTAAGACGCTTTTATATGCGCAAGCATGATCCGCTGAAACAGTGGAAATTAAGCCCAATAGATTTGCAGTCACTCGATAAATGGGATGCTTATTCCGAAGCAAAAAACTCGATGTTTTTCCATACAGATACGGGCGATGCGCCATGGGTTGTGGTGAAATCTGACGATAAAAAACGCGCGCGTATTAATTGTATGCGTTATTTTTTACACCATTTGGACTATGCAGGCAAAGATAAAGAC
>JADGDI010000027.1:21948-30060 GCA_016744975.1 Hyphomicrobiales bacterium | reverse complement strand
GTTAGTAAATCATCAATAACTGTCTTAGTTGCAATTTCAATACCGCGTTTAAGATCCATTGGGTTCATACCAGCAGCAACGGCTTTTGTGCCTTCACGTACAATAGCTTGAGCAAGTACGGTTGCGGTTGTTGTGCCGTCACCAGCAACATCATTGGTTTTAGATGCTACTTCGCGGATAAGCTGAGCGCCCATATCTTCAAACTTGTCTTCAAGCTCAATTTCGCGAGCAACAGATACGCCATCTTTGGTGGTGCGTGGTGCGCCAAAGCCTTTGGCAATAACCACGTTACGGCCTTTAGGGCCTAAGGTAACTTTTACTGCATTTGCAAGAATGTCTACGCCGTCAAGCATTTTAACGCGGGCTTCTGAGCCGAATTTTACTTCTTTAGCCATGTTTTTCTCCAACTAAATTAATTAATATATGGGTGATTATTCAACGATTCCAAGAATGTCAGCTTCTTTCATGATCATAAGATCTTCGCCGTCAACTCTAACTTCGCTACCGGACCATTTGCCAAATAATACAGTGTCGCCAGCTTTAACGTCTAACGCAATTAATGCGCCATTGCTGTCTCTTGTACCATTGCCAACTGCAATCACTTCACCTTGAGAAGGCTTGTCTTGAGCGGTTTCAACGATGATTAGGCCAGAAGCTGTTTTAGTTTCTGCCTCTGCTGGGCGTACTAAAACGCGGTCTTGTAAAGGACGTAGAGCCATTTAGTCTCTCCAATGTTATTTTTTAAACAATTAGCACTCACCAAGGTAGAGTGCTAACACTGAGAAATAGATAGGGATTACAGAGCAAAGAGTCAATGCGAACGGGAAATTAATTTAATAAAATATTTTATATAGGAAAAATACCCAAGCTTTATAGGGCTTTTTTTGTTAAAAGACTAATAATTAATGAAAACAAAAAATACATGGTTAACAAATTGTAAAGCATCTCATATAATAATGGGATGAATCACATATATATTGGCAATCAAGTCAAAGTATGTCGCGGTATGTTTGAGGATAAAATGCGTTTGAAACAAATGTCATATTTAGGAATTGTTTCTATATTTGCTATTACTAGTATCATTGCTGGGTCAATAGCAGCTATGGCGGGAATTATGTTTGGCCTTAGCATGTTGGAAATGGTATTTAGCATGATGCTAATTATACTTATCTTGCTGATAATGCATGTTATTCTAATAATGAATGCAGGCTCTGAGCAAACGGGTGATGCGTCGATTGATCAAAAAATAACCTTTATTGCGGCTGAGATTAGCTTGCTTCGTAAACAACAGGCACATTTACGACAACATTTTGACCATGAATTAAAATATATGCATGGTTTAAACCGCACAACCGATGATAATTTTAAACGTTTGAACGATGATATCGAAAAATCACTGGTAAAAATTTTAAACGAAGCGCGTAGCTTTTCAGTTAAAAATCAACGTATAGCTGATTTGCCTTTATCGGCGAATAAAAATAAGTTACAGCAAGCGGTTGATGATGATGAAATTGTGTTTGGTGAAAAGATCCAATTTAGTTTGGATGAAGAGCGTGATGATGCACTGATTGAAATGTTGAGCCAGTCCTTGGCTGATAATAAAGTAGATTTATATGCTCAGCCGATCGTTACGTTGCCCGCTAGGCATATTGCTTATTATGAAAGCTATACATGGGTGCGTGATGGCAATGGTAAAATTATTACCCCACGAGAATATTTAGATGTTGCAGAACGTGCTGGAATTATGCCAGTGATTGATAATTTAATGTTGTTTCGCAGCGTGTTATTGGCAAGGCGGTTCGTGGAGCGCAACCGAGATTTAAAAATATTCTGTAATATTTCTGGTCATTCCTTATTGGATGTAACGTTTTTTGACCAATTTATTGAATTTATGGAAAATAATAAAGAACAAGCAAAATTACTAATTTTTGAATTTTCACAAAAAACTTTGGCAGATACCGGTATTGTTGAAAGTGAAGCTTTGCTTAGCTTAAAAGAGTTAGGCTTTCGTTTTTCTTTGGATAATGTAACAGATTTAAATATAGATTTTAGAAAATTGCACGCACTTGGTTTTAGATATCTTAAAATTTCGGCTAATATATTTTTAAATAATGCCGAGGCGCATGGCGCGCAAATTCTGGTTAATGACTTTGCAGAACATGTAAAGCGCTCTGGGTTAGAATTGATTATTGACGGGGTGCAAAATGAGCATATTATACCTGAATTGCTAAACTATAATGTTCAATTTGCACAAGGTTATTTGTTTGGTGAGCCTACCCTGGTACGCGATAAATCACATCTATTAGATGACTTAAAAAAAATAGCTTAACCCCATAATAAATTCGTAAAGGGTGTAATATAATGCAGAAAATAGCCAATTTGAGTGAAATTATAAGCAATTATGATGCGGTTTTTAGTGATGTTTGGGGTGTGGTTCATAATGGTATAACTGCGTTTGAAACGAGTGTTGCAGCATTGTCTGAAGCAAAATTAATGGGCAAGAAGGTCATATTAATTACCAATGCGCCAAGTACGTCTGAACATGTTAGAGATCATTTAAAAAACTCAATTGGTATTGATGCAGATTTTTATGATGACATTATCACTTCTGGTGACGTGGCTAAGCTAATCATTGATGGCTGGCACGATAAAAAGTGTTTTCATATTGGGTTGCGTGATATTGAAAGCCAGGATGTGCAACCAGACTATTCTAAATTGGTTGACCTTAACCTTGCCGATTATGTTTTATGCAGCTTTTTAGCGCGCCAAGATGAGGTTGAATTAACAGATTATATGCCTTTGTTAGAACAAATGAAGCAACGTAATTTACCATTTGTCTGTTCCAACCCTGACCATCTGGTTGATGTTGGCGGTTTGCTTTATTATTGCGCTGGTGCAATGGCAGATTTATATCAAAATATCGGTGGTGAAGTGATCTATACGGGTAAGCCTCATGGGGTTATTTATCAACATGCGCAGGCAAAGTTAGCGGCATTAAAAGCAGACGTGCCACCCTCAAAAATATTGGTTATAGGCGACAGTTTAGGCACTGACGTGCCTGGAGCTAACCGTTTGGGCAGCGATATGTTATTTGTAGCAGATGGCATTCACGCCCGCGAATTTGAGAAAGAACAGCAAGAAAATAATATATTCTCAGATGCGTTTATGACATTTATTGAAGGTCGTGCCAAGTCACTCAAAGTCAATGTGGACTATTATATTTCTCAATTGGCTTAACATTCATGTGTAATTTTACAAATAAAAATGCCTAGAAAAACGGGATAAGTTTTCTAGGCATTTTTACATATAATAAAGATAGATCATTTAAACATTGCGTCAATATCATCTTGTATAACAGCTTCAGTATCACTTTGTGGGCCGTGCAAAATCAAATCATTTTTGCGTTTTAGATCCGCAGTTTCTGCTGCTGATTGCGCACCTTCACTATCTTCTACACCAGTTGCGTTAGCAAAGCGAGCTACCCTGTCTTCAATATGTTTTAATGTGCCGACAACTTTATTAATGCGCTGACCTGTAATGTCTTGAAAGGAGCAAGCTTCAAAAATATCCATCACTGCATTATTAACTTCAGTCTGGTATGACGTAAAATCACTGGTGTCGGCAGCCATGATTTTTTCGGCACTTTCCATAATGGTGTCGGTTGCCCGTTCAGTGGCGGCTACAACTTCATCCAATTCGCGACCAGCAACAGGAATATGCTCACCTTTAAGCTTATTGGCTTGTAAGTTGGAAATATCACCTTTGGCTTTTTCAATATAAGATGCAATTTCCCGCATTTCTTTATAAACAGACATGTCGAGGCTTTCGAAAAAACCATGCATACTATTCATCATCACTTCGGCCATGGACATAACATCACCCAGACGAATGTCTTTTTCTTTAGCTTCTCTTAAAAGGACTAAAATTTCGTCAGAATGTTTAGCAAGTGCATTATTAAATTTCATAATTCATTCCAGTAACTTTAATTCCTAAGTATAATTGAACTTGTACAAGGACATTATTCGCCAAATACAGCATTGATTTTTGCTTGCAAAGTCGCTGCGTTAAAAGGCTTAACAATATAATTGTTAACACCAGCTTTTTTTGCTGCAATAACATTTTCAGTTTTTGATTCTGCGGTAACCATAATGAATGGTGTTTTGCCGAGTATGTCGTCAGAGCGGACTTCTTTAAGCAATTCATATCCAGTCATCGGCTCCATGTTCCAATCTGAAATGATTAGGCCATAGGCTTTTTCTTTAAGTTTACCTAAAGCCTCTGCGCCATCTGCCGCATCGTCAATATTTTCGAAACCCAATTGTTTTAATAAATTTCTGATAATTCTGATCATTGTTTTATAATCGTCAACAACCAAAACTTCCATTGATAGATCTAAAGCCATTTACTTTACTCCAAGCATTTATTTGTCTGATGTTAAAAGACATCTTGCACTTTAATTAATATGACACGAACCCATTATTGGTCTTGTCGAATTATTGCTGATATTCAACTAAGGACATAAAAAAAAAGTTAACAAAATTAAAATGAATCGATTTTTATTAGAATTTATGTAAAATTCGGCGAATAATGTCCAAAATTAGTTATTTAGTATTACATATACTGGGTTATACAAGCCATGTATGGCATATGGCAGATTGTAACGACTAAAGAATAACGATTAAAAATAAAGACACAAACCAAAGCGATTAAGAATGTTTGAATTTAAAATATCTGCAAAAGATTTAAGTAACGGATCAATTTGTTTGCCAACTGAGTATCAAAAAGCTGTTTTAGCAATTGGCAATTTTGATGGTTTGCATTTAGGGCATCAATTTATTTTGAATCAAGCCAAAGAAATTGCCATACAAGATGAATTGCAAAATTTGCCATATGGCACGATAAGCTTTTCGCCGCATCCGCGGGCATTTTTCTCTAAGACTAACTTTTTTAGGCTAACAGATGATGCAACTCGGGCTAAATTATTTGAACAACTTGGGTTGAATTTATCAGCAATTATAGATTTTGATGCACAATTTGCAGCCTTATCGGCTGAGGAATTTGTTAAACTAATGTTGGTAAAAGCACTTAATATTTCTCATATCATAATTGGGAATGATTTCTGTTTTGGAAAAAACAGACAAGGCAATGCAAGTTTTTTAAAATTAATGGGTGAAAAATATGGGTTTGGAGTTACCATATTGGATCAATTGCAAAGCCAAAATAAGATCATTTCATCCAGCCAAATAAGACAAGCGCTTGGGGTGGGTGATGTAAAGACGGCAGGACGGCTATTAGGGCGTGATTGGCATATTGCAGGTAAAGTAATGCGCGGCGAGCAGCTAGGGCGGCAAATTGGTTTTCCGACTGCAAATGTGAATACGGCAGGAGGCTGTGCATTAAAATTTGGCACTTATGCGGGTTCTATTGAAATTGATGGGCAAATTTACCAAGGCGCAGTGAATTATGGCACACGCCCTACAGTTGGTGGTGATGCGCCGCGCATAGAAATTTATATATTTGATTTTGACCGAGATATTTACGGCCAACAGGTGAATATATTTTTGCATAAATTCATTAGAAATGATGAAAAATTTAGCGCTTTAGAGCCACTAATAGCAGCGATTAAGGGCGATGTTGCTCAAATTAAGCAATATTTTGTCAAAAATCCTAAGCAAATGCTAAAGATTCAGAAATTAAATTGATTTAAGCTTTTATTCAGGCCATAAACATTTCAATGATAATCTATTTAATATTAATAGGATACAAATGTTAATTCAACATTTAAAAATTGTGACTGTAAGCAGCTTTCTTGCGCGAAATAGAACTGGCATTGGGTATGTGGGCGATGTTGGGAATCGAATTATTTGCCCGACTTTTGCAATAAAATAATTATGTAAAGGTCGGGATATTTGCAAATATAGTTTTATATTATCATTTGCCTTAAACCATTAAAAGATTATAGCGCCTTAAATTGCGCCGATTAAATGAGCGAAAAATGACTGAAAATAGAGATTATAAAGACACTTTAGCACTACCAAAAACTGGTTTTCCTATGCGGGCAGGCCTTGCCAAAGCTGAACCAAAGCATTTAGAACATTGGGCAGATATTGACCTTTATAAGCGGCTTCGGTCTGATGCAATGGGCCGTACAAAATATGTTTTGCATGATGGCCCCCCATATGCCAATGGGCATTTACATGCTGGCCATGCCCAGAATAAAATCCTTAAAGATATTATCGTTAAATCGCAACAAATGATGGGTAAAGATGCCGTATATGTGCCTGGTTGGGATTGCCACGGCTTACCAATTGAATGGAAAATTGAAGAAAAATATCGCGCAAAAGGGCTAGATAAAGACGATGTTGATATGGTTGAATTTCGCCAAGAATGTCGTAGCTTTGCACAGGGGTGGGTTGATATTCAACGCGAGGAGTTTAAACGTTTAGGGGTGAATGGCGAATGGGACAACCCCTATATCACCATGAAATATGAATCCGAAGCGATTATTGCACGCGAATTTATGAAATATGTGATGAATGGCGGGCTTTACCGTGGGTCAAAGCCTGTCATGTGGTCTGTGGTTGAGAAAACTTCGCTGGCAGAAGCTGAAATTGAATATCATGACCATAAATCACCGACTATTTGGGTGAAGTTTCCTGTTGTTTCGGGTGACCATGCATTGGCTGGTGCGTCGATTGTTATTTGGACAACAACCCCCTGGACGATCCCTGCTAACCGTGCCATTTGTTTTTCTGATAAATTTGCCTATGGCCTTTATGAAGTGAGCGCAGTTAGCGATGACAGCATTGCCAAGCAGGGCGATAAAATTGTGTTAGCGGTGGATTTAGCTGATGAGGTAGCGGCAGCTGCCAAAGGCATCACGCTTACAAAACTGGCAGATATTACCGATGAGCATCTAACAGGCTTAATATGTGCTCACCCGTTTAGAGGATTGGGTTTTGATTTTGATGTACCACTATTTGCAGGCGAACATGTCACTAATGAAGCGGGTACAGGCTTTGTACATACTGCGCCAGGTCATGGTGCGGATGACTATGAAATTGGCGTACGGGAAAAATTAGAAATTCCGCAAACTGTTGGCGCTGATGGTAAATATTTTGACCATGTGCCTTTATTCGCAGGTTTGCAAGTGATTGATGATAAAGGCAAGTTTGGCGCCGCAAATGGTGCGGTGATCAAACAATTGATCAGCTCTAATGCGCTAATGGCCAAAGGCAGTGCACGCCATAGCTATCCACATTCTTGGCGCTCCAAGGCCCCTATTATTTTTCGTAATACGCCGCAATGGTTCATTTCGATGGACAGCAATGATTTGCGTAAAAAAGCACTAGATGCCATTGATAATGACGTAAAATGGTATCCAGAAATTAGTAAAAACCGCATTCGTACCATGGTTGCGGGGCGCCCAGATTGGGTGATTTCGCGCCAACGTGCTTGGGGTGTGCCACTTTGCTGCTTTACCAATAAAAATACCGGTGAGTTGCTGCGCGATGATGCACTTAATAGCTTTATTGCCGATGAGTTTGAAAAGCATGGTGCCGATATTTGGTATGCTAAAGATGCCGAATATTTTTTAGGCTCGACTGATTATGATGCCGATGACTGGGATATGGTCAAAGACATTCTAGATGTTTGGTTTGACTCTGGCTCAACTCACGCTTTTGTTCTAGAAGCCCGCGAGGATCATGTCTGGCCTGCTGATTTGTATTTAGAAGGTACCGATCAACATCGAGGTTGGTTCCAATCCTCTTTGATGAACGGCATTGGAACACGCGGTAAAGCACCTTATAAAGCAGTGCTTACTCATGCTTTTGTTAATGATAAAAATGGTAAAAAAATGTCTAAATCGTTAGGCAATGGCATTGATCCAATAAAAATTTGCAACTCAAGCGGTGCTGATATTTTGCGCCTGTGGGTTGGCTCTACCGATTATACTGATAATCTACGCCTAGGTGATGAGGTGCTTAAAACTACGATGGATAGCTATCGTAAAATACGCAACACCATGCGTTTTTTACTTGGTAATTTAACGGGTTTTAGCGAAGTTGAGCGCTTAGACTTTGAACAAATGCCTGAACTTGACCGGTATAT
>JADGDI010000027.1:0-21938 GCA_016744975.1 Hyphomicrobiales bacterium | reverse complement strand
ATATTTTAGACCGCTTGCAGGCGGTTGATAAAGTGGTGCGTGAGGCTTATTTGGATTATGACTTTAAAACAGTTACCCAATTGGTGTTAAATTTCTGTGCGTTTGATCTATCGTCTTTCTATTTTGACATTCGTAAGGATGCTTTATATTGTGATGGCGCTGATAGCATTAACCGCCGCGCTTGTCGCAGTGTGCTTGATCAAGTTTATCATGCAGTGACGGTGTGGCTTGCGCCGATCTTATCATTCACTATGGAAGAAGTTTGGCAAACTCGTTTCCCAGATTTGCAAGATAGTGTACATTTGCGCCAATTCCCGACGATGAAACCGATCTGGAAAGATGACGAATTGGCCGCAAAATGGGCAAAAATCCGTGAGGTGCGCAAAGTGGTTACTGGTGCATTAGAGATTGAACGCCGTGAAAAACGCATCGGTTCAAGTTTGGAGTCCGCACCTGATATTTATGTTGATAATGCCGATTATGTAAATTTGTTTGACGGTATGGAACAGACTGATCTGGCTGATATTTTCATCACTTCACAAGCCAATTTAATCATTAATAAAACCAATGATGACGGCTTTACATTGGCTGATGTTTCAGGCGTTTCTGTTATGCATAAAATGGCGGTTGGCAAAAAATGTCAACGCAGCTGGAAAATTTCGGCAGAAGTTGGCCAAGATGCTGATTATCCAGATTTAACGTTGCGCGATGCGGCGGCGGTTCGTATTTTTGATGCAAAAAATGCCTAATATCACCATAATTTGAGGGCTCTGATATGTCAGACAATAGCGTAACAGAAAAACCATTTGGCATAGGTCTATCACAGCGGATATTTTTAATTATATTGGTCGGTGGTGGCTGGGCTTTCGCAGACCAATATCACAAATATTATATGTTGGAAATATATAATATCGCTGAAAAAGGGGTGGTTGAATGGCTGCCTTATATGAATTTGGTATTGGTTTGGAATAAAGGTATTTCGTATGGCCTATTTCAACAATCAGGTAATGGGCCATTGATACTTGGTATCGTTTCGATGGTGATAGCACTTATTCTGGTTATTGTTTGCTTAAGATCAAAAGATAGAATAACGATTATCATTTATTCTTGTTTTATCGGTACCGCATTGGGTAATGGCTATGACCGTATTTTTCGAGAAGGGGTGGTTGATGTGTTTCAACCAGTATATGGCGATTATGGCTGGTATGTCTTTAACATTGCAGATGTAGGAATGGGTGTAGGTGTGGCGTTATTGTTGGTAGATATGCTATTTTTATCGCATGATGACGCTAAAGAGGATTGAAATCCTTTAGAATAATCTATAACATTAAGTCTAACTTTGGTAATGGATGTAATTAACGGTTAATGAATTTAAGTGGGGTATCGTGAAAAAGACGCAAAATTTTGGTAGGGTTTTTAAGGTAACCGCTATTCTAACTTTAGGGGTTTTGTTAACCTCATGTGGCTCAGTTGGTGGCTTTAATGATATGTTAGGTATTAAATCCGAAGGCATAGATGCCTCTAACGCTGAGAAAAATGCATTGCTTAAAAATGCCAATGGTACAAACCTACCTGTACCCGAAGGGGCGGAGTTAAATACGGTTGTTTCAATAGAAAAACCTGTAGCAGTCAATAATAGTAGCAAAATAATCGCGCCAAAAATAATTGCGCCAAAGATTAAAGCACCAAAAATTGTAAAACCAACTATTGTGGCTACCAAGCCAAAACCGAAACCAACCGTGAAAGTTAAACCCAAAACACCAACAAAAACTAAACCTGTTGGGCTGATTAAGGTATCGCCAGTGGCTTATAAGTTCGTTGACTTGTTTAGTTTTAGGGCAGATATGCGGGCTGGAAAGTTAAGTAACCCACTGGCTACGGCATCATTGATCGCTAAGAAAAATTCAAAATGTAGTTTGAAGGGGCGTAAATTCACTTGTGGTGAGTATTTTATAACCATTCAATAAATCATTAAAAGGGCAGATATTTACGGTATCTGCCCTTAATTTATGGCGGCGAATTGCACCGCCCAAAATAAAGAAATTCTATGAAAATTCAAAAAAAGGGAAATGGCATCAGCTATTTTTCTCTAGAAAATGGCCTTGATGTTGTTGTGATCGAAGACCATCGCGCCGCTGTTATTACTCACATGTTATGGTATAAGGTTGGTGCGGCTGACGAGCTTGCGGGTAAATCTGGCATTGCGCATTTTTTAGAGCATTTAATGTTTAAAGGCACGCAAAACATAGCGCCAGGCGAGCATAGTAAAATAATCGCTAAAAATGGTGGGCAGGATAATGCTTTTACAGGGCAAGATTATACTTGCTATTATGAGCGGTTGGCAGCAGATAGACTTGAGCTTGCAATGCAATTAGAAGCAGATCGCATGGTCAACTTAACCCTAAGCGATGATGTTTTACTACCTGAGCGCGATGTGGTGCGCGAGGAGCGCAAGCAGCGCACCGATAATAAGCCTGATGCCATTCATTTTGAACAAATGAACGCGTCACTGTTTTTGTCGCACCCTTATGCAGTACCGATCATTGGCTGGGATCATGAAATTGCCACGCTTAATCGCGATGATGCAATGGCGTTTTATAAACGCCATTATGCACCTGATAATGCGACCTTGGTGATTGCAGGTGATGTAACACCAGAGCGGGTTTTAGAATTGGCTCAAAAGCATTATGGCAGCATTGAACCTGGTAATATAGCCAAACGCAAACGGGTGGTCGAGCCGCCGCATATGTGCCCAAGGCGGGTGGATATGTTTGATGAGCGGGTTGAACAGCCACAATGGATTAAACAATATTTAGCACCGTCAGCTAAGGTTGCTAATGCCGAGCTTACCAATCAATCTGAAGCTTTGCAGTTGGCAATGTTATTATTGGCTGGTTCATCCACATCACATTTATATGTGGATTTGGTGGTTGAAAAGCAAGTGGCGGTTGCTGCTGGTGGTTGGTATAATAGCGTGGCGATGGATTATTCACCAATTGGCTTATATGCCATTCCGCGTGAGCCTTTTGGGCTGGATCATATGGCTGAACTGGTTGATGCGTCGGTTGCTGAATTTATCGAAACTGGGCCAAGTGATGGGGCAATAGAGCGGGCAAAGACTTTGATGGTTGCTGAGAGCTTATATGCGCGCGATAACCAAACCACCATGGCACGAATGATTGGTAGTGCGCTTAGCTGTGACATGAGCTTGGATGATGTTTTGGATTGGCCAACGCGTATAGAGGCGCTTTCAAAACAACAAATACTAACGGCGCTCGATAAATATATCGACGAGAATGCCTCGGTAACGGGTCATTTGGCGGGTGATGAAAAACATTTAACTGGCGATTTAGAACAGCTAGATCAAGAATAGAGATTACCATGCAAATCAAACAATTGAGTTTAACTCAGACCAATGCTGCCGACCTTGATGTTTGGCTAGTAGAAGACCATCGCTTGCCAATTGTTAACATTGAATTTGCATTTATTGGCGGCGCATCACTGGATGCTGATCAGCACGGTTTGGCTTATTTGATGGCGGCAATGTTAGATGAGGGTGCTGGCGATTTGGATGATGTGTCATTTCATAAAGCCTTGGATGAAACGGCAACCCATTTGCACTTTTCTGCAACCAGAGACATCATAAATGGCTCAATAAAAATGCTGACTAAGCATAAAGATAGGGCTGCCGATTTGCTAAATATGGCGCTTTTTGCACCAAAATTTAATGATGAAGCGATGCAGCGGGTTAAAGCGCAAATCGTTGCGTCGATTAGGTCAGCCTCCACTAACCCATCTGAAATTGCTGCAAAAAAATTAATGAGTTTAAGTTTTGGTGATCATGTTTATGGTAATTTAGTTAAAGGCAGTGAAGCAAGTTTGGAGGCAATAAGCCAAGCTGACTTACAAAGATCTGCAGCGCAGAATTTCAACGCCGAACATCCATATTTAGTGATTGTTGGCGATGTGAATGAGCAACAAGCTGCTGATTTGTTAGATCGAGTTTTTGCCGGGCGGCATCGCTGTGGTAACAATATACACGCAATTGCTGACGCTGAGTTTGTTGGCCAAGGTGTCACTCAGCACCAGTTTATGGATGTGCCGCAATCGGTGGTGAATTTTGCATTGCAATCCATTCCGCAAAATGATGACCGATTTATGCAGTTAATGGTGCTTAATCACATTCTAGGCGGCGGTGGTTTTTCATCACGCCTGATGGAGGAAATACGCGAAAAACGGGGCCTTACTTATGGCATTCACACGTCGTTAATGCCGCTAAAACATGGCTCGTTAATTACTGGCAATGCTGCAACCTCGGCTGATAAAATGGCTGAAACCATTAAAATACTGCGCGAAGAGTTTGAGAAAATGCAACAAGATGGCGTAACAGATGAAGAGTTAAAAAATGCCAAAACTTATTTGACAGGCGCCTATCCATTACGCTTTGATACGGGCGCAAAAATTGCACATCAATTATTATCAATGCAGTATTTTGATTTTGGAATTGACTTTGTTGATCGTCGTAATGAGTTGGTTAATCAAGTGACAAAAGCTGAAATTGCGACCATTGCCCAACAATTGCTAGATGTAGAGCAGATGGCGCAAATTACTGTTGGTCAAAATTTATCATAATCAATAAGTCCGCCTTATCCGCAGAAATGGAGATGCTATGAATTTATTTTCCGCAAAAATTTTAAAGCCAGAATTGCTAAATTTAGATATGGCAAAAATTGATCTACTTAAAGCAAAGGCTCAAGCAGGCCTGAAACAAAAAATGTCTGAAATGGCCTTTTTTCAGGTTGCGGCTGATCATTCAGATATTGCGGTTATTGAACAATTGGCAGCAAAATTTAAATCGGGTTTGACGGATATTGTACATATTGGCTGTGGCGGCTCTAGCCTTGGTGCACAAGCTTTGGCACAACTTGCAGGTTATGGCTGTGTTGGTTCGGCAAAAAAACAAAAGTTTAACATTCATTTCTTGGATAATTTAGATGCAATGAGCTTAAGTGGTTTGCTTGAAACTTTGCCAGCAGAAACAACGGGCGCGCTGATCATCTCTAAATCTGGTACAACTTTAGAGACCATCGCATTAGCCAGTGTTTATCTGGATTGGGCAATTACGGCTCAGGGTGAAGGCGGTTTGGCTGAGCATAATGTGATCATTACCGAACCGCATAAATCAGCTAAAAATCCCATTCGTCAACTGGCCGAAAAATATTCAATTCCTGTTATGGATCATCACGAGGGCATTGGCGGGCGTTTTTCCGTATTGTCCAATGTTGGCCTATTTGTAGCTGCATTGTTTGGTTTGGACTTAATGCAAATAAAACAAGGTGCAAAATCTGTTATAGATGAGCCAAACTTAGCGGTAGAAGGCGCCGCCTTGAGTGTCTATTTTGGCGAGCAAGGTCAAGATGAGAATGTTATTTGGGCATATATGGATCGTTTGAAATTGTTCACAGCATGGTATGTGCAATTATGGGCAGAAAGCCTTGGTAAAGATGGCAAAGGACTTACACCAATTGCCTCTATTGGCCCAGTAGATCAACATAGTCAACAGCAGTTATTTTTAGACGGCCCTAAAAATAAGTTTATCACATTTATTACGCAAAATCAGGCGGGGCAGGGCAACTTGCTCAAACCAGATATTTTTATGGGCAATCAATTTGACTATATACAGGGGCGTAGCATTGGTGACATTGTAACGGCGCAACAGTTGGCAACGGCCACAACGTTGGCCGATAAAGCCATTCCAGTGCGCTATATTGAACTTAAAATCTTAGATGAAAAAACGCTAGGCGCTTTGCTAATGCACTATATGTGCGAAACCATTGCAGCGGCAGAATTACTTAATGTTGACGCCTTTAACCAGCCTGCGGTTGAGCAGAGTAAAAACTTAACACGAGAATATATTCAGGCGATGCAAAAATAAGCACTGCCTGAATATTGAATTAATCATCTGTATGGTCAATTAATTTATGTAGGTTGAAAATAAAATACCGCATATGGGCATTGTCAACAGTGCCTTGAGCCTTGGGCTTCCAGGCGATAACGGCCTCTTCGTAATTTGGAAAAACACCAACAATGTCTAACTTTGTAAAGTCCCGAAATTTAATACCGTCAAGGTCTTCTAATTCGCCACCCATTACCATGTGTAATTTTTGACTGTCTGCCATCTACTTCTCCTAAATGGGGTTAAAGCTATTCTACGCCCTAAATAACCATTTTGTAATCAAAAGGCAAGGCCTCAAGTTTGGTTGTAGCGAATCATCATGACTTAAAGCTTTAACTTGCTTTTAAAATTAAAATTCATGGTATGTTGGATGATTAGTTGATGTAACTGCGTCCCTGCTGCTACCATATGTGGTAAGCTTGGCTTTGGTTTGTTATAAATTAACCTATTGCCAAAACCATCGCTGATTATGCCACCTGCTTCGTGAATAATAATATCAGCTGCAGCCATATCCCACTCGCCTTTATTGGTGAAGCTGACCATGGCATCAAATCGCCCAGCTGCTACTAATGACACGCGCATGGCCATGCTGTTTACAATGTTATATTGCATTTGTGGCCAGACATAACCGCTAAATTGTGCCATATGTGCAAAGTGAAACTCATAGGCAAGAATATTGGCACCGATGATGTGAGGACGTGAGGTGGCGGCGATTTTTCTACCATTGGCAAAAGCGCCAAAATGTTGCTCAGCGGTATATAAAATTTTAGCAACTGGGTCATAAACCAAGCCCAATATTGGTCTGTTATCCTTTACAATTGCGACAGATATTGCCCATTCGGCCTGACCTTTGATAAATGCTTTTGTGCCATCTATTGGGTCTATCAACCAGACATAATTTTGTTTTAGGCGCGCTGGGTCATCAGTGGTTTCTTCTGATAACCAACCAAATTCGGGGCGTAATTTATAGAGGTTTTCAGCTAAAAAATCATTCACCGCTAAATCTGCTTCAGTGACTGGTGTATCATCATCTTTCTGCCAATTTTTAATATTTTTTCCAAAATAACGTAGCGCTAATTCACCTGCGTCAGTCAAGATATCTTGTAATATCTGCCACTCATTTTTGGTAAATAATCTTGAGTTTTTGGTCATAAAAGCTGTTTAATAAGTTAAGAAATAGGACAATAATAATATACCCGTCATAATGCCACCGAGCAAAATGTTGGATTTAAATAATGCCAAACATAAGTCCACATCATCCAACTTTAACTTCGCAATTTGCCAGAAAAAATGCAAGGCGACGATTGCCATTAATATGATAAAACTACTGCCTAGGCCACTTAAAAGCCCAGCGGTAGTAAAGCATATTGAGGTTAGTCCATATAATATACTAAGCCAGATCTTAGTTTTTGAGCCAAATAAAATTGCTGTGGATTTTAGGCCAATCATAATATCATCATCTTTATCTTGATGGGCATATATGGTGTCATAGCCAATGGTCCAAAATATTCCGGCTAGATATAGCAGCAATGCAGGCAAGGATAAATATCCGGTGATGGACGTGAAACCAAGTAAGGCACCCCAATTAAATGCAAGGCCTAAAAAAGCCTGTGGCCAGTAGGTGTAGCGTTTCATCCATGGGTAGGTTGCAACTAAGATAAGCGATGCAGCACCTACAAAAAAGGTATACCAATTATACTGAATTAATATAAAAAAGCCCGCAATTAATAGCCCAAGCAAAAAATACTTAGCCTGTTTGGTGCTAATATGTCCAGCAGGTAAAGGGCGGTTTTTGGTGCGTTTAACTTGCTTGTCGTATTTATAATCAACCAAATCATTATAAGCGCAACCTGCGCCGCGCATGATAATGGCGCCAATAAAAAACAATAGGCTATGATATAGGCTATGAGCGAGCGAATAATCTATGTTAAGTCGTGTCATTTCACTAATAGCTAATATTTGCCCCCAAAAACATGGCCATAGCAACAACCAAACCCCTACTGGGCGGTCAAGTCGCATTAGTCTGAAATATGGCTTGAGGTGATTAGGCAGCCATTTATCACTCCAATTATGAGTATGGGCGTCTGCAACTGTTTGTTTGTCCATATTTACAATGCCATAAGTTTGGGTTAGGGTTTTGCGTAATTTACCAACTTTATAAACAAAAAGCCCCTGAATTCTATCAATATAAGAATTATATCCATTAATTAATGTTTTGGTAACCATAATCCTGCAATTTGAACTTATTTAACCCTTTTATTGGTTCGTCTTGCCAATTTTATCATGGAAACAAAATATGAGTATTTCAGAATCAATTCAAAATCATGCGAATGAATTAAAAACTGCCTCAGGTGAGATTTCGGCTTCGACACAAGAAGTTCAGCAAATTGGCGAAAATGCGCTTAGTGATACCAATAATTCAAGAGATGGCTTAATGCGTGCTGTTGGTGAAATTACGGGTTTAGTTGAAGCGGTATCGCAAATTGAATTGCAATTAAATGAGCTTCAAAATAGCTTAAATAATGTTGGTAAAGTTGCCTCGACTATTGATGATATTGCCAAACAAACCAACCTACTAGCGCTGAATGCAACCATTGAAGCTGCGCGTGCTGGTGAAGCGGGTAAAGGCTTTGCGGTTGTGGCGGGTGAGGTGAAAGCATTGGCTAGCCAAACTTCTAGCGCGACAGCTGAAATTGATAAAACACTAACCAACCTTTCAGATCAGACTAAAACACTGATTACACATGGCTCTAAAACCATTAAATCAGCGCGCGATGTACAAGAAAGCACTGATACAATTGGTAATGTGATTGATGCTATTCAAGATTCAATCAATAATATGGCTTCTTCGTTGCAGTCGATTACTATAAAAGTAAATAATGTTGATCAAAGTGCAGATGCGATTTTAGCGGAATGTAATGGGCTATCTGAAACAACATCAGATTTGGTAAGCGCTGCATAATTGGTTTACTAATTATTATTTGATATTTATAAGAGGAAAGCTATTTGGCTTTCCTTTTTTGCGTTAGCTGGCAAAATTAAAGGTTATCCGATGAACCGAGACTATCACAAACTACCCCGCCTCTATTTAACCTCTGCGCTTAATAACGACGCTGCAATTCTACTCAATATGGATCAATGGCATTATTTGCGTAATGTATTGCGCATGGTGGATGGTGAACAGCTTATGGTATTTAATGGTGTGGATGGTGAATGGTTGGCTGAGCTGATTTTTGAAACAAAAAAGCGCGCAGTAATTAAGCCAATAAAACAAACTAAGGTTCAAACATTAGCCAATCATTTAACCTATGCTTTTGCTCCAATTAAAAAAGGGCGGTTGGATTATATGGTGCAAAAAGCCACCGAATTGGGTGTTGGAATATTACAACCTGTTATTACCGAGCATACAGTTAGTCATAAGTTAAAGTTAGAAAAGCTTGAGGCTAATGCAGTAGAAGCGGCCGAACAATGCACCATGTTATCCATTCCAAAAATTAATCCAACCATTAAATTTGATGTATTTTTGAATGATTTTTCTAAAAATTATCATATTATATTTTGTGATGAAGCGGAAAATAGCAGCTCTCCAATTGCACAGATAAGCGCTTTGAAGGATAGGAAAATTTGTCTGCTAATTGGGCCTGAGGGTGGTTTTAGTGAGCAAGAGCGCAGACAATTACTTGCTAAAAATAACGTTACTGCCATTTCACTTGGGCCACGTATCATGCGCGCTGATACCGCTGCCATTGCCGCTTTAACTCTGATACAGGCCAGTATTGGCGACTGGTAATCACAGTTATTTAATGTATAAAACCGATCAATTAAATTTGATGTTTTAGGCGATTTATAACTTAACATCAGTTCAATCTTTACTATATACTAGAGATCTAAAAATCATAAGAGGCACTATGTCGAACCATTCCCCACTGATCGAAAACAAACAAGACTTAATTTCTTTTATTTCTAATGGCTGTAAAGAGAAGGCCCAATGGCGCATCGGAACAGAACATGAAAAATTTGGCTATTGCCTAGATCAGCTTACGCCATCGCCTTACGAAGGGGATTGCGGTATTGAAAAGCTGTTAATGGGCCTTAAAAATAATTTTGACTGGCAGCCATTGGTTGAAGATGGCAAGTTAATTGGTCTAAATGCCCCTAAATTTGATGCCAGTGCAGAGATTTCAGGCTCAATCACGCTAGAACCAGGTGGACAGTTTGAACTTTCAGGCGCGCCACTTAGCACCATTCATGAAACTTGCCGCGAGGTTAACGCCCATTTGCGCCATGTTCGTGCGGTTTGTGATGGCGATAGCCGTGGGTTTATCGGCCTTGGTTTTGCCCCAACTTGGAAGCTTGAAGATGTACCAATCATGCCCAAAGGCCGTTATAAAATTATGCGGGAATATATGCAAAAGGTGGGTAATTTGGGCCGTGAAATGATGTTTCGAACCGCCACTGTACAGGTGAATTTAGATTTTGCCTCAGAAGCTGACATGCTTAAAAAAATTCGAGTTAGCTTGGCTTTGCAACCCATTGCTACGGCTATTTTTGCCAATTCACCATTTGAGAATGGCAAACCAAATGGGTTTTTAAGTTACCGCAGTGAGATATGGCGCGATACTGATAATAGCCGTACAGGCATGTTGCCATTTATGTTTGATGAGGGCGCAGGGTTTGAGCGCTATGTTGACCATGCGCTGGATGTGCCGATGTATTTTGTATATCGGGACGGGCAATATATCAATGCAACGGGCGAAAGTTTTAGAGATTTTCTCGAAGGCAATTTAAAATGCCTACCTGGAGAGAAACCAACAATAGCCGACTGGGAAAGCCATTTAACCACTTTATTCCCCGAAGTACGAATGAAGCAATTTTTAGAAATGCGCGGCGCGGATAGTGGTTCATGGCAAAATATTTGCGCATTGCCCGCTTTGTGGGTTGGCTTGTTATATGATGATGTGGCGCTGGATGAAGCCTATCAGATGATCAAAGATTGGTCGAAAGATGAGATGCTTGATTTGCGCAATAGAGTGCCAAAAACCGCACTAAAAACCAGCTTTAGAAATACCAATGTTCAACAATTAGCCAAACAAATGATTGAAATTTCACGCAAGGGCTTAGCGGCGCGTAATATGCTAGATGGCAATGGTAATGATGAACAACATTTTATTGAAAATATTACTGAAATTGCTGAAACTGGCCGAACCCATGCTGACATTATGTTAGAAAAATATCATGGCGAATGGAAAGGCGATATTTCACGCATTTTTGCAGAATATTCCTATTAGCAACTGCTAGGCCCGTTTTTAGGTTGTTTATTCAGCAGCTTCGGTAAAGTTGCGGATGCCGTTGGTGCCCAATGTTGCAAGGCTGTCGCAAATATGTTGCGATAATATTTCGGCAGCGGATGATAATGGGGTTAATGGTTTGAGCAATAATATATCGCTAGTCCCCAATTCTGCAAAGCCTTCATCAGGCCCTAAAGTGCGCATACCAGGGCGTAAGCCACTTTCGGCAATGGCCGTTACTGCCAAGCCAGCAATAACGGTTGAAGCAATAACTGCATGGTTACGGGCTTGATAAGCAATTCGGTAAGCTCTGCCCATTTGTTTTAGAGTCTTAATTGCTTGGTTGCTCCAGCAACAATCATCGGCGCAAATGGCAAGTGGCAATATATCTTGTAATTGCGCGCTATGGGTGGCACTTGTTGCCCAAACCAATCGCTCGCGTTTGAGTAATTCCCCATGTTCTCTAAAGCCACTGCCTGTACCAACACCAAGGTCTAACTCGCCTTTTTGTAATTGTCGGGCAACATAATCGCTGTCATCACACACAATCTCAACTTCAACACATGGATTGGAGTAAGAGAAACGGGCTAAAATTTCAGGCAAATAGCGCTCAGCATAATCATCGCCGATACCAAGGCGAACAAGGCCGGAAATTTCTGGTTGGGTAATGGTGAGTAAGGCCTCATTATTGAGGCGGATAATGCGACGGGCAAAATTTAGCAGGATATCACCATCACGGGTTAGGCGGTTTATGCGGCCTTCTTTGTAAAACAGTTTTTTGCCGATGGTTTCTTCAAGGCGCTTCATTTGCATTGAAACTGCGCTTTGAGTCTTAAAAACTTCACGCGAGGCTGCTGTAAAGCTGCCTGACTCAGCAATTGCTAAAAAGGTTCTTAAATTATCCATATCTAAAATTTGAGCCATGTTGCCCCCATATATATTGTGACTATAAACATCAATTATTTTGAGCTTTTATTAACTTGCATTCGTTTTGCTAAACAGTCAATGGCAAAAAAATCTTGCTAATTGAACTTTGCTATTAATTTTGGGGTTATATGGCTTAAAACTACGCTTGGTGGCGTGTTAACGGCAATTAGAATTTGTGTGTAAACTTTTGCCCACAAAAATGTGATAAAATTAACACATCATTAAAATTGAATGTCCAATCAATAACATTGGCTTGATCTAGGCTTGGCTGGCATCTATACAGGCTACACGTGGCATAAGCTGCGCATTATTAACCAGAGGTAAAATTTATATGATTAGCATTTTTTGTAAAGCCTCTTGGTTTGGCACAAACGAATTATCCGCTCGTTTGAACTATTTAACACTAGCCAATTGACCCTGTAATATTTCAGATTTAGGTCAATGTTTTGTGTTCAATTGCTTTCCTGAGATTGAACGAATTTCAATATATATAGCTTGCTTAAAAGGTTTAGTGACTCTTCTAATGTCACAAACCTGTGCTTAAGCATCTGTATCATAACCAAATATATCCGAATTTTTAGCAAGCGCTAATTTGAAGGATAACTGTGCGCAAATTTTCAAAATTTATTTTTTGAAGGCGGGTAACTGTGTCCGAAATTTAGGCGGATCGGGCATTAAAATCATAACAATCAGAAAGGAGTGCCTATGCAAAATTTGAATTATTATCTAACCAATGTTCAGCCAAAAACTGAGCCAATTCATAAAATTATTATAAGAAAGACAAAACAAATGAGTGTGAATTTTTTACAAAACTTATTTGCTAAAATCGGGCTAAAAAAAATAAAAATAAGCAATCCGAATATTGCTAATCTACCAGAATATATGCAGCGTGACATTGGTATGTCGGCGCCTGATATAAGGCAACAATCTTTAAAAGATAGCAAAATGCAACATAAAATTGCCTATAGTCAGTTGTGGCTATAAGCAACTTAAGCTTTAGAAGTTGATAAATTCTAGAGCGGTTGTGGCAATGAAGCGGTGGGCTCTTCCCTGAACCACCGCTTTTTCAATATATCAGTTACCCAACAGGCTATTTATGTTTGCTGCGAAAGCCTTTTTGGGGGCCCTTACCATCATTCATCTTGGCCAATCGGTTGATCAAATAAATACACGTTACCAATGCCAATACACCAAAAATTGCGTTGCCAACACCGTTACCAGCAAATACGCCCTCCGCACCCATGATGCTAACCCCATATAATACAAAGGGAATGGTGCCAACTGTGGCTTTGGCAAAATTAAATGCGGTGGATAGCAATGGGTAACCTAAATTATTAAAGGCGGCATTGGCAATGAATAATAATCCATAAAATGCAAAGGATGGGCCAACCCAGATTGATATAAAATGCATGAATTTTTCAGCATCGCCTGTCACGTTAAACATGATATTGACCTGATCAATTGCCAAATAAAATAAAATGGATGCAAATATACAATATATTAGAGTGAAACTGATGCTATCGAGTAAGGTTTTACGAACGCGGTCAAACCTACGAGCGCCAAAATTTTGCCCATAAACGGGGCCAATGGCACCAGATAATGCAAATATTACACCAAATACGACAGCGGTTGCACGGCCAGCCAATGACCATCCCGCCATGTAACTTTCGCCAAATTGGGCAATTTCGCGGGTCATAAACCAATTTGCAAATGGCGTTGCTAGCATGGTTGCCATGGCAGGTAATGCAATGATTGCAATGATTGGCATTTGCCTTTTAAATATTGTAAATGAGAATGGAATTGCAAAATCATGTTTGCCATAGGTTAAATATAAAGCAGAGACGCCAATTGAAATCCGCGCCGCGACCGATGCCCATGCGGCACCTTCAATGCCCATATCAAATCCAAATATTAATATTGGATCTAATATTAAGTTTACGATAGAGCCGAAAAGCATAGCAAACATGGCCATTTTTGGTGCGCCCATTGCTCTGACCAATGCGCCGCCTGACATTGCTAGTGATAACAAAGGTAGACTGGGTAATATTATGGTTAAATAACGGCTGGCAAATTCTAAACTTTCACCCTCTGCACCGCTGATTTGCAATAACGGAATATGATATATCCAAGTTACAAGCCCGATGATTAAAGTAAAAACTGTACTAAATATAAAATTATTAATTGCCAGGCTTCGGGCTTTTGCGTTGTCTCCTGCGCCAATGGCTTTAGCAACAGTGGCGGACATGGCGATCGAAAGGCCAATTGAGAAGCTCATATTAAAAAACATGATGACCGCTGCAAAGCCCATTGAGGCCATAATAGCATCGTTTTGAAGTAAAGATAAAAAATAAAAATCAACCAATTCAACCGCAAAAATGGATACCAGCCCAATCGATGCAGTGATTGACAACACAATCACATGACGCATGATAGAGCCAGTCACAAACTTTGCTTCAACGGTTTTTTTATTGTTTTTGACTTTTTCAGGCTTAGATTTAGCTAAGGCGTCTTTAGGGGCATTGGTCATTATATAATGTCTCTTAGTGGTAGCAGGCTTTAAATATACTGCTCACCTAAACTAACTGGGCTAAATGTTGAAAATATATTTGATTTTTGACTATTGATCTAAGGCAGCAAATCCTGCGGATAAACCATCGAGTTCAACAGGTATAGACAAGCCATCTTCTGGGGTCAAGAATATTGTAAAAGATGCAAGTTTTGCGCTTTTTAGGTCGTCCAATAAAACCTGTGTTAAGGTTGCAACTGCGGTACAGCCATTTGGCAAGCACCGTAAAAAGCCCGTCAATCCAAGGTTTCTTCCGTCAATCTCCATGCCAATACCCGTTGGGATTAATATGCCCAAAGGCACAAGCATTTTTATCATAGCAGCGGGTTTTTCGGTGTTTTGATTGCTATTTGTATTGGTGGTTGAGCCATCATCTTTAGAAATTAATATGGTAAGGCCAAATCTTGGGCGGCTTTTAGCGGCAACACTTTGAAATAAGGCGCATGCTTTTTTGGTTGGTTCTTCATTGCTGGTAGCGTTTATTTTTTCTGGTGCGCTTACGTCTGAACAATGCATGAGCCATTTGCCATATTTTATGTTCTTTGCAGGTGCGGCATTGGCAAATAATGTCGCGCTAATGACCAATAGCATAGACAGGCCGAAAGATATTATACTTTTGCTTATTACAGTGTTGAACATTCAGTGACTATCCTAAAATTATAAAACAAGTTTTATATAAATATAACTTAAAAAATATATATGTGTAGCGGTTTTTTAAATCAAATCATAAAGTCATATTATTGAGGCGGTTTTGAGATAAAATTGGCATTAAACAAAATAAATTATTAACATGATTCCCTTTTGTTTGATTTATATCAATATTTTTTTAAAAAACAGTTTCTATACAGGAATATCGGAGATTTTAGAGTTATTCAGAGGAAATAATTGCCAGCAGTTTGTAATCTTTTTAATTTGTTGAAATATGTGTGTAATTGGTTTATTGACTTAGAACAAACATCACACTTTGTGCATGCGGTTATTCGCTTTAAAGTTTTTAAAAGTGAGTATTTGGCTTTAACGCCAAAGCATAAAATATAAAATAAGGGAACTCGAGCTAGGGTTTGACACTATATGATGAATCATTCTATCAAATTTAAGGGTTTATTGTGGCATAAACTTGTTGCTATAATTACAATCATATCTGGTTTATTTAGCACCACATTTGTATATGCTGGCGCAAACGACTATGGCATAGCTTCGCCTTGGCAAATGGATACCCAAGCCCCAGCGACTGAAATGATGACTAACATGATTAGTTTTCATAATTTATTATTATGGATTATTGGCCTGACAACTTTGTTTGTGGGTGTGTTGTTGTTAATTGTTATTTTTAAATATAATGCAAAAAGCAATCCTGTCCCTGCTAAGTTTACCCATAATACAATGATTGAGATAATTTGGACAATAATTCCAATCATTATATTGTTGGTTATTGCGATTCCATCTTTTCGCTTGTTATATGAGCAACGGGTTATCCCAGATTCAGATATGACTATTAAAGTTACAGGTAATCAATGGTACTGGTCTTATGAATATCCAGGTTATGGCGATATTGCTTTTGATTCAATTATGATACCAGATGATGAATTAAAAGAAGGTCAGCCGCGTTTGCTTGCGGTCGATAATGAAATGATAGTGCCGGTGGATACAACTGTGCGACTTATCTTAACAGCATCTGATGTGATCCATTCTTGGACCATCCCTTCATTTGGGGTGAAGATTGATACCATTCCTGGGCGTTTGAACGAAGCATGGTTTAATGCCAACCGTGAAGGTATTTATTACGGGCAATGTTCAGAACTTTGCGGTAAGGATCATGCGTTTATGCCAATCGCTGTGCGGGTGGTAAGCGCTGAAGAATTTGCAAAATGGGTTGAAAAAGCAAAGGTTGAATTTGCATCAGCACCCATCAATGAAACAATCAAGCTTGCTGCTCTAAGCGCTGCACAATAATTAAAAGGGTTCTTATTTTATGGCAACTGATACAGCACATGATGCGCATGACCATCATACACCAACAGGCTGGCGCCGTTGGGTATTGTCAACCAACCACAAAGACATTGGTACAATGTATTTGGTGTTTTCTATTCTTGCAGGGCTTGTTGGTGGTTTAATCTCCATGGGTATGCGTGCGGAATTGCAAGAACCAGGGATGCAAATTTTCCCTTGGATTGCAGAATTTATTGCCAATGCTGATGACCCAGTGAATGCGGGTAAGCATTTGTTTAATGTATTTACGACCGCACACGGTCTTATCATGGTGTTTTTCATGGTGATGCCGGCGGTAATTGGCGGTTTTGGCAACTGGTTTGTGCCGCTAATGATTGGTGCGCCTGACATGGCCTTCCCGAGAATGAATAATATTTCATTCTGGTTGATGCCTCCCGCACTTCTGCTATTATGCATGTCATTATTTGTAGAGGGGCCAAGTGGCTTTTCTGGTACTGGCGGTGGCTGGACTATTTACCCGCCGCTTTCAACCAGTGGACAGCCTGGTCCTGCGATGGATTTTGCAATTTTGTCACTCCATTTGGCAGGTGCGGCTTCTATTTTAGGTGCGATTAACTTTATTACTACGATTTTTAATATGCGCGCTCCTGGCATGACCATTCATAAAATGCCATTATTTGTATGGTCTATGTTGGTAACAGCGTTTTTGTTGCTATTGTCAATGCCGGTGCTTGCTGGTGCGATTACGATGCTGATTACCGATCGTAATTTTGGAACGGCATTCTTTGATCCATCTGGTGGTGGTGATCCAATTTTATTCCAACATCTATTCTGGTTCTTTGGTCATCCTGAAGTGTATATTATGATCTTACCAGTTTTTGGTATCATATCTCAAGTGGTCTCAACTTTCTCTAAAAAACCCGTATTTGGTTATATGGCAATGGCATATGCCATGTCAGCGATTGGCTTTGTAGGCTTTATCGTTTGGGCACATCATATGTATACGGTTGGTATGGATGTGGATACTCAAGCTTATTTCGTATTTGCGACCATGGTTATTGCGGTGCCAACTGGCATTAAAATCTTCTCATGGATTGCTACAATGTGGGGTGGTAGTGTCGAGTTTAAAACGCCAATGGTTTGGGCTGTTGGTTTTATTTTCGTATTTACTGTTGGTGGTGTAACTGGCGTTGTGCTCGCTAATGCGGCATCAGATCGTATTATGCATGATACCTATTATGTGGTTGCACATTTCCATTATGTATTATCCCTAGGTGCGGTGTTTGGTATCTTTTGTGGCTGGTATTACTGGTTCCCAAAAATGTCTGGTTACATGTATAGCGAGTTTTGGGGTAAATTACATTTCATCGTAACGATGATTGGTGTAAATATGCTGTTCTTCCCACAACATTTCCTAGGTCTAGCAGGTATGCCGCGCCGGTATGTTGACTATCCCGATGTTTATGCAGGTTGGAACTTTGTTTCTTCAATTGGTGGTTATATTTCTTATGGCGCTGCATTTATCTTCCTAATTGGTGTGTATCAAGCTTTTAAAGCAAAAGTACCTGCAGGTGACAATCCTTGGGGTGAATATGCTGATACGCTCGAGTGGACGTTATCTTCTCCACCACCACATCATCAGTTTAATACTTTGCCTAAGATTAAATAAGACAAGTAGATAGAGTCATTTATGAGTGATATGAATGTTGAAATAGATACCAAACAGACCAGCCATGGGTTGAATGCCATGGTCGGTGAGGATATGGCCGATATTCGTGATTATTTCGAGCTGCTAAAACCAAGTGTCATGCGCCTTGTGGTGTTCACAGCCTTGGTTGGCTTGGTGGTTGCACCAGGGTATATCCATCCGTTTAATGGCTTTATTTCAATTTTATGCATCGCTATTGGTGCGGGTGCTTCTGGCTGTCTGAATATGTGGTATGAGCATAAATTAGACGCCTTAATGAGCCGCACAAAAAACCGCCCAATTCCTTCGGGACGTATTACGCCAGATCAGGCGCTAACGTTTGGGCTTATACTGTCTGTTGGCAGTGTGGCCATGCTTGGTACATTGGTTAACTGGTTTGCTGCAGGCTTTTTAGCCTTTACAATATTTTATTATGTGGTGGTTTACACCATGTGGCTAAAGCCGCGCACACCGCTTAACATTGTTATTGGCGGCGCGTCAGGCGCGTTTCCACCAATGATTGGCTATGCGAGCGTTACGGGTGATGTAAGCATTGAAAGTTTATTACTGTTTCTAATTATTTTCATGTGGACACCCGCTCACTTTTGGGCGCTTAACCTTTATATCAAACGTGATTATGAAAATGCGAATATTCCGATGATGCCAAGTGTTCGCGGTGAAGCCCATACTAGAAAGCAAATATTAGCCTATGCCTATATCACCGCTATTTGTGGTATTATGCCATCGGTTTTAGGCTTTGCTGGGGTTATTTATGGCGTATCTGCACTGGTTCTAGGCGTTGGCTTTATCTATTTTAGCCATCTGGTTTACAAACATGACAAAGGTGCAATTGCTATAAAATCGGCAAAAAATTTATTTGCATTTTCATTGCTATATTTGATGCTATTATTCACCTTATTGTTGGTAGAACATAGTTTTAATATCCTATTTACGTTTAACATCATCCAATTTTTGGGGGTATAATGAGCATAGAAACTGAAAAATATATTTTAGATGCGGTCACGTTAACAGATGCACAACAAAAAATGCGCCGTCGTCGTAATATTGCTATTGCGCTTATACTAGCTGCGCTGCCCATCATGTTTTTCGCATCGACCATCATTCGTTTGGGCGCCAATGTCGCTGACCGAACTTTTTGAGTAGATGAACGAGTTTTTTAATGGAAGAAAATAAGGAAGGTCAAAAAAATCAGGATAAAAAGGCAAATAGAACCGCATTATATTTAGGCATATTTGTATTAACAATGTTGGGCATGGCTTATGCTGCAGTCCCGTTATACGAAATTTTTTGCCAAGTGACAGGCTTTGGTGGTACAACGCAAAGGGCAGAGAGCGGTTCCGAGATTATATTGGATCGCAAGATAAAAATTCAGTTTGATGCCAATATTGCCAATGATTTACCGTGGGAATTTAAACCCGTACAACGGGAAGTTGAGGTTAAGATTGGCGAGACAAAATTGGTGTTTTATCATGCTAAAAATTTTGCCAATGAAAATATCAAGGGTACTGCAGTGTTTAACGTCACGCCAGATGTAGCAGGGGAGTATTTTAATAAGATTGAATGTTTCTGTTTCACTGAACAATTGCTAAATGCCAAACAAGAAACCGATATGCCGATAGAGTTTTTTATTGATCCTGAATATGCAAATGACCCCGATTTGGAATTTGTTAATACCGTAACATTGTCTTACACTTTCTATCCTGTCAAAGAATAGAAGTTAGATTAAGAATATAGCGCTCGATTGATGGGCAAATTAAGGAGATGGACATTATGTCTGACGAAAAAAATCATGACTATCATTTGGTAGATCCTAGTCCGTGGCCATTTCTTGCGGCTATGTCAGCCTTTGTGATGGCAGCTGGTTTTATTTTTTATATGCATGAAATGGGCGATGGTCTTATTCCTTTAATTGGCCTAGCATTGGTTTGTATCGTGGCATTTCTTTGGTGGCGTGATATTGTCGATGAGGCAGAAAATCAAGGCCATCATACACCCGTGGTACAATTGCATATGCGCTATGGTGTGTTTATGTTCATTGTTTCTGAGCTGATGTTTTTTGTGGCATGGTTTTGGGCCTATTTTGATGCTTCTTTATTCCCTGATGAGATTATTCAAGAAGCCCGTATGGCTTATACAAGCGGAGTTTGGCCACCATTGTCTATCCGTACTTTTGATGCTTGGGATTTGCCGTTCATCAATACATTGGTACTGCTCTTATCTGGTTTTGCAGTCACTTGGGCGCATCATGCATTAATTCATGATGATCGAAAAACTGTGATTTTGGGTTTATCAAGTGCGGTTATTTTAGGGTTGTTATTTACAGCTTTACAGGCGCTTGAATATAGTCATGCTGCATTTAGCATGGATGGTGGCCTTTACCCATCTACTTTTTATATGGCAACAGGCTTCCATGGTTTTCATGTAATAATCGGTACAATTTGTTTGTTTGTAATGCTGGTTCGTACAATTAGAGGGCATTTTACACCCGATCATCACTTTGGTTTTGAAGCGGCTGCTTGGTATTGGCATTTTGTTGACGTGGTATGGATTTTCCTATTCATCTTTATTTATGTGTTAGGCGCTGGCGATCCTGCTACCATGCCTGCTGCACATTAAATTGCGCAAAAATCGATTCAAAAGGCGGCTTTATGTCGCCTTTTTTGTTTTTATATGATAGGGAGGGGCATGTATTTTAAACCCTATCCTTGGCTTAGCTTTTTTGCATCATTGGTTTTTGCAGCACTGATATATCTTGGTGTCTGGCAGGTAGAGCGCTATGGCTATAAACAGGCATTAATCTCTAAAATTGAAGCACAAGCTAAACTGCCAGCCCAAGAGCTTGCAAAATTGCTCGAAACAAAAAAAATTACTGAGCTGCTCTACCACCAAGTTAAATTTCATGGGCATTATACTGACGGGCAAGAAATTCTTGTTCGCGGCCAATATAAAAAATCCTCTAGGGTAATTCTATATGGGTTTTATGTATTCACCCCTTTTAAGATCACGTCAGGTGATGTTTATAAAACAGTAATGGTTGAGCGCGGGTTTATTACCGAAGAAATAGCCAAAAACCCCGCATTATATCGTGGTCTAACTAAGCATGAAATCGTTATAAATGGCGTGGTGAAATATGCAGAAAAACAAGGCAGTTTTTTACCAAATAACCCTGTAAACTCAGATAGATGGTTTTGGCGTGACATTGAGGCAATGGGCAAAATGTTTAAACTATCTAAGCCAACACCTTTCTATATCTCGTCAACTGACTATCAACAGTTGGCCTTTCCTAAAATTAGTAAAGTAGAAATTAAGAGTGCTTCAAGCCATTTAAGTTATTTAATCACTTGGTTTGCACTGGCGGCTGGTTTACTAATTCTATATATTTATATTCATGCCTATTCTGGGCGTTTGGGTTATAAAAAACATAATAAAAGCACCGAATACGTAGCTAACAGCTTCTGCAACTGTAATAATTATTTCATTTTGTAATAAATCGTTCATTTCATTTATATTAAATAATTAATTAATAAATAGATTATTTACCAT
>JADGDI010000026.1 GCA_016744975.1 Hyphomicrobiales bacterium | reverse complement strand
TGCTGGTACAGTGGTTGAAGTGCGCGTGTTTAACCGTCATGGTGTTGATAAAGACGAACGTGGAATGGCGATTGAACGCGAAGAAATTGAGCGTTTGGCAAAAGATCGTGATGATGAGATGATCATTCTTGACCGCTCTATATTTGGTCAGCTGCGGTCATCGCTTGTTGGTAAAATTGCATCATCTGGCCCAAGTGGTCTGGTTGAAGGTGATGAAATAACAGATCAAGCATTGGATAACCTCCCGCGCTCTCGTTGGTGGGATATTGCACTTAGTGATGAAGCTGAAATGGGTCATGTTGAGGCGATTATACGTCAATATGACGAAAGCAAGCGATTGCTTGAAGAACGTTTCATGGATAAAGTTGACAAAATTCAACGTGGTGACGAGTTACCGCCTGGTGTGATGAAAATGGTTAAAGTTTTTGTTGCCGTAAAGCGTAAGCTGCAGCCTGGTGATAAAATGGCTGGTCGTCATGGTAATAAGGGTGTAATTTCTAAAATTATGCCGCTTGAAGATATGCCTTATCTTGAAGATGGAACACCTGTTGATCTTGTACTTAACCCGTTGGGTGTGCCGTCGCGAATGAATGTTGGACAGATTCTTGAAACTCATATGGGTTGGGCGTCTGCAGGTCTTGGCCGTCAGATTGGTGAAGCGTTAGATGTTTATCAGCGTGGTCAAGAGAAGATTGAAAGTCTTAAGGCCAGTTTGAAAATCGCTTATGGCGATGATCATGAAGTGCTAAATAGCATGAATGATGAGGATATTGTTGAGCTTGCTGGTAACCTTAAACGTGGTGTGCCGATTGCGACACCAGTGTTTGATGGTGCGCATGAAGGCGATGTGGTTGATTTACTTGAACGTTCCGGCTTAGATGGTAGTGGGCAATCATGGTTGCGTGATGGCCGTACTGGTGAACAATTTGACCGTAAAGTGACTGTTGGCTATAAATATCTGCTTAAATTACACCATTTGGTGGATGATAAAATCCATGCCCGTTCAATCGGCCCATACAGTTTGGTTACACAACAACCATTGGGTGGTAAAGCTCAATTTGGTGGTCAACGCTTTGGTGAAATGGAAGTTTGGGCACTGATGGCTTATGGCGCTGCTTACACGCTGCAAGAAATGTTGACCGTGAAATCAGACGATGTTGCTGGTCGTACTAAGGTTTATGAATCAATTGTTCGCGGGGATGATTCATTCGAAGCTGGTTTGCCCGAAAGCTTCAACGTATTGATTAAAGAAATGCGTTCGCTTGGTTTGAATGTTCAGTTAGAAGATTCAGTTGAGATTGCCGCTAAAAAAACTATTGAAGATGAAAGCGCAGCAACACCAGCTGAGTGATTAATTTGAAGCAGTGAGAAGTTACCTTCTCACTGCTTCGTTGCATTATTATTTTTTGAAGGGCTAGCCCTTCCGCTCTTAGGAGAAAACCCATGAAGCAAGATGTCATGAACGTATTTAATCCAGCATCTGGTCAACAAAATTTTGATCAAATACGGATCTCCATTGCTAGCCCGGAGAAAATTCTCTCATGGTCACATGGCGAAATTAAAAAGCCAGAGACTTTGAACTATCGAACATTTAAGCCAGAAAAAGATGGTTTATTTTGTTCGCGTATATTTGGCCCAATGAAAGACTATGAATGTCTTTGCGGTAAATATAAACGCATGAAATATAAAGGCATTATCTGCGAGAAATGTGGTGTTGAAGTAACATTGTCTAAAGTACGCCGGGAACGTATGGGGCATATTGACCTTGCTGCACCTGTTGCACATATTTGGTTTTTGAAATCTTTACCAAGCCGTATCGGCCTGTTGCTTGATATGACCCTTAAAAACCTTGAGCGTGTGCTTTATTTTGAGAGTTATATTGTTATTGAACCTGGCTTAACTGACCTTAAGCCAAATCAATTATTATCAGAAGAAGAATATATGGATTGCTGTGATAGCTATGGTGAAGACAGTTTCACTGCATCTATCGGCGCTGAAGCCATTCAAGAATTGTTACGTAATTTAGACCTTGAGGAAATTGCTGCTGATTTACGCGTTGAGATTGCTGAAGCAACAACAGAGCTTAAACCTAAAAAATTAGCTAAGCGCTTAAAAGTGATTGATGCATTTATCCATTCTGACAATAAACCAGAATGGATGATCATGACCGTCGTGCCAGTGATTCCACCTGAGTTACGCCCGCTTGTTCCACTTGACGGAGGCCGGTTTGCAACCTCTGATTTGAATGATTTATACCGCCGAGTTATTAACCGTAATAACCGTTTAAAACGCCTTATTGAATTGCGTGCACCAGATATTATTGTGCGTAATGAAAAACGTATGTTGCAAGAATCTGTTGATGCATTGTTTGATAATGGTCGTCGTGGTCGTACCATTACTGGTGCGAACAAACGCCCGCTTAAATCATTATCGGAAATGCTTAAAGGTAAACAAGGTCGTTTCCGCCAAAACTTGCTTGGTAAGCGGGTTGATTATTCTGGCCGTAGTGTGATTGTGGTTGGCCCTGAGCTTAAGCTGCATCAATGCGGCTTGCCTAAAAAGATGGCTTTAGAGCTGTTTAAGCCATTTATTTATTCTAAGCTTGAAGCACGTGGATTAAGCACTACTGTTAAACAGGCTAAAAAACTGGTTGAAAAAGCCCGGCCAGAAGTTTGGGATATTCTCGATGAAGTAATTCGTGAACATCCAGTATTTTTGAACCGTGCACCAACATTGCATAGATTGGGTATTCAAGCTTTTGAACCTATTCTAATTGAAGGCAAGGCCATTCAATTACATCCGTTGGTTTGTACAGCGTTTAATGCTGACTTTGACGGAGACCAAATGGCGGTTCATGTGCCATTGTCTCTTGAAGCACAAATTGAAGCCCGCGTATTGATGATGTCGACCAATAATATTTTGCATCCTGCTTCTGGTGATCCAATTATTGTGCCGTCTCAAGATATTGTTTTGGGTCTATATTATCTTTCACTTGAAGCGCCGAATGAGCCAGGTGAGGGCATGTTATTGTCTAGCCAAGCTGAAATTGAGTATGCGCTTGAGTCTGGCGCAGTTACTCTACATTCAAAAGTCAAGGGCCGTTATAATGGTGTTGATGAAGAAGGCAAACCTGTATCTAAAATATATGATACTACCCCTGGTCGTTTGATTTTGGGAACTGTGTTGCCAGAACGTGCTAAAATTTCTTTTGATATTATCAACCGTTTGCTTACCAAAAAAGAAATCTCAAAAATGATTGATGTGGTTTACCGCCATTGTGGTCAAAAAGAGACAGTCATGTTCTGTGATAAAATGATGGGCATGGGCTTTAAATGGGCTTGTAAAGCTGGTATTTCATTTGGTAAAGACGATATGGTTATTCCTGTTTCGAAAGGGAAAATTGTTGGAGATACAACAGCACTTACCCAAGAATTTGAACAGCAATATTTGGATGGCCTAATTACCAAAGGCGAAAAATACAATAAAGTTGTGGATGCTTGGTCTAAATGTACCGATAAAATTGCTGATGCGATGATGGGTAGAATTTCTGCTGTTGAAGTAGACGAAGAAACTCGTCGTCAAAAGCCCATTAACTCTGTTTATATGATGTCGCATTCTGGTGCGCGTGGTTCTCCTGCTCAAATGAAGCAGTTGGCAGGTATGCGTGGTCTAATGGCTAAGCCGAATGGTGAAATTATTGAAACACCAATTATTTCAAACTTTAAAGAAGGTTTGACCGTTAACGAATACTTTAACTCCACCCATGGTGCGCGTAAAGGTTTGGCGGATACGGCGATGAAAACTGCGAGCTCTGGTTACCTGACCCGTCGTTTGGTTGATGTTGCCCAAGATAGTATTATTACTGAAGACAATTGTGGCTCTGAGGAGTTTATTGTGGTTCGTCCTATTATTGACTCTGGTGAGATTGTTGCGTCTATTGCTGAGCGGGTGCTTGGCCGTACGGTTGCAAGCGATACATTTGCTCCTGGTACCAAAGATATTATCATTGAAAAAGATACAATGGTTGACGAGTCTCACGCTGAGTTAATTGAAAAATATGGTCTTCAACATATTGAAATTCGTTCTATTTTGACTTGTAAATCTACCAATGGTGTGTGTGCTACCTGTTATGGTCGTGATCTTGCTCGCGGTACTAAAGTTAATATTGGTGAAGCCGTTGGTGTTATTGCTGCCCAAAGTATTGGTGAGCCGGGTACACAGCTAACCATGCGTACTTTCCATATTGGTGGTACGGCCCAAGTGGTTGATAACTCTTACCTTGAAAGCAAACATGATGGTGTTATTAAGTTTGTTAATGACAGCAGCGTGTCTCGAGAAAAGGGCGGTTTGGTGGTTATGGGGCGTAACATGACCATTAATATTATTGATATTGATGGTGTCGAACTGGCCAGTCATAAAGTTTCTTATGGTTCAAGCATTAAGTTAAAAAATGGCGCAAAAGTTTCTCGTGGTGATCGGATTGCGGATTGGGATCCATACTCACGCCCAATTATGACTGAAGTTGGCGGTACCATTAAATTTGTTGATTTGATTGAAACTGTTTCAGTACAAGAAAATGTCGACGAAGCGACTGGTATTACTCAGCGTGTTATTCAAGATTGGCGTTCATCAACGCGCGGTACAGGTTTAACCCCTGCTATTGTGATTATTGATGAAAATGGCGAAATGAAAAAACTTGCTAAGGGTGGTGACGCTTCTTACATGATGTCTGTTGGCGCCATTCTGTCGGTCGAGCCTGATATGGTGGTTAAGCCTGGTGATGTTTTAGCGCGTATTCCACAAGAAAGTGCTAAAACTCGCGATATTACAGGTGGTCTACCTCGAGTTGCTGAACTGTTTGAAGCACGTCGTCCTAAGGACCATGCGGTTATTGCTGAAATATCAGGTAACATTAAATTTGGTCGCGACTATAAAAATAAGCGTCGAATTTCTATTATTCCAGAGAATGAAGAGTTGGAACCAGCTGAATATCTTATTCCTAAGGGTAAACATCTGCAAGTACAAGATGGTGACTTTATTGAAATGGGTGAGTATATTTTGGATGGTAACCCTGCACCGCATGATATTTTGGCGATTAAAGGCGTTGAAGAATTATCCAACTATCTGGTGAATGAAATTCAGGAAGTTTACCGTTTGCAAGGTGTGCCAATTAACGATAAACATATTGAAGTAATTGTCCGTAACATGCTGCAAAAGGTTGAAATTACTGATCAGGGTGAATCGGATATGTTTAAAAATGAACAAATTGACCGCCATGAGTTTGCAGAAATGAATGCTAAATTGGTTGCCGAAGGCAAACGTGAAGCCAAAGCAATGCCTATTCTTTTGGGTATTACAAAAGCCTCTTTGCAAACCCGTTCGGTATTTTCAGCTGCATCATTCCAAGAAACCACTCGGGTGTTAACCGAAGCTGCCATTCATGGCAGAGTTGATACACTTGAAGGGTTGAAAGAAAATGTGATTGTTGGTCGTTTATTACCAGCAGGTACAGGCGCAATGTTAGCAAGAATGAAAAAGGTTGCTACCAAACGTGACCAGATGATTCTTGCTGAACAGGAGCGTGCGGATGCTATGGCAGCTGCGGCCCGTGAAGAAGCTGCTGAAAATGCCATTTTTGCTGAACCACTGGCTCTACCTGGTAGTGTTGATTAAGCTTGCTGGTTTTCAGTTTGTATATTAAAGATGGGCCGTATCTTATTGATGCGGCCTTTTATACTTTAAAGCTATTTAACTTGATTTTATATTGAGCTAAACTGGCTGTGATTAGCAGAAAATATCAAAATTAATATTGTTTAATGATTAATTTATGAAAAGGTGGATTTGTTATAAATTTGCGCTTGACGATTGTTTATTATGCTTCTATGTTGCGGCCACTTTATAAAATAAGTAGTAGGATTCTAATTTATTAGAAATCTATACCTTATTCTACAAATGAAGAACTTAAGCGGTGATTTTTTATCATCAATCCTAGCGCACAGGGTAAGGCAACTTACTGCTGTGTAAAGTGCATGTTGGAAGCGCCCTAGAAAAGCGTGTACAATATGATGTAATTTGTGAAGGTTTAAAAGCAGAAATGCCTACAATCAACCAACTACTTCGCAAGCCACGCAAGGTACCTGTTAAGCGTAACAAAGTACCAGCGATGGAAGCTTGCCCTCAAAAACGTGGTGTTTGCACACGCGTTTATACTACAACGCCTAAAAAGCCTAACTCAGCGCTACGTAAAGTTGCGCGTGTGCGTTTGGTAAATGGTTTTGAAGTGACTAGCTATATCCCAGGTGAAGGCCATAATCTACAAGAGCATAGTGTTGTGCTTATTCGTGGTGGTCGGGTAAAAGATTTACCTGGTGTACGCTATCATATCATTCGTGGTGTTCTTGATACTCAAGGTGTTAAAGATCGTAAACAACGTCGTTCAAAATACGGCGCTAAGCGCCCTAAATAGGAGGTGATGTAATATGTCTAGACGTCATCGCGCAGAAAAGCGCCAAATTTTGCCAGATGCAAAATATGGTGATGTAGTATTAAATAAATTCATGAACTGTCTTATGTTAGATGGTAAAAAATCTGTTGCAGAACGCATTGTATATGGTGCGCTTGAAAAGATCGAAGCTAAAACTAGCGCCGAGCCTTTGGTAACATTCCATGAAGCACTTGAAAATGTACAACCAATGACCGAAGTGCGTTCGCGCCGTGTTGGTGGTGCTACATACCAAGTGCCAGTTGAAGTTCGTCCTGATCGGCGTCGTGCACTTGCCATTCGTTGGTTAATCGCTGCGGCTCGTAACCGGAATGAAACAACTATGACAGCGCGCCTATCTGGCGAATTGTTGGATGCTGCAAACAATCGTGGTAATGCAGTTAAAAAACGTGAAGATACGCATCGTATGGCTGAAGCTAACCGTGCTTTCTCTCATTATCGATGGTAAGCTGTATTTAGGAGATAAATCATGGCTCGTGAACATGAACTTAAGGATTATCGTAATTTTGGTATTATGGCGCATATTGATGCGGGTAAAACCACTGCTACGGAACGGATCCTTTATTATACAGGTAAAAGCCATAAAATTGGCGAAGTGCATGATGGTGCTGCGACAATGGATTGGATGGAGCAAGAGCAAGAACGTGGTATTACCATTACTTCTGCTGCTACAACTACCTATTGGAAAGATAAACGCTTAAACATTATTGATACACCAGGTCACGTTGACTTCACTATTGAAGTTGAACGTAGCTTGCGTGTGCTTGATGGTGCGGTTACATTACTTGATGCCAATGCTGGTGTTGAGCCTCAGACCGAAACAGTTTGGCGTCAAGCTGAAAAGTATAATGTGCCGCGTATGTTCTTTGTGAACAAAATGGACAAAATTGGTGCAGATTTTTTCAACTGTGTTGAAATGATGGACACTCGTTTGGGTGCTATTGCTTGTGTCATTCAACTGCCTATGGGTGCTGAAAACGACTTTATTGGTTGTATCGATTTGGTTGAAATGAAAGCCATCACTTGGGCTGAAGAAAAGCTTGGTGCTGAATTCGTTGTTTCTGATATTCCTGCTGAATATCAAGAACAAGCAGAAGAGTATCGTGAAAAGCTAATCGAAGTTGCTGTTGAAGCTGACGAAAACGCAATGGATCGTTATCTTGAAGGTGAAATGCCTAATGTTGACGAGCTTAAAGCTTTGATTCGTAAGGGGACAATTGCTGTTCAATTTCATCCTGTATGTTGTGGTACTGCCTTTAAAAACAAAGGTGTACAACCATTACTTGATGCAATTGTTGAATATTTGCCTTCACCGCTCGATATCCCTTCAATAAAAGGTATTGATTTTAAAACTGATGAAGAGACAACTCGTATCGCATCGGATGATGAACCGCTTGGTTTGCTTGCATTTAAAATCATGAATGACCCATTTGTTGGCTCGTTGACATTCGTTCGTATTTATTCTGGTGTGCTTGAGTCTGGTCAAACAGTGCTTAATACAGTTAAAAATAAAAAAGAACGTATTGGCCGTATGCTTGAAATGCATTCTAACTCACGTGAAGACGTTAAAGTTGCCCGTGCTGGTGATATTGTAGCCCTCGCAGGTCTTAAATATACCACTACTGGTGATACTTTGTCTGACCCGCTTAAACCAGTTATTTTGGAACGTATGGAATTCCCTGATCCTGTGATCGAGATTGCCATTGAGCCAAAAACCAAAGCTGACCAAGAAAAACTAGGCCAAGGTCTACAACGTTTGGCTGCTGAAGATCCATCATTCCGCGTTTCATCTGATTTCGAATCAGGTCAAACAATTATTGCGGGTATGGGCGAGCTTCATTTGGATATTCTGGTTGACCGTTTGCGCCGTGAATTTGGTGTAGAAGCCAATGTTGGTGCACCTCAGGTTGCTTATCGTGAAACCATTTCTCGTGAAACAGAAGTGAACTACACGCATAAGAAACAATCTGGTGGTTCTGGTCAGTTTGCGAAAATTAAAATGATTATTGAACCAGGTGAAAACAATGAAGGCTTTGACTTTGAAAGCAAGATTGTTGGTGGTTCTGTACCAAAAGAATATATTCCGGGTGTGGAAAAAGGTATCAAATCTGTTGTTGAAACAGGTGTGCTTGCTGGCTTCCCGATGTTAAACATTAAATGTACACTGATTGATGGTGGCTACCATGATGTTGACTCGTCCGTAATGGCATTTGAACTTGCTGGTCGTGCAGGCTTCCGTGAAGGTGTACGTGATGCAGGTCTGAAATTACTTGAACCGATTATGAAGGTTGAAGTGGTAACTCCTGAAGATTATGTTGGCGATGTTATTGGTGACCTTAACTCTCGCCGTGGCATGATTTCTGGAACTGAACCTCGTGGTAACGCGCAAGTTGTTGACGCGATGGTGCCTTTGGCAAACATGTTTGGCTATGTAAATAATCTACGTTCTGCAACGCAGGGCCGTGCTCAATTTACTATGCAATTCGATCATTATGATCAAGTACCTTCAGCGGTTGCGGATGAAATCATCGCAAAACTTGCTTGAATTAAATAAATTGAAAACTTCGCCTGGGTTCTGATGAATTCAGGCAACTAATAAATGGAGAGCCAAATGGCTAAAGAAAAGTTTGAGCGTACTAAACCTCATGTTAACGTCGGCACAATCGGCCATGTTGACCATGGTAAAACAACATTAACGGCTGCTATTACGATGGTAATGGCTGAAGTTTCTGGCGGCGAAGCAATGGCCTATGCTGACATTGATGGTGCACCAGAAGAGCGTGAACGCGGTATTACCATTTCAACAGCGCATGTTGAATATGAAACTGATAACCGTCATTATGCCCATGTGGATTGCCCAGGCCATGCTGACTATGTTAAAAACATGATTACTGGTGCTGCGCAAATGGATGGCGGTATCCTTGTTGTGTCAGCTGCTGATGGCCCAATGCCACAAACGCGTGAGCATATCCTTCTTGCTCGCCAATGTGGTGTGCCATATCTTGTGATCTACATGAATAAAGTTGACCAAGTTGACGACGAAGAGCTGTTAGAATTGGTTGAAATGGAAATTCGTGAACTATTAAGCGAATATGATTTCCCTGGTGATGATATTCCTATCGTTATGGGTTCTGCACTTGCTGCTGTTGAAGGCCGTGACCCTGAGATTGGCAAAGAATCTATCATTAAGTTGATGGCTGCTGTTGACGAATATATTCCTACTCCAGAACGCCCTAAAGATCTTCCGTTCCTACTGCCTATTGAAGATGTGTTCTCAATTTCTGGTCGTGGTACAGTGGTAACTGGCCGTGTTGAACGTGGTATTGTAAATGTTGGTGACGATATTGAAATCGTTGGCATGAAAGATACAACAAAAACAACATGTACTGGTGTTGAAATGTTCCGTAAGTTGCTTGACTCAGGTGAAGCTGGCGATAACGTTGGTGTGCTACTTCGTGGTACGAAACGTGAAGATGTTGTGCGTGGCCAAGTGCTTTGTAAGCCTGGTTCAATTACACCACATACTAACTTTGTTGCTGAAGCTTATATTCTTACTAAAGAAGAGGGTGGCCGTCATACGCCGTTCTTTACAAAATATCGTCCACAGTTCTATTTCCGTACAACTGATGTAACAGGCGTTGTGTCTTTACAAGAAGGTACAGAGATGGTAATGCCAGGCGACAATGTTAATATTGATATTGAACTAATCGCACCAATCGCTATGGAAGAGCAATTGCGCTTCTCTATCCGCGAAGGTGGCCGCACAGTTGGTGCTGGTGTTGTTGGTAAGATTACTAAATAATAACAATCATATAAGGCGAGGGTAGTTTTCTACCCTCACTTTTTTATTTTAATATACCAAAGGTATGAACATGCACGGTCAAAATATTCGTATTCGACTAAAAGCTTTTGATCATCGCATCTTAGATGCGTCGACAAAAGAAATTGTCAATACTGCCCGCCGTACGGGCGCCCAAGTGCGTGGTCCAATTCCGCTTCCAACTCGTATTGAAAAATATACAGTTCTGCGTGGTCCACACATTGATAAGAAAAGTCGGGAACAATTCGAAATGCGCACACATAAACGCGTGTTAGACATTGTTGATCCAACGCCGCAGACAGTTGACGCTTTAATGAAGCTAGACCTTGCTGCCGGTGTTGATGTAGAAATCAAACTGTAAGGACAGAGCTCATGCGTTCAGGCGTTATCGCTCAGAAGCTTGGTATGACCCGCGTATTCACCGAAAATGGTGAACATGTGCCAGTGACAGTCTTGTTATTAGACAATTGTCAGGTTATTGCTCAGCGTACTGAAGAAGAAAATGGCTATACTGCCCTACAATTGGGTAGTGGTAAAGCCAAAGTTAAAAGAGTATCAAAAGCCCAGCGTGGGCATTTTGGTAAAGCAAAAGTAGAGCCCAAGAAAAAGATTGCGGAATTCAGAGTTAGCTCTGAAAACCTTATCGAAGTTGGCGCAACACTTAAAGCGGATCATTTTATTGATGGACAAAAAGTCGATGCGACTGGTATATCTATCGGTAAAGGTTTTGCGGGTGCTATGAAACGTCATAATTTTGGCGGTCTTCGTGCTACCCATGGTGTTTCTATCTCACATCGTAGTCACGGATCTACAGGTCAATGTCAAGATCCTGGTAAGGTTTTTAAAGGTAAGAAAATGGCTGGCCACATGGGTGCTTCTCGTGTAACAGTTCAAAATCTTACAGTTGTGAAAACTGATGTCGAGCGTGATATTATTCTTGTTAAGGGTGCTATTCCTGGTTCAAAAGGCGGTTGGGTGTTCTTAAGTGACGCTGTTAAGCTTGTGATGCCAGAAGGCCTTCCGACACCTGGTAGCTTTACTGCTGCTGGCGGCTCTGTAGAGAAGGGTGAATGATCATGAAATTAGATGTAACTACACTTGAAGCCAAAAAATCTGGCTCTGTTGAATTGGCAGAGAATATTTTTGGCCTTGAACCACGCGCTGATATCCTTCATCGTATGGTAAATTATCAGTTGGCAAAACGCCAGTCTGGTACACATAAGACTTTAGGTCGCTCAGAGGTTACTGGCTCAACAAAGAAATTTGTTCGTCAAAAAGGTTCTGGTGGCGCCCGTCATGGTAACAGGAAAGCGCCTTTGTTCCGTGGTGGTGGTAAGGCATTTGGCCCAGTTGTTCGTTCACACGCACATGCTTTGCCAAAGAAAATTCGTGCTCTTGCATTAAGGCACGCATTGTCTACAAAAGCACAAGCTGGTGAAATTATCATTCTTGATAATGTTGTTAGCAAATCTGCAAAAACCAAGGATGTTAAAGCACAATTTGAAAAGTTGGGCCTAGACAATGCTTTGTTTATTGCTGGTGTTGAGGTGGATAATAACTTTGCATTAGCATCGCGCAATGTTCCAAACATTGATGTGTTGCCTATTCAAGGTATTAATGTTTATGACATTTTGCGTCGTAAGAAATTGGTTCTTACAAAAGACGCAATTGAAGCATTGGAGGTACGTTTCAATGGATAAAGCTGATCTTTATGATGTTATCGTTGGGCCTGCAATCACTGAGAAAACTTCAGGTGCTTCAGAGCATAATCAGGTTGTTTTTGATGTTGCTAAAACAGCATCAAAACCTGAGATTAAATTAGCTGTGGAAGCTCTTTTTAATGTTAAAGTTAAGGCGGTGAATACGCTTATCCGCAAGGGTAAGACTAAACGCTTTAAAGGCATTATGGGACGCCGCAATGATATTAAGAGAGCAATTGTTACCCTTGAAGAAGGTCAAATGATTGATGTGACGACTGGTCTTTAAGACTGGTCCTCTAAGCCGAAAGAATAAACTATGGCACTCAAAAGCTACAAACCTACCAGTCCTGGTCAACGTGGTCTAATTCTTATAGACCGCTCTGACCTCTGGAAAGGTAAGCCAGTAAAAAGTTTGACCGAAGGTCTTACTAAATCTGGTGGTCGGAATAATTCTGGCCGTATTACAGCACGCCGCCGCGGTGGCGGGCATAAACGCTCATATCGTATGATCGACTTTAAACGTCGCAAATGGGATATGGCAGCAACGGTGGAACGTATTGAATATGATCCTAACCGTACTGCATTTATTGCGTTGATTCGTTATGAAGATGGAACTTTATCATATATTATCGCGCCACAACGGTTGGCTGCTGGTGACGTTGTTGTTGCTGGTAACAAGGTTGACGTTAAACCTGGTAATGCCATGCCTTTGGCAAATATGCCAATTGGTACAATTATACATAATGTAGAATTGAAAGCTGGTAAGGGTGGTCAAATCGCTCGTGCAGCTGGTGCATATGTACAATTGGTTGGTCGTGATTCTAGCTACGCAATTCTTCGTCTTAACTCAGGAGAGCAACGTATTGTTCGTTCTGAATGCATGGCGACAATTGGTGCGGTTTCTAACCCTGACAATTCAAACCAAAACTTTGGTAAGGCTGGTCGTAGCCGCTGGAAAGGCAAACGCCCTTCTGTACGTGGTGTTGCGATGAACCCTGTGGATCATCCACATGGTGGTGGTGAAGGTAGAACTTCAGGTGGTCGTCACCCAGTGACACCTTGGGGTAAACCTACCAAAGGTAAACGTACTCGTTCAAATAAAGCTACTGATAAATATATCGTTCGTAGCCGTCATTTGCGTAAAAATAAACGTTAGGATTAGATAAATGGCACGTTCTTTATGGAAAGGTCCTTATATTGACGCATATTTGCTTAAAAAAGCAGAAAAAGTGCGCGAATCAGGGCGTAATGAAGTAATTAAAATCTGGAGTAGGCGTTCTACAATTCTACCTCAGTTCGTTGGTCTTACCTTCGGTGTTCACAATGGTAAAAAACATATCCCTGTGAATATCAATGAAGATATGATCGGTCACAAATTTGGTGAGTTTTCACCAACCCGCACATATTATGGCCATCTGGCTGATAAAAAAGCGAGAAGGAAATAGTCATGGGTAAGGCAAAAAGAGAACGCTCTCTTGCCGATAATGAAGCACAAGCGGTAACCCGCATGATTAGAACCAGCCCTCAAAAGCTAAATCTAGTCGCTGCTTTAATTCGTGGCAAGTCTGTTGAAAAAGCACTAGCTGATCTTCAGTTTTCACACAAACGCGTTTCTGGCGCAGTTTATAAAACACTTCAGTCTGCTATTGCTAATGCTGAAAATAACCATGGGCTCGATGTTGATGCTTTGGTTGTATCAGAAGCATATGTCGGTAAAAACTTAGTTATGAAACGTTGGCAAGCTCGTGCTCGTGGACGTGTTGGTAAAATTCTGAAACCATTCAGTCAAATTACCATCATTGTTAAAGAAGTTGAGGGAGATGCATAATGGGACAAAAGATTAATCCGATTGGTTTCCGCCTCGGCATCAACCGTACATGGGATAGCCGCTGGTATGCAGATGCTGGTGAGTATGGCAAACTTTTGCACGAAGATTTGAAAATTCGCACCATGCTTGAAAAAAAGCTTAAGGCTGCTGGTATTTCAAAGATTGTGATCGAACGCCCACATAAAACATGTCGTGTTTCTATCCATACAGCCCGCCCTGGTGTGGTTATCGGTAAAAAAGGTTCAGACATTGAACGCATTCGCCGTATGGTTAGTAAGATGACTGATGGTGAAGTGACGATCAATATTGTTGAAGTTCGCAAACCTGAAGTAGACGCCCGTCTAGTTGCTGAAGCAATTGCTCAACAACTTGAACGCCGTGTTGCATTTCGCCGCGCTATGAAACGTGCTGTGCAATCAGCAATGCGTATGGGTGCTCTTGGTATTCGTATTAACTGTGCTGGCCGTCTTGGTGGTGCTGAGATCGCGCGTACTGAATGGTATCGTGAAGGCCGTGTGCCTTTGCACACACTTCGCTCTAATATCGATTATGGTATTGCTAAATCAGCAACTGCTTATGGTATTATCGGCATTAAAGTGTGGATCTATAAAGGCGACATTATGGAACATGACCCTATGGCTCAAGAGCGTTTAGCGCTTGCAGCTGGTGGTCGTGGTGGTGATCGTAACCGTGGTGGTGACCGTAACCGACCTCGTGGTCGTTAACTTTTGATTGGAGAATTAGGAAATGTTGCAACCAAAACGCACAAAATTCCGTAAAGCCCATAAAGGCCGTATCAAGGGTAAGGCTAAAGGTGGAACGGATATGAATTTTGGTACCTATGGCTTAAAAGCCCTAGAACCAGATAGAGTTACCGCTCGTCAAATTGAAGCGACACGTCGTGCTATTACACGTCATATGAAGCGTGTTGGACGGGTGTGGATTCGTGTTTTCCCAGATGTTCCTGTGTCTAAAAAGCCACTCGAAGTTCGTATGGGTAAAGGTAAAGGTTCTGTTGAATTTTGGGCAGCCAAGGTTAAACCTGGCCGTATTATGTTCGAAATTGACGGTGTTGATTACGAAACAGCCAAAGAAGCTTTACGCTTGGGCGCTATGAAATTACCGATTAAGGTAAAATTCGTTCAGCGTTTAGACGTATAACTTTGATTATTTGTTTGGCTGCACGCGTTTTTTGGTCTATAAGCCGATTATTCGTTACGCAGCCAGGCAAATTTGTTTAAAAGGATAAGGTCATGAAGGCCAGTGAATTAAAAAACAAAAGTTTGGATGAACTACAAGATGAGTTGCTTGGACTAAAAAAAGAGCAATTTAATCTGCGTTTCCAAAAGGCCACTGGCCAATTGGAAAAACCATCTCGTGTACGTGAAGTGCGTCGGGATATCGCAAGAGTTCAAACTGTTCAGCAGCAATTGCGCGCTGAAGCAAAAGCGTAAGGGGTTAAGATATGCCAAAGCGTATCCTACAAGGTGTTGTTGTAAGTGACGCCAGTGATAAAACTGTAGTGGTTAAAGTAGAACGTCGTTTTACCGATCCATTGCTTAAGAAGACCGTGCGTAGTACAAAAAAATACCATGCGCATGATGAAAGTAACTCGGTTAAGGTCGGAGATATTATACGTATCGAAGAAACCAAACCGGTATCGAAAAACAAAAAATGGGCAGTTATTAAATAACTGATTCTTATTTGTTGAGCATCGCCTCTATCTTTTAATCGGGTAGGGGCTATTTGAAAGACTTATGTCATGATTCAAATGCAAACAAATCTAGATGTTGCCGACAACTCAGGTGCTAAGCGCGTTCAGTGTATTAAAGTACTTGGTGGTTCAAAACGCAAAACTGCGTCTGTTGGTGACATTATAGTAGTTAGTGTGAAAGAAGCCGCGCCTCACAGCAAGGTTAAAAAAGGTGATGTTCGTCGTGCAGTGATTGTGCGTACGAGAAAAGATATCCAACGTAAAGATGGTTCAATGATCCGTTTTGATAGCAATGCCGCTGTTCTTGTGAACACAAATGGTGAGCCTATTGGAACTCGTATTTTTGGCCCTGTGGTACGTGAATTGCGTGCAAAGAAGCATATGAAAATTGTTTCACTAGCGCCGGAGGTTCTATAACATGCCAATTAAAGTTAAAATTAAAAAAGGCGACAATGTGGTTGTTCTTACTGGCCGTGACGCTGGTAAAAAAGGCCAAGTTCTTAAGGTTATCCCTAAGGAAAACCGAGCTATTGTTGCTGGTGTTAACTTGGTGAAGCGCCATACAAAGCCTACGCAAACTGCTGAAGGCGGCATTTTTACTAAAGAAGCGACTATCCACATTTCTAATATTGCGATTGAAGACCCTAAAGATGGTCAGGCAACGCGTATTGGTTATAAAAATGTTGATGGTAAAAAAGTTCGCTTTGCTAGACGTTCAGGAGAAGTGATCAATGGCTGATAATTTTGCTCGCTTGAAAAAGCATTATAATAATGTTGTTCGTGCTGACTTGAAAAAAGAGTTTAACTATACTAACGAGATGCTTGTTCCACAACTTGATAAGGTTGTGATCAATATGGGTGTTGGCGAAACCGTTCAAGACACTAAAAAGATCAAATCTGCTGTTGAGGCTTTGACATTGATTGCTGGTCAAAAACCAGTGGTTACTAAAGCGCGTAAGTCTATCGCTACTTTTAAAGTGCGTGAAGAAATGCCGCTTGGCTGTAAGGTTACCCTACGCGGTAATGCTGCATTTGAATTTTTGGATCGTCTGATTACAATTGCCTTGCCTCGTACTCGTGACTTTCGCGGTTTAAACCCTAAAAGTTTTGACGGTAATGGTAACTTTGCTATGGGTGTTAAAGAACATATTGTTTTCCCTGAAATTGATTACGATAAAATTGACGTAATGTGGGGTATGGACATTATTGTTTGTACAACGGCTAAGACTGATGACGAAGCGCGTTCATTGCTTAAAGGGTTTAATTTCCCTTTCCCAAAGGAAAAGGAATAGGAATTAGATATGGCTAAAGTAAGTATGGTACAAAGAGAGCTTAGGCGTAAACGCATCGTAGCAAAATATGCTGCAAAGCGTGCTGCCCTTACAGCAATCTCTAAAGATACAAACCTTCCAAACGAAGAACGTTTTAAAGCTCGTATGTCTCTAGCGCAATTGCCGCGCGATGGGTCAAAAACACGCCTTAAGCATCGTTGTGAAGTTACAGGTCGTCCGCGCGGTTATTATCGTAAATTGAAGATGTCGCGTATTGCACTTCGTGAATTGGGTTCGCAGGGTAAAATCCCTGGCCTAGTAAAATCGAGCTGGTAGGAGATAAAATTATGGTTATGACAGATCCTCTTGCAGATATGCTAACACGTATACGGAACGCGCAAATGCGTGGTAAAAGCGTGGTGAGTACACCTGCTTCAAACCTTCGTGGTCGCGTGCTTGACGTATTGGCAGATGAAGGTTTCATTCGTGGTTATAGCGCTGTTGAATTTGATGGTGGTAAACTTGAGTTTGAAATTGAGCTAAAATATTTTGAAGGCGCACCTGTAATTCAGGAAGTTCAGCGTGTTTCAAAGCCTGGTCGTCGTGTTTATTCATCCGTGAAAGACATTACACCAGTTTATAACGGTCTTGGTATTTCTATTCTTTCAACACCTAAAGGTGTTATGGCAGACTGGAAAGCTAGAGAAGAAAATGTTGGTGGTGAAGTACTTTGTCAATTGTTCTAATTGAACTTTTGATTATAGTTTTCATTAACAAAGGAAGAAAACATGTCACGTATTGGTAAAAAAGCAATACCGTTGCCTGCTGGTGTTGAATATAACATCAACGGTCAGGAAGTATCGGTAAAAGGTCCTAAGGGTAGTCTTTCAGTCGTGTTGGTTAACGAGGTTTTAGTTGAATATACTGAAAATGGCCTTGTAATCAACCCTCGCGATGATTCCAAGCGCGCACGTTCCATGTGGGGTATGAGCCGTACACTTGTTGCAAATATTGTAATGGGTGTTGCGGAAGGTTACTCTAAAACTCTGGAAATCAGAGGTGTTGGTTATCGTGCTGCACTAAAGGGTAAGATTCTTAGTCTAAATCTAGGCCTCTCTCATGAGGTAAATTATGAAGCGCCTGAAGGTGTGGAAATAAAAGTAACTAAACCTACAGAAATTGTTGTATCAGGTATTGATAAACAATTGGTTGGTCAAGTTGCTGCAAATATTCGTAAATATCGTAAGCCAGAGCCATTTAAAGGCAAGGGCATTCGTTATCAAGGCGAGTTTGTATTCCGCAAAGAAGGTAAGAAGAAGTAGGAGTCTTATAAAATGGCAGTTTCCAACAGGAAAACAACTGAACGCCGTAAACAACGTGTACGTAATAGCCTTAAAAAAGTGGCTAATGGGCGTCCTCGTTTATCAGTTTTTCGGTCTTCAAAACATATCTATGCTCAGATTATCGATGATGGTTTTGGTAAAACTTTAGCTTCCGCTTCATCAATCGACACTGATTTGAAGTCTAGCTTAAAAACAGGTGCTGATGTTGCTGCTGCAACAGCAGTGGGTAAATTGGTTGCTGAACGCGCTAATACAGCTGGTATTACAGATGTTATTTTTGATCGTGGCAGTTATTTATATCATGGACGGGTTAAAGCGGTTGCTGAAGCAGCACGTGAAGCTGGTCTTAAGTTTTAGAGGATAAAATAATGGCACGTAATAATGATAAAAATGATGAACGCGACAGCGAATTTGTTGATCGTCTAGTTCATATTAACCGCGTAGCAAAAGTTGTTAAAGGTGGTCGTCGTTTTGGTTTTGCAGCACTTGTTGTGCTTGGTGATCAAAAAGGCCGCGTTGGTTTTGGTAAAGGTAAAGCAAAAGAAGTACCTGAGGCAATTCGTAAAGCAACAGAAGAAGCAAAACGCCAAATGATACGCGTTCCACTACGCGAAGGCCGTACATTACATCATGATGTAACAGGTCATCACGGCGCTGGTAAAGTGATGCTTCGCGCAGCGCCTCCAGGAACTGGTATTATTGCTGGTGGTCCGATGCGTGCAGTTTTTGAAACTGTAGGTATTCAGGATGTTGTGGCTAAGTCAATTGGCACATCTAACCCTTATAACATGGTTCGTGCAACATTTGATGCGCTTGCTAAAGAGAATAGCCCACGTAAAGTAGCTGCTCGCCGTGGTAAGAAGGTTTCAGATATTGTGGCTCGCCGCCGCGATGATGCTGGTGACTCGTTGGAAACTGGTTCTTAAGCTTTTTTGCTTATTCCAAATTAAGGATTAAAATAATGGCTAAAAAAACAATTACCATTGAACAAATTGGTAGCCCAATTCGTCGTGCAGCAAGTCAGCGCGCAACATTGGTGGGCCTTGGTCTTAATAAAATGCACCGTGTTAGAACTTTGGAAGATACGCCGTCTATTCGCGGTATGATCAAAAAAGTTGAACATATGGTTCGTATTGTAGAAGAAGCTTAAGCATTAAGCGACTTTTATAGAGAAAGGATATTATTATGCGTCTTAATGAGATTGCTGATAGAGACGGTGCTCGTTATTCTAGCAAGCGTCTAGGTCGTGGGATTGGCTCTGGTAAGGGCAAAACTTGTGGTCGTGGTGTTAAGGGTCAAAAGTCTCGCTCAGGTGTAGCGATTAAAGGCTTTGAAGGCGGTCAAATGCCTATTCACATGCGTTTACCAAAACGTGGCTTTAACAATATTTTCGCCAAAAAGTTAACGGGCGTGAATGTCGGGCGTATTCAAGAAGCAATTGATGCTGGTAAATTGGATGCAAAAGCGACTGTTAACTCAGAGTCATTAGTTGCTGCTGGTGTTATTCGCCGTGAGCTTGATGGTGTACGTATATTAGGTACTGGTGAGTTAAAAGCTAAGCTTAGCTTTGAAGTTCATGGTGCCAGTGCTGGCGCTGTAAAAGCGATTGAAGCTGCTGGTGGTAATGTAAAAGTTACCAACCCAAAAAAAGCAAAATAAATTAGGGGCAGGGTGACCTGCCTTTTTGTTGTATTATGTCAATCTATCCTTATATTAGAGTGGCATAATGTGTTAAATTGGCAAAAACTAGTTTAGCAATTAAATTTTCATAGTGTATTTGATGAAAACTCAGATACACTATAAATTACGTTTGGAGCAGACTAAATGGCATCAGCAGCAGAACAGCTCGCCGCGAATTTAAACTTTTCGGCATTTGGTAAAGCCGAAGATCTTAAGAAACGTATTTGGTTTACCTTGGCGGCACTTTTAGTCTATCGTCTTGGTACATTTATCCCTATTCCTGGTATTAATGCAGGTGCATTAGCAGATGCTTTCCAAGGCCAGCAATCTGGGCTTTTAGGTATGCTTGATGTGTTTACGGGTGGCGCGGTTGGCCGAATGGCAATTTTTGCGTTGAATGTTATCCCATATATTACTGCGTCTATTATTATTCAGTTGATGACCAGTATGGTACCTGCACTTGCCGCGCTTAAAAAAGAAGGCGCTTCTGGGCAACAGAAAATTACTCAATATACGCGTTATGGTGCTGTATTATTGTCTTCCATCCAGGGTTATACTTTGGCGGTTAGTTTAGAAGCAAGTCCAGGACTGGTTGTTAACCCTGGCTTTATGTTCCAATTTTCGACAGTTTTAACCATTGTAGGTGGTGTATTATTCTTGATGTGGCTCGGCGAGCAAATTACTGCTCGTGGTATTGGTAATGGTATTTCGCTGATTATTTTTGCAGGTATTGTTGCTAATATTCCATTAGCTTTTGTGCAAATGTTACAGCTTGGACAACAAGGGACAATTTCAACCTTCTTAATTTTGGCTATAATGGTATTGTCTGTTGTGGTTATTGCGTTTATTGTTTTTGTCGAACGCGCCCAACGTAAGCTGTTGGTGCAATATCCAAAACGCCAAATGAACAACCAGATGTATGGCGGCGAAAGTTCTCATCTCCCATTAAAGCTTAATACTGCGGGTGTTATTCCTCCGATTTTTGCGACCGCATTGTTGATGATTCCTGTAACCATATCAAACTTTGCTGGTACTTCTGATAATGAAATTATTGCTACGATTAGTGCTTTGCTTGGGCGCGGACAACCCTTATATCTGCTTACCTTTGTTGTATTAATCGTGTTTTTTGCATTTTTCCAAACCAGTGTGGCGATGGATCCGACTGATACTGCTGATAACCTTAAGAAGCAAGGTGGGTTTATCCCTGGTATACGCCCTGGCGCTAGAACAGCGGAATATATTGATTTTGTATTAACGCGTATTACTGTGCTTGGTTCTGTCTATTTAGTATTGGTTTGTATTTTACCTGAAGTCTTGCAAAGTCAGTTTGCTTTACCATTCTATTTTGGTGGCACATCCTTGTTGATTGTGGTTAGTGTTACAATGGATACTGTACAGCAAATTCAAAGCCGGTTACTTGCACATCAATATGAAGGACTCATTAAGAAGTCCAAGCTCAGAGGGAGGCGCAAAAAATGAAGCTGATTTTATTAGGACCACCAGGTGCTGGCAAAGGCACCCAAGCAAAATGTTTGGTAGACGATTTTGGTTATGCCCAGTTATCAACAGGCGATATGCTGCGTGCAGCTGTTGCAGCTGGTAGTGAAATGGGTTTGAAAGTTAAAGACATTATGGACCGTGGTGATTTGGTGCCAGATGAAGTGGTTGTTGGTATAATATCAGAGCGTATCGAACAAGATGACTGCGTTAAGGGTTTTATTTTAGACGGGTTTCCTAGAAATGGTACTCAAGCAGCAGCACTTGATGCGATGCTTGATGAAAAAGGTATGAAACTTGATAGTGTGATTTCACTAGAAGTTATAGAAGAAGATTTGTTTGGCCGCATTGAACAGCGCGCTAAGGAAACTGTTGGTGGCCCTCGGGCTGATGATAATGTTGAGGCGTTAAAAAAGCGACTTAAGGTATATCATGAACAGCCTGCACCCTTGATTAAATATTATGGTGATCAAGGTGTGCTAAAAACTGTGGATGGAATGGCAGAAATTGATGCTGTTTCGGCCGAAATCAAACAGATTTTGGCAGATGTATAAGTATTTGGTGTTTACTGTTGCTAATGGCTTTAGAATCCTTTAGAACGCATCCACTAATAGAATAATATGGTGTTTCGGCTTACTTGCTAAATTGGAACGCTATATTTGTATTTAAACTGCCATTAATTTGGTATTTGGCTGACCTGATTTTATTAGCGTGATAGACGGTTGGTTAAATTATAAGGAGAATAAACACGTGGCTCGTATTTCAGGTGTAAATATTCCGACAGGTAAGCGCGTCGTAATAGCACTAACATATATTCATGGCATTGGCCCATATGCTGCTAAGCAAATTTGCGAAAAAGTTGGTATTGAATCAACCGCTCGCGTTAACGAATTATCTGACCAGCAGGTTATTAAAATTCGTGAAACTATTGATTCTGATCATCTTGTAGAAGGTGATTTGCGTCGTGAAGTTTCTATGAATATCAAACGTTTAATGGATCTTGGTTGCTATCGCGGCCTACGTCATCGCCGTGGTTTGCCCGTTCGTGGTCAAAACACTAAAAACAACGCACGTACGCGCAAGGGCCCAGCCGTTGCAATCGCTGGCAAGAAGAAATAATTGAAAGTTTGATTAATGGCTAAAGATAAAGTTAAAATTCGCCGCCGTGAGCGGAAAAACATCGCTTCAGGCGTTGTTCATGTAAATTCTACATTTAATAATACTATGATTACTATATCCGATGTTCAAGGCAATGCTGTTGCTTGGTCATCTGCTGGTATGATGGGGTTTAAGGGGTCTCGTAAATCTACTCCATATGCTGCGCAAGTTGCTGCAGAAGATGCGGGTCGTAAAGCTCAAGATCATGGTATGAAAACTTTAGAAGTTGAAGTTAAGGGTCCAGGTTCTGGTCGTGAAAGTGCGCTTCGCGCATTACAATCTATTGGTTTTCAAATTACATCCATTCGTGATGTAACGGCGATTCCTCATAATGGTTGTCGCCCGCCTAAGCGTAGACGTATATAGTCGTAAATAATTGAGTTGCCCTGATGGGTATTAGATCTATTGTCGAAAGGGTTCTATTGTGATCCAGAAGAACTGGCAAGAACTTATAAAGCCTACAAAAATTGAAGTGGTTGCAGGCCATGATCCGCGCAAATTTGCAAAGATTGTTGTTGAACCACTTGAGCGCGGGTATGGTTTAACACTTGGTAATGCACTGAGACGCGTATTGTTATCATCATTGCAAGGTGCTGCCGTAACTGGTGTGCAAATTGACAGTGTGTTACATGAGTTTTCATCAATCGCAGGTGTGCGTGAAGATGTGGCGAATGTGGTTTTGAATATCAAAGAAATTGCAGTTGCGCAACATAGCGAATCTGTTAAGCGTATGATTATTGACAAGCAAGGCCCTTGTGTGGTTACTGCTGGTGATATTGAAGCTGGCTCTGATATTGAAATTTTAAATCCTGATCATTTCATCTGTAATGTGGATGAAGGCGGCCATCTTCGGATGGAATTCACTGTTGAAAATGGCAAAGGCTATGTGACAGCAGTTGATAACCGCGCTGAGGATAGCCCTGTTGGTTTTATTCCTGTCGATAGTTTGTTTAGCCCTGTGCGTAAAGTATCTTACAAAGTTGAAGATACCCGCGAAGGTCAAGTGCTTGATTATGATAAACTGACGCTTGAAGTTGAAACAAATGGTGTGATTAGTCCTGAAGATGCAGTTGCATTCTCTGCTCGTATTTTGCAAGATCAGTTACAAGTATTTGTAAACTTTGAAGAACCAGAAGTTAAAGAAGTTGAAGAGCCTAGCCCAGATTTGGCCTTTAACCCAGCATTGCTCAAGAAAGTGGATGAACTTGAACTTTCAGTTCGTTCGGCTAACTGTCTTAAAAATGATAACATTGTTTATATTGGCGATCTTATTCTTAAAACAGAAGCAGAAATGCTACGCACACCTAACTTTGGTCGGAAGTCACTCAATGAGATTAAAGAAGTATTAGCTCAAATGGGTCTACATCTTGGTATGGATGTACCAAATTGGCCACCTGAGAATATTGAAGATCTTGCTAAGAAATTTGAAGAACGTTTTTAGGCTTAATGTCTAAAGTAAATTAAGGAGACCTACCATGCGTCATCGCAAAGCAGGCCGTAAATTAAACAGAACCGCGTCTCACCGTAAAGCACTTTTTGCTAATATGGCTGCCGCACTTATTAAACATGAGCAGATCACAACGACTTTGCCAAAAGCCAAAGAGCTTCGCGCTATTGTTGATCGCTTGATCACTTTGGGCAAAAAAGGTGATTTGCATGCGCGTCGTCATGCAATTGCTAAATTGCGTGACAAAGACATGGCTAAAAAACTTTTTGATGTTTTAGGCCCTCGTTATAAAGAACGTAATGGCGGTTACACTCGTGTGCTTAAAGCTGGCTTTAGGTATGGCGATAATGCCCCTATGGCAGTTATTGAGCTTGTTGATCGTGATGTTAGTGCTAAGGGTAAAGATTCTGGCCCTAGTCAAGATGTTGAAAATGATCAAGACGCGGCATAATTACGCGTTAGATATTTTAAAGAGGGTAGCTTTTAGCTGCCCTTTTTTTTGCCTTTTTTATGAATGGTGTGTAATGGGCATATTTTCGTCAAAATCTCACAGCATATTGAGCGTCAAATATAGGAGAGAATATGCGTAGATTATTGGTTGTTATTTTGGTTTTATCTGGCGTGGTTAGCACATATGCTGCCACTAGAAAATTACCTGAGTCGATGTTGGAAGTTAAACTCTCCTTCTCTAAAGTTGTCAAAAAAGTGGCACCTGCTGTAGTGAATGTTTATTCAACAAAGATTGTTGAACAACAGCGGTCTATTTTTGGTAATGACCCGTTTTTTCAACAATTTTTTGGCAATGGATTTGGTCAAAATAAACCAAGGGTTCAAAATTCTCTTGGCTCTGGTGTTATTGTAAGTGCCAGCGGTATATTGGTTACTAATCATCATGTGGTAAAAGATGCTGATAAAATCAAAGTGGTTATGTCGGATTTGCGTGAATTTGATGCTAAGTTGGTTTTGGAAGACAAGCGTACTGATTTGGCAGTGTTGCAAATTGTTGCAGAAGGTGAAACATTTGCTTTTATCAATTTTGCTGATAGTGATGGTGTTGAGGTTGGTGATTTGACATTGGCGATTGGTAATCCATTTGGGGTTGGGCAAACTGTAACCTCAGGTATTGTATCTGCCATTGCTCGTACCAATGTCGGTATTTCGGATTTTCAATTTTTTATTCAAACTGATGCAGCGATTAATCCAGGTAATAGTGGTGGGGCATTGGTGGACAGCCTTGGGCAATTAATCGGAGTTAATACCGCTATTTTCTCTCGATCGGGTGGCTCTAACGGTATTGGTTTTGCAATTCCCGCCAATATGGTTAATTTGGTAGTTAATAGCGCTAAGTTGGGTGATCGGGTACAACGGCCATGGTTGGCAGCAGATGTTGAATCGTTAAGCAGTGAAATAGCGCTCAGCCTTGGTCTTGATTCTCCTAATGGCGTTTTGGTGCTAAAAACCATTAAGAATGGCCCATTTTCTGACGCTGGTATTACGCGTGGTGACGTGATTGTTGCTTTGGACGGTAAACGAGTCAATACTAAGGAGCAGTTTTCATATCTTTTAGCCAGTAAAATGGTGGGGGATCGGGTATCATTTTCAGTCTTAAGGCAAGACTTGGTGATGGATATTGGGGTGGAAATGATTGCTGCTGCTGAAGACCCACCCAGACGTATGACATTATTACAAGGTAATATTCCGTTTTCTGGGGCAGTAATAATGAATATTTCACCTGCTGTTATTGAAGAAATGTCTTTGCCTTTAGATAGTGTTGGCGTTATCATTAGTGAGATACAAGTTGGTAGCGCGGCGGAGCGATTTGGGTTTAAGGTTGGCGATGTTATAAAATCCATTTCCAATGTTCCGATGCATTATGTGGGGGATGTGCTCACAGAAACCAGCTATAAAAAACGTTTCTGGCGGTTTATAATTAATCGCAATGGGCAGATGATAAATAGCATTATCAATGGGTGATATCTGCTAGAATTTGGTTTAAGCGGGGCAACATATTGAGTGATTTATTTTTAAAAGATGTGTCCGCTGCTAATGGTATTGCAGATTTAAAGCGGCCGCTTGCTGATCGTATACGACCACTTGAACTTAACGATGTTGTTGGACAACAAAAGCTTGTGGGCGAGGGTGGTGTGCTTTGTCAATTGATCGAGAATGGTCATACTCCATCTATGGTATTTTGGGGGCCTCCTGGCACCGGTAAAACGACGTTAGCACGGATTATTGCTCAAAAAACGAACCTCTACTTTGAGCAATTAAGCGCCATTCAATCTGGTGTCGCAGATCTAAAAAAAGTTTTTGCGGGTGCCAAAATGCGCCACCAAGAAGGAAAATCAACCCTATTGTTTGTCGATGAAATTCATCGTTTTAATCGCTCGCAGCAAGACTTGTTCTTACCCTATATTGAAGACGGCACGATTATTTTATTTGGTGCAACTACTGAAAATCCGAGCTTTGATTTAAATGCTGCTTTATTGTCTCGTTGCCAGATCATGGTGCTTAACCGATTGGAGAATACTGAACTAGCGGAATTGTTAGAACGTGCTGAAAAGCTTGAAGGTATTAAGCTGAATATTGAGGATGGTGCGCTTGATATGCTTCTGAACATGGCCGATGGTGATGGGCGGTTTTTACTCAATATGGTAGAACAATTATTTGCAGCTAATGATGAAAATTTGCCAATAGATGCGAATAAATTGCAGTCAATTATGCAAAAGCGCGCCGCCAATTACGACAAGAATAAAGATGGCCATTATAATTTAATTTCTGCCTTGCATAAAGCCGTGCGGGGCTCCGATGTTGATGGCGCTTTATATTGGTTTGGACGAATGTTAGATGCGGGTGAGGATCCACGTTTTTTAGCACGCCGTATCCTCCGTATGGCCTCTGAAGAAGTTGGAATGGCTGATCCGCAGGCCATGGTGCAAGTGATTGCTGCAAAAGAAGCCTATGAGTTTTTAGGCAGTCCTGAAGGGGAGCTTGCATTGGCACAAGCGCTAGTTTACGTGGCGACCGCGCCAAAATCCAATGCGGTATATATGGCTTATAAGAAGTTACGGAAATTTGTGAAAAGTCATGGTAATTATATGCCGCCAAAGCACATTCTAAATGCACCAACAAAAATGATGAAAGATCAAGAATATGGCAAGGGATATCAATATGACCATGATAGCCCTGATGGGTTTTCAGGACAAGAATTCTTCCCGGATGAAGTGACACGACAAGCATTTTATCAACCAGTTGCACGTGGATTTGAGAGAGATATTGCAAAACGCCTCGAATGGTGGCATAAGCTGCGCAAGATAAGAAATCAGTAAATGTCAGTGGATGATATTATAGCACTATGTTATAGGTGAAATTGGTTATAGGTGAAATTGTGTTTGGCTTGGTAATTTTTGCGGCGATCGGTGGTGCTATTGGTGCGTCTTTACGTTTCTTGCTTGTTCATTTTACAAATATCTTTTGGGGAAATTTGTTCCCCTATGGTACCATGCTAGTCAACGTGTTTGGCTCTTTACTAATGGGCGTGCTATTTGTTTTATTTACTGAGAAATTGAAAATTTGGGGCGCAAATGCCAATCAAATGCAGGCATTGTTAATGACAGGTGTTTTAGGCGGCTTTACAACATTTAGCGCCTTTTCACTAGATACTTGGCGCCTGATTGAAAACCAAGCCTATTTGGGTGCAATTATGTATATATGCTTTAGTGTATTATTATCCATAATGGCACTGATTATTGCAATTTATTTAACGCGGAGTATGTTATCGCTATGAGTGATCAAAATACACAATCTGGCGCTGGCGTGCTAAAAATACCAGTATTGGCAGATGAGCAAGATATGCGTTTGGATCGTTGGTTCAAACTCCATTATCCTGATGTTACCTTTGGTATGTTGCAAAAATTATTACGTAAAGGCCACATACGTATAGATGGAAAACGGGCGAAAAGTAACACTAGAGTAGAGGCCGAACAGCTTATTCGAATACCGCCTTTAAACCTTGAACGGCGTGATTATAGCAACCAGAAACAACAAGCTGAGTTAAGTCAAGAAGATATCTATTATATGCAGAATATGGTTCTTCATATGGATGATGATCTAATTGTACTGAATAAACCATCTGGCCTTGCCGTGCAGGGTGGCTCAAACACCAAACGCCATATTGATGGTATGTTAGATGCGTTAAAATTTGAATTAAATGAAAAGCCGAAGCTTGTGCATCGACTGGATAAAGATACATCTGGCCTTCTACTAATTGCACGCACACGATTGGCTGCGCAAAAACTGACGAAGCAATTTCAGACCAAAACGACTGAAAAATATTACTGGGCTGTGGTGATTGGTTCGCCAAAACTGCGTGAAGGTAAAATTAATGTCCCCTTGCTTAAGCAAGGTAAAAAAGGCCATGAGAAAATTATTGCCGCACCTGATCATGAGGATGCAAAATCGGCTATTACCTTATTTTCGACTGTGGCAAGTGTGCCTACTTTAGCTAGCTTTATGGTACTTCGGCCCATCACTGGGCGTACCCATCAGTTGCGTGTTCATATGCTTGAAATGGGCAATGTGATTGTTGGTGACGGTAAATATGGTGGTATTGATGCGCAAATTGGTGGTGAGATTTCGCGTAAATTACATTTACATGCTAGGCATATTAAAATCCCACACCCATCAAATGGTGAGATTTTTGAAATCACAGCGCCTATATCTGGTCATATTAAAAAGACATTTTACAGTTTGGGTTTTGATGAAGTGGCGGGTGACGTGGTAATGGAACGGTTTGAAAACCGCTAAAATCTATCGGTTAAAAGCCTCTGGCCATTTTTTCGGTAATTTTTATAGATATATGTTCATCATTTACCAGAATTTCACCGCGCGCGACAATCTGGTTATTGGCAAGAATATCAACTAAGCCATCTTCATTGGTGTCCAATTCGATAATCGCACCACGGCCTAACCGCAACAGTTGATGGACTTGCATTTTTGAACGGCCTAATACGACTGATAACTCAATTTGAATGTTGTTCAGAAATGTCATTATGTGGCTGCTAATTGTTGTCAATGTGGTTATAATATTTATTAATGCTTTCAATATGGTAAATAGATGGTTAATTCAAGAGATGAAATAGCAAAAAATGCAAAAATATATGTAAATGAGGCGGTTGATTGTATGATATCAGACGGCTTAGTTGCATTTGATGTTGCTGAAGCATTTATGCATGAGCGCGCGGCACGAATCGCTAGTGGAAAGGCCAATGAATTAATTTGGTTTTTGGAACATGAATCGCTTTATACTGCAGGCACGAGTGCTGAATCAAAGGATCTACTAACGCCAGATCGGTTTCCTGTATTTCATACGGGAAGGGGTGGTGAATATACGTATCATGGCCCAGGACAACGCGTGGTTTATGTGATGCTTGACCTTTCAAAACGTGGGAGAGACGTGCGTGCATTTGTAGCAGCATTAGAAGCTTGGATAATTGACAGCCTATTTGTTTTTAATGTGGTTGGAGAACGGCGTGAAGACCGTGTTGGCGTTTGGGTGAAACGCGATGCTGGCAAAGAAGATAAGATTGCAGCGCTTGGCATTAGACTAAGGAAATGGGTGAGTTTTCATGGCATCAGTATCAATGTTGAACCAGAGTTGGAGCATTTTTCAGGCATCGTGCCTTGCGGTATAAGCCAACATGGGGTGACAAGTTTGGTCGACCTTGGTTTGCCTGTCACCATGACCGACCTTGATGGCGTGCTTAAAGATAAATTCACCAGTATATTTGGAGGCGAATTAAATTTGGTTTAGCCCTCTAGTTCAAACTCGACAATCACATCATCTACTTTAAGGCTATCGCCAGCTGCAAAATTCACCATTTTCACTGTTGCATTTTTTTCAGCATTTAATACATTTTCCATTTTCATCGCTTCTACCACACATAATGGTTGACCAGCTTCGACATGATCGCCAACTTTGACATTTATCGAGTTTAGCATGCCAGGCATTGGGCAAAGCAGTAAGTTTGAAGTGTCAGGCGCAATTTTAATTGGCATTAGCTGGTCAAGTTCAGCTTCGCGTTTTGAGAATGTATAGGCGGTTGTTTTATATGCCTTATGTTCAATTTCATAGCCGTTTAAAATGGCATCAACTTTAAAGTATTTTTGTATTCCATCGACTTTACCTGACCAGAGGCTATCACCAAGATCCCAGTTGGAATTTAGAATATACTCTTGGTCATCAAACATTAGCGTTAGACTATCACCGCCTGATTTTATGATATCTACTGCAATATAACTACCAGCTAATTTTACCATTCGATGGGAAGAAGGGCGGTAATTATTATTGCTGAGTGCCATTTTGCGCTGATTGTTTTTATTGTCTAAAAATACAGAGATGGCAGCTAAGTGAATTTTTATATTTTTCGGTAATTCAGAGCGTTCAAATCCATCAGGGTAATTTTGAGCGATGAAGCTGGTTGAGATATTACCAGAGAGCCAATCTGGATGCTGCATTAAGCTGGCAACAAACGGAATATTGTGCGAAATACCTTTGATAATGAATTGGTCTAATGCATCGGCCATCGCGCTAATGGCTTGCGCGCGACTTGGGGCATGGGTGCATAATTTAGCAATCATCGGGTCGTAGAAAATTGAAATCTCACCACCATCATAAACGCCCGTGTCGTTACGGATGGTAATGCCGTCTTTAGCTTGTTCTGAGGGGGGGGTATATTTGGTTAAACGACCCGTTGACGGTAGAAAGTTGCGAAATGGATCCTCGGCATATATACGACTTTCTATTGCCCAGCCATTAATTTTTATATCTTTTTGAGCGACAGACAGCTTTTTACCAGCTGTGACATTAATCATCTGCTCAACAAGGTCAATATCAGTAATTAACTCAGTCACTGGATGCTCAACCTGCAAGCGGGTGTTCATTTCAAGAAAATAAAAATTTTGGTTTTTATCAACAATGAATTCAACCGTGCCTGCGCTTTCATAATTTACGGCTTTAGCAAGCGCAACGGATTGCTCACCCATTTTTATACGGGTTTCTTCAGTTAAGAATGAGCTCGGAGCTTCTTCCACAACTTTTTGTTGACGTCTTTGGATAGAGCATTCTCGTTCGGCAAGATAAATACAATTGCCATGCTTGTCGGCCATTATTTGAATTTCAATACGGCGTGGGTCTTCTATAAACTTTTCTATAAAAATACGGTCG
>JADGDI010000025.1 GCA_016744975.1 Hyphomicrobiales bacterium | reverse complement strand
GGTATGCCCTTTGCGGTGGCGTCAATCGATTTTTGGCGCGCGGCTTTCATATCAAAATCCATCATTAATACTCCCAGTTGAAAATTATTTTGAGTGTTGATACCATATCAAAACGGCGATCCAAACCTTTTTGTGGTAGATTATTGTTAGCAAGTGGAAGATTCTGTTTCAATTATTTCTATACAATAATCTTTGGATATTAAATATAATCACAATAATAAATCGGGCTTAATGTTGAGAAATTTAAAACAATAAAGCAGCATAATTACCTCGATTGGTGATAAATTCTTCCCAAATGGTAGGATATTGCACAATATTTTCAGCAATATTTTAAAAAAATTTATTATCGGGTAAGGGTTTTGTCTATGTTAAAAATAATTTAAGATGTTAGCCTTACACTTAAAAGCTAATATAGTTTTGAGGTGATGTGATGGAATGGGTTTTATTTGCGGCGCTTGTGGCCGCCATATCTTGGATCATTTATAGTGCGTCTGGAGTAAGGAATAATGACCATCGCGATGCTTTAATTAAAGATATGGTGCTTTCAGCGCGCAAACTTACCGCCAAACATTTGGCCGAAGAAGTGATTGAAATTTTTCGTGATTTGGATGATGAAAAATCCATCGGCATGACAGCATTACGCCGCTCGATTGATAATCGCAGCAAAATAGTCACCACTCAAATTCAAAATGAAAAAAAACCCAATGTCACTCATAAGCTGCGCGATAATAATATTCTACTAAATGCGCTTAAAAATAAATTCTAAACGCATTCTAGTTGGTTAAATCCATCGGGCATATATTAATATTCAAGCCAAGTATTTTGCATGAAACCGTAAATGCGCTTCTATAAAGCTAGCAATGAAAAAATACGAATGATCATAGCCTTTATGCTGGGCAATATTAACGTCATATTGATTTTGTTTCGCCGCAGAAATGAATGCATCAATGCCTAACTGTTCTTCCAAAAACTGGTCATCCAGTCCTAACTCAACCATCATTGGCAATTTATGCTCTGCTATGGCTATTAACCTGCTGGCATCATAGGCTTGCCATGTGGTTTTATCAGCCCCCAAATAATTCTCAAATGCCTTTTGCCCCCATGGGCAGTTTATAGGGTTGCAAATCGGGCTAAAAGCCGAAATACTGGCATAGTCTTGCGGGTTTTTCAACCCAATGCTTAACGCACCATGCCCGCCCATAGAATGCCCAGAGATTGATTTTTTATCGGTCACTGGAAAATTTTGTTCAATCAGTTTTGGTAGTTCACCAACAATATAATCATACATTTGGTAATGTTTTGCCCAAGGTTGTTGCGTGGCATTAACGTAAAAACCGGCACCCAATCCCAAGTCATAAGCGGCGTCTTTATCATCGGTGACGCCATCCCCACGAGGGCTGGTGTCAGGTGTTACAATTGCTATGCCAAGCTCTGCTGCAATGCGCTGCGCAGCTGCTTTTTGAGCAAAATTCTCATCATTACAAGTCAGGCCAGAGAGAAAATAAAGCACAGGTACTTTAATGCCATCTTCCACTTGCGGCGGCAGATAGATGCTAAAATTCATCTCACAATTTAGGCTAGAAGCCGTATGTTTAAAGCGGTTTTGCCAGCCGCCAAAACTTTTGTTGGCGGCAATTTGTTCGATGCTCATATAAATTTCCAATCGATAAGATTATGTATCAAAGTGAATGACGGTGCGAATGCTCTCACCTTTATGCATTAAATCAAATGCGTCATTAATTTTATCAAGCCCCATCGTGTGGGTAATAAAGTCATCAAGGGCAAATTCACCAGCCAAATAACGCTCAACATAGTCGGGTAATTCGGTGCGGCCTTTTACACCGCCAAAAGCAGTGCCGCGCCAAACTCGGCCGGTAACAAGTTGAAATGGGCGGGTGGAAATTTCTTTACCCGACCCTGCAACACCAATGATGATGGACTCCCCCCAACCCTTATGGCAACATTCTAGCGCACTACGCATAATGTCAACATTGCCAATACATTCAAAGGAATAGTCCACACCGCCATCGGTTAATTCAACAATCACATCTTGGATGGGCTGGTCATAATCTTTGGGGTTAATGCAATCTGTTGCACCAAGTTTGCGTGCTAGTTCAAATTTCCGTTCATTAATGTCGATGCAGATGATGCGGCTAGCTCCTGCCATCGCAGCTCCGATTACCGCACTTAAACCAATACCGCCAAGCCCAAAAATGGCAACGCTGTCGCTTGGCTCTACTTTGGCAGTATTCATAACTGCGCCAATGCCTGTGGTGACGCCGCAGCCCAGTAGACAGACTTGTTTTAAGTCGGCCGTTGGATTGACCTTGGCGAGTGATATTTCAGGCAAAACAGTATATTCAGAAAAGGTAGAGCAGCCCATATAATGGTAAATCGGTTGTCCATCTTTAAAGAAGCGGGTTGTGCCATCAGGCATCAAACCTTTGCCTTGTGTTTCACGAATTTTTTGGCATAAGTTGGTTTTGCCAGATAAGCAAAATTTACACTCGCGGCATTCAGGTGTATATAGCGGGATGACGTGGTCACCAACGCTAACAGAGGTAACCCCTTCACCGACTTGCTCAACAATGCCGCCACCCTCATGGCCTAAAATAGCAGGAAAAATACCTTCAGGGTCTTCGCCAGATAAAGTGAATGCATCGGTGTGGCAAACCCCAGATGCAACAATTTTAACCAATATTTCACCCGCTTTTGGCAGCATGACATCAATGGTTTCAATGCTTAGTGGCGCGCCTGCTTTCCAAGCAATCGCAGCTTTTGATTTGATAAATTGATCAGACATAGTCATCCCTTTTAAAATTATTTGAGCCGTTATATGGCCTATATTGGATGGTATATTATAAGAAATATGGTTTCTAAAAATCAAGCAAAAATAATAGCAACTTGACCAAAATCACCAAAATCGCAAGTAAAACTGCTCGCTAAAAGCACTTCAACAGGCCGAGTGAATGAGCCAGATAACACCAGCTCACCAGCTTTAATATGTTGGTCATGTTGTGCCAAGCGTTTGGCAAGCCAAACAATAGACTCCACGGGGTCATCTAGCATTCCAGCGCCAAGGCCTGTTTCTTCAACAATTTCATTACACTTTAATATTGCGCCAACCCAGCGTAAATCAAATGCATCTGGCGCATGGCGTTGTTGACCAAGCACAATGCCCGCATTGCCTGCATTATCGGCAATGGTATCAAATACTTTAGGAACAGTACCAGTGATCGGGTCTTGGCAGATAATACGGGTGTCCAAAATTTCAAGCGCGGGGGCAACAAATTGCGTTGCAGCTATTACATCATCGCGGTTAATATCAGCACCAATTAAGTCAGTTTTCATAATGAAGGCGATATTAACCCCAATGTGAGGCCTAATGAACTGATTATATTTCACAGCTGAACCATGAGCAAATTCCATATTGCTTAGCAAAATACCAGAATTTAGAAGGTCAATATTGTGCATATTTTGTATGCTATTAGAAGGTGAAGCAACTTTCCATCCAATGGTTTCATTACCTGCGAAAATTTTCTGGTTCACTAGAATTCTTTGGATGGCATAAGCATCCTCTACGCCCATTTCAGGGTAGCGCATCGACAAAATATCGATCTGTTGTCCATTTATATGAGCAGTAAATAAATCATTGGCGGCTTGGTTGATCTGTTGTTTGCTTAAACCCATTAATATGCCCTGACCATTATATTATGTAAGGTATCAATAAATTATATGAGGTATCAATGTCCTCACTTATAATTTTAATCACTTTTGCAGCCATTAAAGTGGGTGGTTTAAAATGCCCACCCGCATTTGTTGGCTGTATTTTTAATGATAATGTCACCCGATTAGTTGCTTGTAAAGGTTGAAATCTAGGCGGCATGTGCGTTGGATTATTTCTTACCTTACTTATCATCAATAAAAACCTTGCTATTCAAATAATTGCAGTCAATATTTAACCATGAAAAAACCAATTAAAAAGAATCAACATCGCCCTATCTCGCGGTCTCTGCCGATCGCGCTGCTGCGCACGCGTGAGCATGTGATGGTGCCAATTAGACCTTTGTTGGCCGAAATTGGTATGACCGAACAAAAATGGCGTATATTGAGGGTTTTGGCTGATTTAGGTGCGTTAGAGCAAACTTCTATCGCCCGCGAATCTTGTCTGTTACTGCCAAGCCTCACCCGTATATTACGCAGTATGGAGGCAGATGATTTGGTTATTCGCAGTCAAGATACTGGCGATGGCAGGAGAACTATTGTTGACATTACCGACAAAGGCAGAGCGCTCATAATGTCATATCAGCCACGGGCATTTGAGATTTTCCAACGCCTAGAAAGCCAGTTTGGTAAAGAAAAGTTAGAGACTTTGCTAGATCTACTTGAAGAAGTGTTAGAGTTAAAACTCTAAGTCTTAGTATAAAATAAGCGGTTAGGTAAAAGAATTATGAAAAAATATTTAGAGCAATCAGTGGGTTTTTGTAAAGTGAATTTACCAGGCCTTGCCGTTGCTCTTTTAGTGGCCATAACCGCACAGTTTTTATCCGAGCATTATGGCGCACCTGCTATGCTGATGGCGCTGTTGTTAGGCATTGCTTTGAACTTTTTAAGTGAAGAAGGTAAAACGGTTGCTGGCATTAATTTAAGCAGCCGCACCATATTGCGCATTGGCGTTGGGCTATTGGGTGCGCGCGTCAGTGTCGAGCTGCTTGCGGGGTTAGGGGCTAGCCTTATCATATTGGTTATAATGGGGGTGATAACTACCATATTATTTGCTGTTTTGGTTGGGCGGTTTGCAAAATTTGATTGGCGTTTTGCGTTTCTTACAGGTGGCGCGGTGGCAATTTGCGGGGCATCTGCTGCCATGGCCATTGGCGCGATTCTACCCAAAGATGAAAGCTCAGAGCGAAACTTAATTTTCACCGTATTAGGCGTGACGATATTATCGACCATTGCGATGGTAACCTATCCACTTATTTTAGATGCACTTGATCTAGACTTTAAACAAGGTGCAGTATTTTTAGGCGGTACCATTCATGATGTCGCGCAAGTTGTTGGCGCAGGCTTTTCAGTGTCAAATGAAACTGGCGAAGTGGCAACTTTGGTAAAGTTAATTCGCGTTACCATGCTAGCGCCCGTGGTTTTGGTTGCATCATTGCTAATTAGGTCACAAAAAACAGTTGAAGATACAGGCAAAAAACCGCCATTATTGCCATTTTTTGTGCTGGCTTTTCTATTTTTAGCGGGTATCAATAGCTTTGGCCTGATACCAGAGGCACTATCACCGATTATCAATGCGACATCACGTTGGGCATTGCTGGTTTCAATCGCCGCAGTGGGTATGAAAACCTCAATCAGGCGGATGTTAACCGTTGGCGGTGGCGCCATTAGCTTAATCATTGCTGAAACGTTATTTCTAGCAATATTCATTTTGGTAGGTATGCATTATTTAAGCTAATGGCAAAATAAAGGTTGGTTTTAGCTTATTTTTTGCTGTCATCTTGCTTGGCTTTAGCTTGGCGCTTTATGGTCATTTCATTAAATAGGCCATAAATTCCCGCATATAATAAGCCTAAACTTGAGAAACCTCTAAAAAAGGCCGCAGGGTCGGCATCACTAGCGCCAAGCGCAATGCTAAATATGCCGCCAATCAGTAAATAATGTATAATTCGGCCGGTTTGGCTACAATGTGGAATTGGGTTGCCAAGCGCTGAGTGGCCTTGGGTGTTAAAAATCTGATAGCTCTCTTCGCTTATAAACCTGGCGTTAATGCCATGATAGATAATCATAAATGAGATATAAATGACAAACAGAAAAACCGCGCGGCCAGCAGTCATAAAGCCAAAAAAGTAACCTGTTAGCATCAGTGCTAAAACAACGCCAGTTACAATAAGGTTGGTTTTGTTGATAAGTAAATTAATATAACGGGTGGTTATTGAGGTCATATTTTTTCCAATATAATTCTGTCAATTGCTTATATAGAATTTTCATGCGTTAGGCAATCATCGGCTATAATAAACTAAATGTGATTTAACTTTATTATATAGTGTGAAATAAAATAGTTATACCTCAATCATTTGTCGGATATTGATTGGGTCATATATCTAAATTAAAACGATATGAATGGAAATATATTATGTCAAAAACACATGAAGATGTGAAGCAATATTATGGTGAAACTCTAACTAGTAAAGAAGATTTGCTGACCAGTGCTTGCTGCCCAAGTGAGGCCATGCCAAAGCATTTAAGGCCATTGGTGGCTAATATCCATGATGATATTTTAACAAAGTTTTATGGCTGTGGCTCACCCATTCCACCAATGCTAAAAGGCATGACGGTGCTAGATTTAGGCAGCGGAAGCGGGCAAGATTGTTATTTGCTAAGCCAGCTAGTTGGCGAGAGTGGCAAAGTGATTGGCGTTGATATGACCGATCAGCAATTGGATGTTGCACGTCAATATATCGATTATCATACTGAAAAATTCGGATATTTAAAACCAAATATCAGCTTTGTAAAACATTTCATAGAAGATTTATCAAGCATTGCTGATAATAGCATTGACCTTGTAGTGTCTAACTGCGTGATTAACTTGACACCGAATAAACAAAAAGTTTTTTCAGAGATTCACCGTGTGCTAAAGCTTGGTGGTGAGCTGTATTTTTCCGATATATTTGCCGATCGTAGGCTTGGTGATGCTATAAAGTCCGACCCAGTTTTGGTTGGTGAATGTTTGGGTGGGGCGTTATATATAGAGGATTATCGCCGGCAAATGTCAGCTCTAGGTTTTAACATGTCCTATGTGGTGAGTAACAGTATTTTGCCAGTCGATAATCCAGCTCTGGCTGAGAAGTTATCGCATATTAATTTTACCAGTCAAACCATGCGGGCGTTTAAGTTAGATGTGGAAGATCGTGAAGAAAATTACGGCCATCAAGTCAAATATCTTGGCACGATTGCAGAATATGAAACTGCTTATGCGTTTGATCAAACCTATGATTTTCCCAACGGCCAATGGGTTGCGATATCTGGTAATATGGCAAAAATATTAAGCCAAAGCCGCTATGCAAAAGCATTTGAGATTAAAGGCGACTTTTCAACCCATTATGGCGGTTTAAACGTTAAACCAGTAACCGAAAAACCATCAGGTTGTTGTTAATTTATAGATGATGTTGTGGGTAGTTTAACATCAATGTTTGATAATATAACGTGACTAATAATAGGTTATGTGCCATATATCAGTCGCCTTCACCTGGTTGCTCGGATAATAAGGGCAGTTTTCCGGGCTTGCCATCCCAGTCTTCGGCATCAACTGCTTGGTCTTTTTTCATGGTGATGTTTGGCCAAATTTCGGCATATTTGGTGTTGATTTCAAGCCAAATTTCGATGTCAGGTTCAGTATCAGGGCGGATCGCATCGGCAGGGCATTCAGGTTCACATACACCGCAATCAATGCATTCATCAGGGTGGATGACTAAAAAGTTTTCACCTTCATAAAAGCAGTCAACGGGGCAGACCTCTACACAGTCGGTAAATTTGCACTTAATGCAATTTTCCATAACGATATAAGTCATATTATCTCCAAATATGCATGAGGTATATATAAAAACACTAATTTAGTGTGGTATAATTTAATTCACGCTAAATATGGTGTTTATCCTATTTAGCACATTACTCTTTTTAAGATTTTGGACAATCAAAAACTTTATATAGATTCTAAAACGTGATATTTTGATAAAGATTTGATTAAAATACTTAATTTTATGCACATGTTTTTGCCAAACACTGCCATCCATTAAAAATCAAGTGCATCCATTATGAATTGGTCAGTTTGCCTTCGTTGTTTTTTGGTTGGCCGTCCTGCGCCAGTATCGCGCATAATTGGTTTAATGTCCATTAAAATATCTTGCTTTTCTCGCGTGGGCTCAGGGCTTTGATCATCATATAATTTTTGGGCTTCAATAAACGGCCTTCGGGTCTGGTTAATGCCTAATATTAAAATCATTTTAATCTGTTCATTCAAATGAAATGTTAGAATATCGCCAATCCTAATATTGTAACTGGCCTTGGAAATTTTCTCACCATTGATGCGTAATTTTTTTGCATTGACTAATTTAGTAGCGCGTGCGCGGCTTTTTATAAACCGCGCATGAAACAGCCATTTGTCGATACGTTGGGCTTCTTGATCTTTTGTGTCGGTTTTTTCCAGTTTTGCTGTCATAGCAGCTTATTCCATGGTTAGACTTTATTTTTCAAGGCCAATAATGCAGCAAAAGGGCTGTTTTCAGGTGCAATTTGTACTTTAGCAGCTTTTGGTTTTCCTTGAGATGGCTTGCTATTTGATTTGCTAAATTGTTTAACCCTATTGGGGTTTTGGCCTTTATACTTGCCTTGTCCACCTTGCTTATTTTGTTCTGCGCGGCTTTTTCTTTCATCACCAGCTTTGTGCCGTTTATGGGTGTTTTGGTCGCGCTTTTGGTGTTTTTGATCGATTTTTTGTGCCCGGGAGTTTTGCTCAGAACCATTATATTTATTCTGAGTTCGGCGGCGGCTTGGAAACCAAACCTCATCGTGGGTTTTATGCTCTATTTCAATATCTTCTTGCGGTTTATCATCTTTTTGTGGTTTATCATCTTTATCGTCATTTTGTGCGCAAGGTTGCACATCATTGGGTTGTTCGGTGACCTCGGCCTCTATTTCAATTTTGGTCATATGATAACCAATGGTGGTCAATATATCTGAGAATTCCTGACCAGAACAGCCAACCAATGACATCATATTAGGTGTGACGATAAACCCTCCAGAGGCATGAGTGCCAAGTGGACGGGCTTCAGCATTGGCAATTTCGGGTTTTTCCTTAGCTTTTCCTTCAGCATCGGTCTTTATTTCAGCATCAGCTTTTACTTCAATAGGCTTTACTGGTGCTTTTGGTTTCCAGTATAAAACCTCACGTATTAAATCTGCTAAGCGCTCCAGCATATCAATTCTAACCGCGCGGTTGACACATTTTCTAAAACCAGCAGTTTTATAATGGGTGTCACTCATGCTTGCATCAAGTGCAACAGAGGTTAACCCTTGCCCAGGGTGGGGCGCAAGTTTTACGGGTTGCCCAGTTTCTTTGGCAGTTTGCAATGCCGCCAAAAGCATTAAAATTCTTGTAGGCTTAGGCTTTAACAGTTGCGGAATAAAAATATGGTAAGCGCCAAATCTAACCCCAAAGCGGCGCAGTTGTTTGCGGGCCTCTTGGTCAAGGGCTTTAATCTCATCATTTACTGTATCGCGTACCAAGATACCGTAATTTTCAATCATCTGAAATGCCACACCACGGGCAGGGCCAGTGATATTTTCAGGGTCATTGAGTTTGATTAGCGGTGATAATTGTGTATCAATTTCCGCTTTTAGCCAGTTTTTAACAAATTCAAGTAATTTATTCTCATCGGCAGAATCAAAATATGGGTTGGCAATTAAGCGGCAATAAGGGGTTAGCGGAATATCGCCGACAATGATGGTTGCAATCGCTTGGTCTTGCCAACAAATTTGTCCAGTTTCGTTAATGGCCAAAGTTTCAGGCTGCTCACTGGTAAGTTGCGCTACTCTGCGGCTTATTTCGGCCTTTATTTGGCTATTTGCAGCATTGCGCAATGCCTTTTCTTGCTCCGCATCGGCGGTTTGATCTAGTGTGAATTCTAGTCCATTAATGTTGCCGATAAATTGTTCATCAATTTTAACATCGCCAGCAGTTGAAACATCTGCCATAATATCTTCCTTTTCACGAAGCCTACTCATCAGTAGGCTTGTTTTTTTGTCGACAAATCGCTGAGTCAGACGCTCATGTAACGCATCTGATAGGCGGTTTTCTATGTTGCGGGTGGTTTCACGCCAATAAGTCACATCTTTTACCCAATTGGGTCGGTTTGCAATAAAAGTCCAGCTTCTAATATGCGCGATGCGATTCGATAAAGCGTCAATATCCCCATCGCTATTATCGGAATAGTGAACCTGTTTTGCAAACCAATCTGTGTCAATGAAACCATTTCCCATGAGATTGCGATAAATATGTAACACTAAAGCAGCATGCTCGGCGATTGAAGATTTTCTAAAATCAGGAATTGAGGCAGTTTCCCACAATATTTTATTAGCCGCAGTTCCGCGGGCTAAGTTTTTAACATCTTGGTCTTTGGATAGATATTCCAGTGTTGCATGATCCATCGCCATATCGGTGCGCCATAACCCTTCTATTTGAGACGGGCGAGCGAGCGATATGAGCAAATTATGAATGGTCGAAAAGTCCAATTTATTACTGCGCCAATATAAATTGGTAATCGGCTGAAATTCATGATTTTCTATGGCGTGAATAGCCTGCTCGTCCAATTGTTTTACGGCAGAAGTAATACCAAATGTGCCGTCATTTTTAAAGCGTCCAGCACGGCCAGCAATTTGCGCCAATTCTGGGTCGCTTAAATGCCGGGTGTGCTTGCCGTCAAATTTTCGAGTTGCCGCAAAAGCAATATGGTCAATGTCTAAATTCAACCCCATACCGATCGCGTCAGTGGCTACCAAATAATCCACTTGACCGCTTTGGTAAAGCTCAACCTGAGCGTTGCGTGTGCGGGGGCTCAAACCGCCAAGTACAACCGCAGCGCCACCTTTTTGGCGGCGGATTAATTCTGCAATTTCATAAACACGTTCGGCACTGAATGCGACAATTGCGGTTTTTCTGGGCAAGCGCGCAAGTTTTTTTTGACCAGCAAAATTTAACGATGAAAATCTTGGGCGGGTGATAAAATTAACATTGGGTAATAATTTGGCAATGATTTGTGCCATGGTCGCAGCACCCAAAAACATGGTTTCTTTATTGCCGCGGTAATTGAGCAAGCGATTGGTGAAAATATAGCCCCGCTCAGGGTCGGCAGCCAATTGGATTTCATCAATCGCTATAAACTCCACTCTTAAATCACGCGGCATGGCCTCTACGGTACAAATAAAATAGCTGGGGTTTTTAGGAACTATTTTTTCTTCACCAGTAATTAATGCAACTTGCGATACACCTTTTAAGGTCACAATGCGGTCATAAACCTCACGTGCTAATAATCGTAAAGGCAGTCCAATCATGCCTGAATTATAACTGAGCATGCGGGTAATTGCTAAATGAGTTTTCCCGGTATTGGTTGGGCCTAAAATGGCAGTGATATTATGATCATCTTGGTTAATGTCATATCTGTCGGTGCCAAAATTTTCTAACCGAAGGTCAAAATCTAAGCTTGGGTTTTTTGATTTGGTGATGCGCATATGACTTTTCTTTAAAACAAGTGATGGCTTGAATATTACGGATTTTTGCTCAAGCTGTAAATGCAAGATATCAAAAACCAAGTGATTATTGACTATGTTAATTTATTAACCAATAAAGACTGAAATATTATTAACCTTATAATGTACATAATTAATTTTAAGAACGATATACGAACAGACCATGACCGAATCACTAATTTATTAATGTTGCCACTATGTTCTATACAACATATTGTATTAATAGCCAATCCATTAATATATTCATCGTTTCACCTTTTAGAATATTGATAAATTCAGATGATAATGGCTCATTTATTAATATTCTTAGTTAATATTTCAACTGCGATTCATGATCTAACCAACTAATTTCACTGATTTTTATTAACCTTTGGAATGAAGGAGGAACGAACCAAGTCCGAATCGCTAATCTACTGATGTTCTCTATTTGTTCTAAAACAATATATAGTGATAGATCTCCATTACACCTCTATATAATAAGCATAACTTCTATATTAATTTATTATCTTCTATAAGATTGTCTCTCGCCAGCTTGAGATAAGTCCATTATGCCAATATTAGGCATATCTAAGGCAAATAAAAAAGGCCGGCAAACAAGCCGACCAATATAAATATTATAGAAATAACCTAGTTCATTTGAACGAAACTTTTTTACTGCCAATGGTTAGCGTGTTTGAAAGGATTTTAAAGGTACCAAATTGGGTCGGTATTTCTATTTTTAATGGTAGTAATACTCCTGCCTTTTCAACAGGATATAACCAAACAGTGGCAGATGAAAAATTGTCAATTATGGTTTTGTCTACTTGGCTTTTACGATGCCCAGCAATTGGCAAATATTTAATTTTACAAATAATAGCATGTTTTAGCATTTTATCATTGCTGTGGTTGCTACCAACCGAACTCATTTGCAAGGTATAACGTGTTACGCCGTCAAAAATTGCTTGGCTTCTTTTGCATTGGTTTTTTGAATCAATTTTATATTGCTTATTGAAAGGCAATAACATAGCACCCAGTGGGTCAACTACATTGCGTAAATGTTTGGCATGTAAAGGCACGGTGTCTTTAAATTTTGGGTAGGCAGGTTTGGCATTTACCGAAGCGCGTGTGCGGTCAGGGTATTTTACCACAACATGGCGTTTTAATTTTTTGTTAGAATATGCCGTAATATATTCTGTTGAATTTATTCTTGGCCCTACATACCGCCCACGTGCGCGCGTCTCTATTGTGAAACGCATTATTTTATCTAAAGCACCTGTGGTGAACGCCCGAATTGAAATGGCGTAATTTTTATTTTTAAGCCGAGCAGCAAGGCCAACAGAACCCAGTTTGAACCCAGCAATGCTTAGCTTATAATTTACATTAACATTAAGTGATGCGGCATTTACATATACAGGTGGTAGCATCAAAAAACTGCTTAAACAAAGCCCGAGGAGCGGTTTTACAATGGCCTTGCTATTGATGCCATTTGGCTTGTTTTTGATACGCATTACTTTACCCTAAGTCACAAGTTTTTCTATCAGTTTAGTTTCAACAAAAGCTTGAATAAATTTACTGAAATCGGCATTTAATATGGAGCCTTCTGGCCGTTTATAGTCTATTAAGGTTAATTATACGTTTAGGCAGGGCTGATAATAATTTAACTTGTGGGCATATGCTGATTAACTGGTCATAATTAGCAAAGCCAACATAGTTTAACTTGACCTTATTGAATTATCAGATTATATGAAGCCAACTTAAAATTTGAATATTTGAACATATATCAATAATATACCAAACTAATTGGTGGTTGATATTGTAAATTAGGAGAAGCCTCATGGCCCGTCGTTGTGAATTATCTGGTAAAGGCGTACAGTCTGGCAATAATGTAAGCCATGCAAAAAATCGTTCGCGTCGTCGGTTTTTACCAAACCTTTGTAATGTTAGCTTGTTGAGCGATACATTAGGTCAATCTGTTTCTTTGCGTATTTCAGCCCATGCGCTGCGCAGTGTTGAGCATGTTGGTGGTTTAGATGCTTATCTAATTAAAGCAAAGAATGCTGGTCTTTCAAGCCGCGCACTGCGTATTAAAAAGCGCCTAGCTAAAGCTGTTGCTGCTGCTTAATTGTTGCCATAGTTTTTATATTTAGAGCCAACTATTTATAGTTGGCTTTTTTTGTTTGCTATACAAGCAACTCCAATTGATAAACTAATTACAAATCGATTTTTCATTGGCTAACGCAAATTGCATTAATAAGTTGCGTTGCAAAAAATGAAAATTATTGTCTGAAATCATGGTTAAAATAGTTTGGCCATTACTGGCTCTATGGGCGGCGATGCCTTCCATATTATCAGTCCCATAAAGCCAATTGGCGTTCAGCAGTATTTTACCTCTAATCAGAGCCTGTGGTTTAACGTTTGTTCCGCAAATTTGTCGAACTTGCATTCTTGGGCCTTCTAATAAGCTGACTGCCCGCTCTAATATGATTAAATCACCATTTGGTAGGTGAGTAATGTCGGTTATGTCAAAACCATCATAGCGGGTTATGTATAAAGGTAAGCTTTGTTTGCCGTGCACTAGCCATGCACTGTGATGGCCGTTGGCGCTTAAAGATCGTTCAGCAGTGGTAAGCAGCCACCCGCGATATTTATGATTTCTTGGCAAGGTGGTTATGCCTTCAAGGCCACGGTTTTGGCTTATTTTACCCGCATCTTTAATAAACCCCCATTCTTTGGCGTTGGCATTTAATGTCGGATTTTCAAATTTAAAATTATAAATGGCTTGCGAGTTTTCGACTGAAATAATCACATCATCAAGCGATTGATTACGCTTAGTAAGTCCTTCGCTATCGGCTTGCCACGAAACAAATTTCTTGCCATATTGGTTTAAAATTGGTGCCATTTTAGCGTGTTTTAAACCGTTTATTTTACCATTTTTAAAGGCAAAATCTGCTTTTAGCCAATAACCTCGGTCTGAAATCATCAAAACCTTTTTGCCGTCAGTCGATGTCTCAACGCCAGAAAAACCACCAAACTTTTTATAATTACTTTTTAAAACAAGCCCACCACTCCATAATAAATGACCAAATTTTTCACGTTCTGGATGTATTTGCGAAAAACTAAAACCCCGAGCTGTGACAGAGATTTTATCAGCGGCCTTTACTGAAATATTACCAAATGCACCTAGTGCTAAAATAGTAATAGTGGCTTTTACCGTGGTCAATTTAAACAATGGTTTATCTTTCGCGTTTGGTTTTTTTAATACGCAGATCTTGAGCAAATAATTGAGCCAATTGGTTGGTAATGGCACCGCCCAACTCTTCAGCATCATTAATGGTAATGGCACGTTCATAATAACGCGTCACGTCATGGCCAATACCAATGGCTAAAAGTTCAATGGGTGACTTGGTTTCAATATATTCAATCACATCACGTAAATGTCTCTCTAAATAATTGCCAATATTGGCGCTTAATGTGCTGTCATCAACTGGCGCACCATCAGAGATTACCATCAAAATACGGCGATGTTCAGGTCGACCTAAAAGCCGCGCATGCGCCCAATTAAGTGCTTCGCCGTCAATATTTTCTTTTAACAGGCCTTCGCGCATCATCAAGCCAAGGTTGTTTTTAGCGCGCCTGTAAGGGGTGTCAGCGCGTTTGTATATAATGTGGCGTAAGTCATTTAGGCGACCAGGATATTTAGGCTTGTCTTGGTTGAGCCAGTTTTCGCGCGACTGCCCGCCCTTCCAAGCCCTTGTGGTAAAGCCCAAAATTTCAACTTTAACATTGCAACGCTCTAAGGTGCGGGCAAGAATATCGCCGCAAATCGCAGCAATGGTTATTGGGCGTCCTCGCATCGAACCACTATTGTCGATTAACAAAGTTACGATTGTGTCCTTAAAGTCGGTGTCTTTTTCTTGCTTAAATGATAGTGGTAGTAACGGGTCTGCGATCACACGAGCAAGTTTAGCAGCATCAAGCAGGCCTTCTTCAAGGTCAAATTCCCAGCTTCTATTTTGCTGGGCAAGTAGTAGGCGCATTAATTTATTAGCAAGGCGTGATACTGCACCTTGTAAATGCTGCATCTGGCTGTCTAAATGCTCACGGAGTTTGGCAAGTTCAAACTCTTCACAAATTTCTTCGGCATGGATAATTTCATCAAATTCGGTTGTAAAAGCGCCATATGGTGCTTTTTCGGGGTCAAAATTAGGACTATTGGGGTCTAACTCACTAGTTTCACTGTCGCTACTATCATCGCCCTCGGCATCTTCTAGATCTCCAACTTGGTCAGAGTCTGCATCCATTATTTGTTCTGAATCTTCAGTGGCATCGCCATCGGCTTCTTGTTCGGTGTCTGTTTGTTCAGCCGCTTCTTGTTCGGCATCGGCCATGCCGCTTTCTTGTGCGCCATCTTGGCCGTCATCATTCATTTCTTGGTTGGGATCTTGGTCAATATTGCCCAAATCATCGCCCATATCAAAGGCGCGTAATAATTCATAAAGGTCTTTAGCAAATTCAAGTTGGTCATCTTTATGGGTGCTGATATTATCTAATAGAGCGCCAGCTTTTTCGTCAAAATAATCGCGCCATAGATCAAGATTTTTAGCATATTTTTTAGGTGGTTTAAGCCCTGCGATTTTCTCGCGTAATAATAATGCAAGCGCCACATCCATTGGTGCATCTTCAGTGCTATTGGGTGTTCTAATGCCGCGTTTTTGTAGTTTCTCTGCAAAGTCAGCGTTCAAATTGCGCGCCATGCCTGACATTTGACTGGCGCCAATGGCCGCAACTCTAGCCTGCTCAGCCATGTTAAACACAGCTTTGGCATCAGGCTCTGTTGGGTTTAATTTATTGTGTAGGCTTTCATTATGCAATGCATGGGTTAATGCCAGCATGTCGGCAGATCCGCGAATTAGGGTAATCTCTTCGCTATTGCTGATAAAGCTAGGGTCAGGCAAGCGGGCTTTTTGCCCCGTAACGCTTGGCCTGTCTACGCCATATATTACCGCCAATTCCTGATCTTCAGAAATGGCTCGCATGGTTAACGATAGTGCTTTTTTGAAAGGCGCTACCTTTTCGGCACGTTTTTTAAGTTTATAGCTTTCGGCCATTTTGCCTCACATATTAGTGGCTATTATTTAATTAACTTAATGCAACATGCGCTGTCGATTCTGGCAATTCAACATCAAACACCCGTTGGTAGAATTCAGCAACCAAACCGCGCTCTAATTCATCACATTTATTTAAAAATGTAACGCGGAATGAGAAGGCTATGTCACTGAATATCTGCATATTCTCCGCCCAACTAATCACAGTACGTGGGCTCATTACAGTCGATAAGTCACCATTAATAAAGGCTTGGCGGGTTAAATCTGCAACGCGCACCATATTACCAATGGCTTCAAGGCCGCCTTGGCTTTTAGCCAATGATTTAACTTTGGCCGCAACAATGGCCGCTTCATCATCATGGGGTAAATAATTAAGCACAGCAACAATATTCCACCGGTCCATTTGGCCTTGGTTAATTTGCTGCGTGCCGTGGTAAAGCCCAGATGTATCGCCAAGGCCAATGGTGTTGGCGGTGGCAAATAATCTAAAGCTTGGGTGAGGTGCAATCACACGACTTTGGTCAAGCAAGGTTAGCTTGCCAGAGGCTTCTAATATGCGTTGAATTACAAACATAACATCGGCACGACCAGCATCATATTCATCAAATACCAAAGCGGTATTGCTTTGCAACGCATGGGGTAGAATGCCTTCTTTAAACTCAGTCATTTGCTTGCCATCTTTAACCACGATGGCATCTTTTCCGATTAAGTCAATACGGCTAATATGGCTGTCAAGATTCACTCGAATGCATGGCCAATTTAGCCGCGATGCAACCTGTTCAATATGGGTGGACTTACCAGTGCCATGGTAGCCTTGTACCATTACGCGGCGGTTATGGGCAAAGCCGGCTAAAATGGCTAAGGTAATTTCACGATTGAATAAATAATCATCATCTCTTTCAGGCACATGCTCAGAGGGCTGGCTATAAGCTGGTACTTCCAAGTCAATATCAATGCCAAACGCCTCGCGTACTGAAATTGTGGTATCTGGTGTTGGTGCAGTCATAAAATTACCTTTATTAGCGAGCAAATACAGCCCGTTTTATTTTTTAATGTATAACAATATTATACATAATCCACTGTTTTTAGATGGTTATAGGCAGCAATTATTTCAGCCAAAATTGCTTCGCTTTCTTTGTCACCGCGGTTTAGGTCAGGATGATGGCGCTTGGCCAGAATTTTAAACTGCTTTTTAATTTCTTCAGGTTTGGCGCTTTCATCTAGCCCAAGTTTTGCAAGGGCATTTCGCTCGGCATTGCGCAATTGCTTGCGTGGTCTGCCTGATGCACCAATTGGCACATCGCCACCAAAAAAGTCAAACGGGTCTTTAAGTCTTGCGCGTCCGTTTAGGCCATTGTCTAAATTGGCTTCTTGAGCAAATTTTCCATTGCCACCTGTGCCACGCTTCCATGTTGGGCGGTGACCGGTGCGGGATTCGGCAATATAGTCTTTTACTTCGGCTTCTTTCATTTCTTTAAAAAAATTAAAGCCTTTATTATATTCACGCACATGGGCGAGGCAAAAATTGAAATACTGATTTTCTTCTTTGCCACCTTTGGGCGCTTTATGTTCGCCAGCGCGGTCACATTCGGGGTGATCGCAAGGTAATTGGTGCTTTTCACGGGTTAAGTCGTCTTTAGGCTTAACTCTTAAGCTTGAAAAAAGGTCATTATTATTGCTCAAGTCACTGTCCACATGGTTAGGATATATCAATATTTACGGTAAAAATCACTAAACACCGCCGAGGCAATATTTATAAACCATTGCAAGGTATTTTGCTAGTCTATATATAAAGGTTATGAAAAAAATTATTGAACAAAAAATACAAAATGCCTTTTCACCCGAAATATTAAAGGTGATTGACGAGTCTGACCTACATCGCGGCCATGGTGGCTGGCGTGAGGGCGGCAATACACATTTTAAGGTGCAGATAAAAGCCAGCATGTTAGATGGTAAAAACCGTGTTGGCAAACATCAAGCGATCATGAAGCTGCTGGCAGATGAATTTAACACCACGCTTCATGCCTTAAGCATTGAATTTATTAGCTAGTGAGATGGTGCGCTTTTCATACAATGGTTCGTTTTTTATACAGGCGTAACACGTATTGAGGTAATTTTATTTGCTTGTTTGCGCAATATCTCAAATCTAAAGCCATAAAAACTAAATGCCTGACCAATATCGGGAATAAATTGTATCTCATTTATAATTAGCCCAGCAATGCTGATCGCGTCATCTTGGGGCAATAACCAGTCCATTGCGCGGTTTAACTCACGCACCGATACATGGCCGTCAACATTGACGCTGCCATTGGGCTGAGGTCGTACACCTTGTAAAGCATGGTCATGTTCATCAATAATATCACCAACAATTTCTTCTAAAATATCCTCTAGGGTAATTAAGCCTTGGGTTTCACCATATTCATCAACCACCATTGCAAAATGGCTTTTACGTTTTAAAAAGTTATTTAGCTGGTCTTGTAGGCTGGTGGTTTCAGGTACATACCAAATAGGCCTGAACAGGCCTTCTAGTTCAATTTCTACGGCAGTGCCGTTTTTAGCATTAATCGCGCCGAGTAAATCTTTGGTGTGCAATATACCAATAAAATTATCAGGGTTGTCACGATAAATAGGCACTCTCGTATAGCTATTGCCCAACATTTCACTAACAAGTTCATCAGTATCTAGGTTAACATCAAGTGCAAATATTTTGGTACGATGAATCATCACATCTTCAACACCCATTTGCTTAAGGTCTAAAATCCCGCCCAACATATCGCGGTCATTTTTAACCATCACGCCTTCTTCATGCTGCAAATCAATATTACCTCTTATCTCAGCGTCTGCGGCATCTTCATCCATCGTTGGTGCGGTTTTTACCCCAAATAGTGATAAGAAAAACCCAACAATCGACCGAATGATCATTACAAATGGGGTCGAGATAAATACCAGTATTCGCACCAATGGCGATAAAAACAAAGCCAGTTTTTCAGGGTTTTGTAAGGCATAAGTTTTCGGCAAGACTTCGGCAAAAATCAATATTAAAAATGTCATGATTAATGTGGCGTAAACCACACCAGCAGTACCAAATATTTTAATAAAAAAGCTGGTGGCAATGGCAGATGCCAGAATATTGACAAGATTATTGCCGAGTAATATCGAGCCTATAAGGCTTTCAGGGCGGTCTAATAATTTACTAACAATTTCAGCGCGAGGGTTGTTTTTCTTTTGCAATTGATTAATCCGCGCTTTAGATGCTGCGGTTAGTGCTGTTTCAGAACCAGAAAAAATGGCAGAAACAAGGATCAAAAGCAAAATAGAGATGACCGACATAATGGTTTCGAGATTAGCGTTTATATATTCACTCATTAGGGTATTTATTGCGACCTTGTATATTTGATGCGGGTTTAGGCTTGTTGGATGCCCATATTATAGATTATATAGGTTAAGTAAATTGTTTTGCATGTAAAAAGTTTAATATTTTTTGTTCATCGACATTTTTTTCAACAAATGATTGCCCAATGGATTTGGCAAGAATAAAGGTTAAGTTGCCTTGTTCGGTTTTTTTGTCTTGTCGCATTAACTCAAGCATTCTTTTTGCGCTGGGTAATGGTTCAAGCCCGTTAAAGCTTAAATCATGGGGCAAGCCTATTTGCTCTAAATGGGCTTTAATGGTTGTAATATCGCCGCCATTGTTAAAGCCTAAATAGCTAGAAAATTCAAAAGCTAAAACCATGCCAATGGCAACGCCTTCTCCATGCAGGAGGCGGTCAGAGTAATTGGTATGGTTTTCAAGCGCATGGCCAAAAGTATGGCCAAGGTTGAGCAATGCGCGCATGCCCATTTCTTTTTCATCTTGGCTAACAATATTTGCCTTGGCTTGGCAAGATTTTACAACGGCATATTGCCTTGCAAGTTTGTCACCATCGACCAGTTTTTTTCCATTTTCAAGCAACCAATTAAAAAACTCAAGGTCATTGATTAAAGCATATTTTAAAATCTCACCATAACCTGCTTTAATGTGGCGTTCTGAAAGTGTGTCTAATATGTCAATGTCCGCAAGCACCATTTTAGGTTGGTGAAATGCGCCAATTAGGTTTTTACCTTGCGGTGAATTAATGCCAGTTTTACCACCAACACTGCTATCAACTTGGGCTAAAACACTGGTCGGAATTTGAACAAAATCAACCCCACGGCGCAAGGCTGAGGCTGCAAAACCAGCCAAATCACCAATCACTCCACCGCCTAAAACACAAATCACATCACCACGTTCAATGCCATGGGCAATCAATTGCTCAAGTAAATCTTCAAGCATTCTCATGCTTTTACTGCTTTCACCATGGGGTAATATTATGGCTTCGCTGGCAATTTCTTGGTTACCAAGCGAGGCTTGTAGATTTGCTAAATGATGTTTTGCAACATTGTCGTCAGTTACAATAATGCTAAATGGGCGTTTTAGTAATGGTTTGATTAATCGACCAGCAAATTCAATAAGCCTTTGCCCAACATAGATGTCGTAAGAGCGGTTATCGCCCTCAATAGAGGCCGACTTTAAATCCACTTTAATGGTGTCACATTGGGTTAAAGGCATGTTTTTCTCAGTATATTTAGGCTGCATATTCCAGCATTTTATGCAATAAATCGTCAATCATTACATGATGTGGTGCATTGCGTGTTTCAATGGTAATTTCAGCTTGTGCATAAATAGGGTAGCGTTCATCAATCAGTTTTTGCATCACCTCTTTAGGATTGTCGACTTGTAAAAGTGGCCGAGTTTGACGTAAAGAAATGCGCTCCATCAATAAATCTAAGTCACCTCGAAGCCAGATTGATATGCCCTTTTCTTTAATCACCTTGCGGGTTGTTTCACGCATGAAAGCCCCCCCGCCAGTGGCTAAAATTTGTGGGCCATTATCAAGCAAGCGCGCAATGACTTTTTCCTCACCTTCGCGGAACTTCTCTTCACCAAAGATGGAAAAAAACTCAGAAACATCCATGCCCGCTGCCTGTTCTATTTCTTGATCTGCATCTTTAAAAGGGAGGTTTAATTGTTTTGCTAGCCTACGGCCCAAGGTGGTTTTGCCTGCGCCCATGAGCCCAATTAAAACGATAGAGCTATTGCCCAAATAATCACGAATGATTTTTGTGCTTTTTTCATCGAACATATGTTGTCCATATAAATTGGATGGTATGGTAATTTTAATTTCACACCATTGAAATATTTTATTTGGTTTATTATGCGCATGTTCTTAAGTTGTCGCAAGTGAATCTTATTGTTTTTGATAAATAAAACCAGTATAAATAACCCAATCGAAAAGGTGAGGCATGTTTGGACCATTAAAATTTATTTCCTATGGGTTTTTAATGTTTGGCATAGTTTATGCTGGGCTGTATTTGTTGCCATCATTTATCGCGGTGGAGCAAATTGAAACCCGTGTTACTATAAATGTCCCAACGCCTATATTGGTTGATTGATCTAAACGGGTTTATTGAGGTGAAATGGCAAGTTTCAACGTCTATATTGAACAATTTTTAGAAATGTTAAGTGCTGAACGTTCCGCCGCCGAAAATACCCTGATGTCATATCAAACTGATTTGAACCTATTTTTTGAGTTTTTACCACCAGCTATGGCATTGAATCAAATTAATGCAGATCATATCCGCGGGTTTTTAGCCTTTCAAATGGCATCTGGCAATATGGTATCCACTCAGGCAAGAAGGCTTTCGGCATTAAAACAATTTTTTAAATTTTTACAGCAGGAAAAACAACTTGATAACAACCCTGCAGATATTATTGATAGCCCAAAAAAGCAACATAACCTGCCTAAAATATTGTCAATTGATGAGGTTAACCAATTGTTGTTCGCCGCTCAAAGCCGAGCTGAAAAAGGCGTGCAGAGTCTGACAAAACATGAAAAGCATCAACGTTTTTACTGCTTGCTTGAAATATTATACGCTACAGGGCTTCGGGTTAGTGAGTTGGTTGGGTTGCGACTTGGGCAAGTAAAGTTTGATGAGGCCATGTTGCTTATCAAAGGTAAAGGCGGGCGAGAACGTTTGGTACCGCTTGGCGATGCAGCTCATAAAGTGCTGGTGGATTATTTGCAATTTGTTAATCAGGATAAAAAACAAGTGGCTAAAACCAGTGACTTTATTTTTGCGTCACGTGGTGCATTAGGCCATATAACTCGGCAGGGTTTTGCTAAGGAATTAAAGCTTTTAGCGACAAAAATTAACTTAGACTCCAGTAAAGTGTCACCACATGTGCTGCGTCATGCTTTTGCATCGCATTTGTTAGAGAATGGTGCAGACCTTCGTGCGGTTCAGCAAATGTTGGGTCATGCGGATATTTCGACCACACAAATATATACCCATATATTGGATGAACGGCTTAAAAAACTGGTGTTTGAGTATCATCCACTTAGCCAAAGTCAAGCCGATATAGGGCAAAATTTATTATGATGATATGGACTAATCAGCTGAAACACACAGGTATTTAGTAGGATGCCCATGATTTGGTCAAATTTATTTGCGTAAATATGATCGGCTTGATAAAAGAAATAGTGGTGAGAAAAAATATTTGCTTAAAGTTATGTTTAAACAATTGTTTTTTACTGTATATTTGAGCCATATAAAAAGGAATATTGAATGATAAGCTATCTTGAATTTGAAAAGTCTATTGCCGACCTTGACGGGAAAATCGCGGAGCTAAAAGCTTTAGCAGCAACAGATAGCTCAATGTCAATTGATGATGAGGTGGCGCGCCTGCAAGAAAAGTCAGACACTGCACTTGCTTCAACTTATGCAAATTTGGACGCTTGGCAAAAAGCACAGGTTGCCCGCCATCCTGATCGACCACATTTTTCTCATTTGGCAACACATATTTTTGATGAATTTACCCCATTGGCTGGTGATCGTAATTTTGCCGAGGATTATGCATTGGTTGGCGGCCCTGCACGTTTTAAAGGGCGTCCGGTTTTTGTAATAGGCCATGAAACAGGCCATGACACAGAAAGCCGTTTAAAGCATAATTTTGGGATGGCACGGCCAGAGGGCTATCGTAAAGCCCAAAGACTTATGAAAATGGCCGATAAATTTAACATGCCTGTTATCAGCTTGGTCAATACAATGGGTGCATATCCTGGGATTGGTGCTGAGGAGCGCGGTCAGGCGGAAGCAATTGCCCGTTCAACAGAGGTATGTTTGCAAATAAAAGTCCCAATGTTGTCGATCATTGTCGGCGAGGGGGGCAGTGGCGGCGCCATTGCTATTGCAGCGGCTAATAAAGTTATGATGTTAGCCAATAGCATCTATAGTGTTGCCAGCCCAGAAGCTGCCGCATCTATTTTATGGCGCGATGCAAAACGCGCTCGGGATGCTGCTTTGGGTATGAAAGTTACTGCCGAAGATTTGCTTGAATTTGGCGTTATTGAAGAAGTTATTGCCGAGCCGATTGGTGGTGCGCACCGTGACCCTGATTTGGCGATGAATAATATTTCAATATCAATTGAGAAGCAATTGGCATTTTTTGATGGCATGTCAGGTGATGATGTCGTCAATCATCGCCATAACCGCTTTTTAAATATTGGTCGTAGTTTGTAATATTATAATCAATATTTTTCACTTTAAGTTGATTTCAAAACTTTGTTAAATGTTTTAATTTATAGTTTACTATAAATCTTAATTTTGTTTCAGGGGCATCATTTGCGTTTACTTTCATGGCTAAAAATCAGTTTAATTATTCTAAGCCTTAGTTTATTATCTGGTTGTAAATTTTATAAAGATAGCGCCGCGTGGAAGAAACCTCTACCGCGTCATTTGGTTGCTGCAATTAAAGACCGTGGTTTTGAATTGGGAGCACCAATTTTAGCCAGATTATATAAAAAAGAGAATAGATTTGAAATTTGGATGAAAAAAAAGGGTCGATTCTATTTTTTTAGAAGCTACGGCATTTGTTCTTGGTCGGGTAAGTTGGGGCCAAAGTTAAAAACGGGTGATAACCAAGCACCTGAGGGCTATTATGTGGTAACACCAGCACAAATGAACCCGCGTTCAAAGTTTCATTTGTCATTTAATTTAGGCTATCCAAATTTTTATGACCGCGCGCATGGCCGCACGGGTGCACATTTAATGGTGCATGGCGAATGTTCATCGCGTGGCTGTTATGCCTTAACCAATTCAAGTATTGAAGAAGTATATTTATTAGCGCGTGACTCTTTTAAAAACGGCCAAAGACGCTTTCATGTGCACGCCTATCCGTTTAAAATGACAAAATATAACCTTGACCGATATAAAGATAATAAGTGGATTGATTTTTGGAAAAACCTGGCCGAAGGTGACGCGTTATTTAAGAAAACTGGCTTGCCGATGAAAATGGTCGTAGCCAATAAACGTTATGTTTTTGCGCCATCTGATGTACCAATTTTTGCACCAGCAATCGAAAAACCAAAAATCATATATGCCAATGAAACTGTAAAAGCGAAACAGTTACCAGAATATATTGCTGAAGACGTAAAATTAAAGCCATCAACCTTGAAGCAAAAGGCTAAAAGCTCATTAAGTAATTTGAATAACGAAGCAGCTAATCAACCAATTGTGGTAAATGAAAAAATTCAGGAATTAGAGCATAAAGCGAATTCTGGTAGCTCAAGCCTATATAACGGCGTCACGCCAACAAATAAACCACTTGTGCCCAGTGAATAATTATATCTAACCGTGAAAACCGCCTGCTTGTAAAAAGGCTAATTCTTCAGCGCTCGATGTGCGGCCAGACATTTTGTTGCGATGCGGGAAGCGATTAAATTGTTTGATAATGTCGTAATGAATCACGGCAAATTCTGAATTATCAAATAGCTTTAATGCCATTTCTTGATCTTCTAAATTTTCACTATGCATGTAGGGCATATGAGCAAACATCTGTAATGACTGTTCTATTTTTAAAACCAATTGGTTTGAAACCATATATTTTGCCAATCCAAGTGCCTTAAAATCCTGCTCAAAAGTTTTTTTATTGTTGCGAAAAAGGTTGCGTCGAAATTGATCAATGCAAATGATGATGCCAAGCATTTGATTGCCATCTTGTTCGTCTTCGAAATATTTAACCAAGTCAATATTTTCTAAAAAGATAACATCTTGGCCGAATTTTTTATCAATATCGGCATCAAATTGATCGGATTTGGCAAACCACATTTTGCTACCAGCGTCGCGCCAAAAGTCAATAGCGCGGCGGTTAATATCTGATATCCTTACTGAAATATCTGTCATAGATGCTTTCTAGATTCTGAATTTATCTCGGCATATTTTGGTATATAGTTCAAAGTCAATTTTCTCTAATTCACCACTTTCTGGATTAGAAAAATATAAGGGGTCTTCGACTTTTTCTGGGTCAAAACCTTGTTCAACTAATTCAACTTTGCGCTGTTTAAAGGTACCTGTTTTTTCAATTTCTTCTTGAATACGCAAAAATAGAGGCCTTGCATAGATGGGTAAATGTAAAGCCGCATGTTCTAATAAACCTTTGAAATCAAAGCCTTCCTCTACCTCTAGAGCGACCATGCAAGCGCGGCCATCATGGTTGGGTATGTAAACGCCATAAACATTGGCTTCTAAAACATTAGGATAAGATGAGATGATTTCAGATACTTCATTGGTGGAGACATTCTCGCCTTTCCAGCGGAATGTATCACCGATACGGTCAACAAAATAATGGTGACCTGCAGCATCTTTTCGAACCAAATCACCCGTTCTAAACCAAGCATCGCCTTTTTCAAAAACATCATGTAATATTTTTTTCTCTGAGGCTTGTTTGTTAGCATAACCGTCAAATCTATTGGTTGGTGATGAGCCGTCATTGATGATTTTTGATACCAATTCACCAGCTTCGCCAATGTCTGCTTCAATGCAAAAACCTTGGTCATTTCTAATTTCTGTGTCGGCCTTAACATCGTATTTTACAATGTTTAAATTGAGTAGTTTTTTTGCCCAAAATGGCACACGACCAATTGATTCAAATGTATTATCAAGGTTGAATAATGGGGCATTGCCTTCGGATGCGCCATACCATTCCAGAATTTGTGGAATTTTGAATCTTTCTTCAAAATCTCGCCAAACATCAGGGCGTAAACCATTGCCACAAGCCATTCTTAGGCTATGTTTGCGTTCATTGTTGCTTTTGGGAGCATGGGTTAAAAAGCGGCATAATTCACCAATATAAAGGAATATGGTGGCCTCATATTTAACGCAATCGTCCCAGAATATTGAAGCGGAAAAACGTTTTTTAATAATGGCTTGACCACCAACATTTAGCATACTGCCCAGCGCGATAAACCCACCATTGCTATGGAACATTGGTAAGGTAATATACATCCGATCATGTTGATTGGTATTCATAATACCTGTGAAACCACGAGGAATGGATTGGCTGCGGAAATGGGTGATTTTTGCGGCTTTTGGTAAACCAGTTGTGCCGCTGGTATAGATATAGACACAAGGGTCATCAATGGTGATGTTGGGGCGTTCGGATTTTGGAACAATGTTGGCGCTAAAATTAGCTAATTTTGAATTTAGCTCGATTTCACAAGTAGAATCAATGGGGCTTTCGGGGTCGAAAATCCAAACTCTAATGTCTTTTTCGATAAATTCTCGAGCGCTTTCAAAATTTGAAGCCAGTTCGGGATCTAAAATAATATGTTGGGCATTGGCAATATTAATACAATGGGCTAACCCCATGCCAGTAAGGCTTGTATTGAGCAATGCGGTGACACCACCTGCGCGTGAAACGCCCAACCAAGAGGCTGGATATTCGGGGCAATTATGCATTAAAAGTGCGACACAGTCATTTTTCTTAACGCCAATGTCAAATGCCCAACGGGTAATTCTATTTGATAAATCAATGAATTGGCGGTAAGTTACTTCACGGTCTTGAAAGAACATGGCAACTTTATCGCCAAATTTATCGGCAACCAACTCCCACCGGTCGGCCAATATTGTGCTGGGATTATCGGAGATGGGTTTTAGAATTTTTTTGATTCTAATAAAGCCTTTTAGATAGGTAATTTCACTTTTTATGGTCGATAAAAATCCCATTTCGCCTCCCGTGCGGTTTGTTTTTAATCTAGCCTAACACGTAAAAAACTGATAATGAAATATTATTATTTAATTTTGCAAATTGGGTTTTAACTTGACAGATATTACCAGCCATAAATCTGACTATATAATTGATGCACAAGGGTTATTATGTCCGATACCTGTGTTAAAAATGGCAAAAAAGGCAATCCAAGTTGCCGTTGGGTCAATTATAGAATTGCGTGCAACAGACCCGATGGCCGCAATTGATAGCGAACATTTTTGCAACCAAAAAGGCTATCAATTTTTGGGCAAAAATGTACAAAAAATCGACAAAATTGAGGTTTTTATCATTAAAATACGGGTCTAAATCGGTATTTTTAGCCCTAAAAGGTGGTTTTTTGTGAAATCTATAGCAGTTTTTCGAGGTTTTTAAGGTCTTTTTGGTTAAAACCGACGGTAATTTGGCGGTTTTTGAGAAAAACTGGGCGTTTTATTATAGTTGGGTTTTCAGCAATCAATGTTAAAAATTGATCATGAGTTTCGATGCTTTTTTGTACATCAGACAAATTACGCCATGAAGTTGACCGCCGATTGATTAGAGTTTTATCCCCGACTTGTTCTAACCATTCATTTAGTAATTTAGTTTCTGGTGTTGGATTTCTTATGTCTAAAAACTCATATTTGATATTTTTTGCATCAAGCCACTTTGCAGCTTTTTTACAGCTGTCGCAGTTTTTTAGCCCATATAGTTTTAACATGCAATATTCCTTTATTTTTTGGTGTCGCTAACATCAATTGTCATTCCAAGCAAACTTAGCGGATTGTCTTCAATGGCGGCAATATCGGCTTGGTCAACGCCAAGATCGCCTATAAAGGCATTATATAGGCCTTGAATTTTACCTTTGTTAAGTGACTTGCCAATGATGACCAGTTGGCTGATGCCAGAAAACTCAATATTTAATGCTTTTGGCGGGAATAGTAAATGTTGCACACCATGAATTGCGAATGGTTTTAACGGCATATCCTCAAAACTCACAATGGCTTTGATGCGTAAAATATCTTGACCATATTCACTGCGTAGGATGTCTAAAAAGTTCATCAATTGTGGTTGGTTATAAGCGCCGTTTCGTTCAAAATTTATTGCGGTGATTTTGCCATGTTGGCTTATTTGTTTTTGTTGCGCATCGCCATGATGATGACCACTAGAATGATGATGATTAGGATTAGAATTTTGGTCATGATTACTCACTGGCATATGTTGGTTATGTTGGCTTTGTCCATTGTCTAAAATAAGCGATGCTATGTCAATTTCATCTTGTTTATATTGCGGTATCTCTGCTGAGGTTGCAGAAATAGCGGCTTGAACTTTAGGCAGGGTTTGTTGATTTATTAAATCTAGCTTGGTTAAAATAATATGGTCGGCCATGCTGATTTGCAGTTTTGCTTCTGGATGCTGACATAATGTATGGATGATATTGCTGGCATCGGCTATGGTGATAAGGCAATTTAAATCTAGGCGTTTATGAAGATAAGGGTGGCTTAAAAATGCACCAATGATTGGCCCTGGGGCAGCAACGCCTGTGGTTTCGATAATGATATGATCAATTTGTTTGAGGCGTTTATTATCAATATCACGCAATATTTTTTCGAATGTGGTGACCAGGTCGCCTCGGATTGAACAGCAAATACAACCGCTTGACATGAGTAGCATGTCATTTTCGGTATTCTCCACCAATTGATGGTCAAGGCCTATATCGCCAAACTCATTAATGATTACCATGGCATTGTTAAAGCGTGGATGTTTGAGGATTTTATTTAAAATAGTGGTTTTGCCCGCGCCTAAAAACCCCGTAATGATGCTAACTTTTATTGGGGAAGGGGCGTTCATAATGCTTTACCCTTGGTTTTTGGACTGGATTTTATAAGTGAGCCTGCGAGTAAAGCTGCAAGCACGATTGCCACGCCAAATTGTTGATTGAGCAACAGAGTTTCACCAAATAAGATTATGGCAATGGCGATTGTTACCACAGGTTCAATATTTGACAGAAGTGAAATTGTGGTTGGATCCAAATATCGTACCACATAAACAAATAGGCCATAGCTCATTATATAGCTGATGACTACGCCAGAAAAAGCTAGGGCAATTTCGGGTGTTATCGTTGGTGGTGCAGGTAAGTAGCTTAAAGCAAATAAACCACCAACAATGATGATGGTATAAATTGCTGATATGGCATGAACTGAAAAAATATGCGCTACTGTTGGTAATTCACGGGTGAGCTTACTTATTAGCAATAATTGCACGACCGCACTGATTGCACCGACAAAAGCCAAGAAGATGCCAAATGGATCTAAACTGTCAAATTTTGGCCCAATGATGAGGGTTAAACCTAAAAATGCAATGATGAATATTATTATTTTTAATGGGCTTAAACGCCCACCAAAGACAAATGGTGTGACCAACATGGTGATGATTGGGAAGGTGAAAAAAATGATGACGGCTAAGCTTAGGGGAATAAAAGAGAGCGCGCCCAAATAGGCCAAATTTAAAAATGTGCCAGCCAAAGCTTGGGCATTGATTAACCAGAATTGCTGCTTGGTAAAAATGAAGAGATGGCGGGCATAAATATAAACAAATGGTGCGGCCAATATTGTGATGATGATGATGCGATATAATACTGCATAGGCGGGGATAAGACCTGCTTGTTCAGTGGCAACGGTGAAAGGTGCCATGGTTGCAAACATTGATGACGCCAGCAGAGACAGTAGAATGAATTTTAATTTGGTTGAATTGATCATAGTGGTTACTTTAGAATAGGAATATTATTAATCTTCTAATTGGGTTGATCGGCTATTTTTTCTTTTTTGTTCTGGCTCTAACGGGGCAGGAGATTGGGCGCATATCAAAAGGTGGCTTATAGGCTTCTGATTTAGCATTGTAGATGGTTGCATTGGCTTTATAGTGGTTGTTCTTGAGTTCACCAAAGCCAAAATCTAATAAACGAATTACCTGCGTATCACGGCTTTTAACATTTTTACCGCCCAACATGATGGCCGCGATTTTTTGACCATTACGTTCTGCTGTTGCCACCAAATTATAACCAGATGAGCAGACAAAACCAGTTTTTAAACCGTCGGTGCCTTGATAACTTCTTAAAAGACCATTGCGGTTTCTTAATTTCTTTTTACCGATTTTAAAATGTGACATTTTATAAAAATGTGCAAATTGCGGAAATTCGAGGATAATTGCTTGGGTTAGTTTTGCTAAATCACGCGCAGAGGAGATTTGACGTTTGTCAAATAAACCATGTGGGTTGATAAAACGGGTATTATGCATGCCAAGCATCTTTGCGGTAGTGTTCATCTTGTTAACAAATGCAGTTTCTGAACCTGACAAGGTTTCGGCAATGCCGACTGCTAAATCATTGGTTGAGCGGGTAAATAATGCTTGTAATGCGCGCTCTAGAGAGATCGAGTTGCCAGTACCAATGCCTAATTTGCTTGGCGGTTGGCCAGCTGCGTATTTGGATAGGGTGATTTTGGTTTTTAAACTGATGTCTTGGCGTTCGGTAATGGCAATGAAGGCCAAATATCCTGTCATAATTTTGGTAAGTGAGGCGGGGTACCATTGTTGGTCAATGTCTGTGCCTGCTAAAACTTTACCTGTGTTTAAATCGAATACAATTTGGGGTTTAGCAACCGCGAAAGTTAGCGAATTGGTAGTAAAAAAACACAAAAAGCAAAATAGTTTAACGGATTTTAGCATGGCATTAAAACTCTTGAAAATAGGAATTTATTATCTGGCAGTATTAGAGTGAAATAAATATTTAGCAATAAAGATTTTGTTTGGACACATATTATTACTACTTGTGGCCATCTTAATTGCTATTGTTAGTGTGTTTTGGATATAATGAATATTACCCTTAGTGAGAAAAAGAATAAAAACCTATAAATTTAGTAATGAGAGAGATATGCAAGAAAAACCAACATCGGGCAATTATATAGTTCAGTTTTTTCAGGCCGCTGGTTACTCAATGGCGGGGTTAAAATTTGCATTCATTCATGAAACCAGCTTTAGGCGCAATTTGTTTCTTTTGACTTTTAGCCTTGGTTTGTCATTTTATTTTAAGTTGGATTTTTTACATTTCTGGATACTCAATATGGCTTTTTTAGTGGTTATGGCCGTCGAATGCTTGAACACCGCTATTGAAGCAATTGTTGATGAAATGGGTAAAAAAACACTGCTTTTAAAGGCTGCGAAAGATTGCGGTAGTGCTGCTGTTGCCATTATGCTATTGGTGGGCAGCTTGATGTGGCTGCACTATATTATAG
>JADGDI010000024.1:2344-32126 GCA_016744975.1 Hyphomicrobiales bacterium | reverse complement strand
AGTCTCTACCGACAGCACTCGTAATTAACTCAAAAAATAAAAAGAGAGATGGCATGACTTATAAAGCACCGATTAATGACATAAAATTCACCTTGGATTATATTTTGGATTTTGCCGACCGGGTGAAGCAAGGGCAGTTTGAGGATTTGTCGGAAGACTTAATTGATGCGGTGCTAAATGAAGCAGCAAAATTTAGCGAAAATGAATTGGCGCCGTTAAATAGAATTGGTGATATACAGGGCAGTCAATTTATTGCCCATGACAACCAATTTAACCAAGTTAAGACCCCCACTGGTTGGGGCAAAGCTTATAAAGATTGGTGTGATGCCGGATGGGGAGCGTTGCCCCATGACCCAGATTTTGGCGGGCAAGGTTTGCCAAATATATTATCAGTTGCCACTCAAGAAATGTTCAACTCTGCCTCGATGGCGTTTGCGCTTTGCTCGGTTTTAACCCAAGGGGCAGCCGATGCGATTAAGAATATTGGTACAGAGCAGCAAAAGCAGACTTATTTAGAGAATGTTGTTACTGGTAAATGGTCTGCAACCATGGATTTAACCGAACCTGATGTTGGCTCTGACCTTGGCAGCCTTGCTTGCAAAGCCAAACGCGATGAAAATGGCGTTGATGGCGAGTTTAGATTATTTGGCACCAAAATATTCATCACCTATGGTGAGCATCAAATGGCGGAAAATATTGTACATTTGGTTCTGGCGCGAGTTGAAGATGCGCCCAAAGGGGTGAAAGGTTTATCTTTATTCATTGTGCCAAAATTTTTGGTCAATGACGATGGCAGTCTTGGTGCGCAAAATGACATGGAGGTGGTGGGCATTGAAGAAAAGCTCGGCATTCATGCTAGCCCAACTTGCACGATGCAATATGGCGGTAATGGCGTTGGTGCAAAAGCTTATTTAATTGGTGATGAGAATAAGGGCATTAATGGCATGTTTATGATGATGAATAGCGCCCGCTTAATGGTTGCCATTCAAGGGGTTGCAATTGGTGATCGCGCTTATCAGCATGCATTAAATTATGCCAATACCCGCACCCAAGGTCGGCGCTCTGATACACCAGAGAATAAAATGACGCTAATTAAAAATCACCCAGATATTCGCCATATGTTGCTAAAACAGCGCTGCTTTACTTTAGCCTCGCGTGCCATTTGTTATCAGACTGCTTTGTGCCTAGATTTGAGTAAGAAGTTAGAGGGCGATGCGGCCAAACAGGCTAAGTTAGATGTTGACTTTTTAACCCCAATTGCCAAGGGTTATGCGACTGATATGGGGATGGAAACCGCCTCGTTAGGGGTGCAAATTCACGGTGGTATGGGATTTATTGAAGAAGCTGGCGCGGCGCAGCATTACCGAGATGCTCGGATTGCAGCGATTTATGAAGGCACCAATGGCATTCAGGCGATGGATTTGGTTGGGCGAAAGCTTAGCATGGACAATGGCACAACGGCTTTGAAATTTATTGATCAAGTGGTTGAAACTGCCGATGAGATCATGGCATCTGACTATGACTTTGGCAAAACGGCTTATCGTTTGAATGATGCAGCTGATGCTGCCAAACAAGCTACTTTATGGCTGCTTTCTGCCCGTCAAGATGACCCAGATTTACCATTGGTTGCAGCAACCAATTATATGCGTTTAATGGGGCTTCTTTTGGGCGCGCATTATATTGCCAAAGGGGCATTTAATGCTGTTGGGAAATTATCCAACCAAGCAGAATATTTGGTCTTGGCCAGATTTTTTGCTGAAAGCTTGTTGCCTGAAACTGTAGCCTTAAGCAAAATAATCATTGATGGAAGCCAGGCATTGCTAGAAGCGCCTGATGATATGTTTGAAATTTAGGAGATAATATGACTGATACGGCTCTAAATGATACGCCTTTAAAAGGTAAGACTCTGTTTATCACTGGTGCGAGCCGTGGTATTGGTTTAGCCATTGCTTTAGCTGCTGCCAAACAAGGTGCTAACATTGCCATTGCCGCCAAAAGCACCAAGCCTAACCCAAAATTAGAAGGCACAATATACACAGCTGCAAAAGAAATTGAAGCTGCGGGTGGTAAAGCGTTGCCCCTTAGGGTCAACATTCGTGAAGAAGACCATGTGAAAGAGGCGATTGAAAAAACTGCCCAACATTTTGGTGGCATTGATATTGTGGTTAATAATGCCTCGGCAATTTCATTAACCCCGCTTGATAAGACTGAAATGAAGCGCTTTGATTTGATGAATCAGGTGAATGCGCGCGGCACCTTTATGGTTTGTAAATATGCGTTGCCGCATTTAATTAAATCTGACAACCCGCATATATTAAGCATGTCGCCCCCACTGGATATGCAAGAAAAATGGTTTGCAGGCAATGTGGCTTACACCATGGCAAAATTTGGTATGAGCATGGTGGTACTTGGTTTAGCGGGCGAATTAAAAAAACACGGCATTGCGGTGAACGCACTTTGGCCGCGCACAACAATTGCCACGGCCGCTATTAAGAACATTCTTGGTGGTGACATTATGATTAATGCCTCTCGCACCCCCGCTATTGTAGCGGATGCCGCTATGGGTATTTTTGCTAAAGATGCAAAAAGTTTTACTGGACAATTTATCATTGATGATAGTTTTTTATATGAACAAGGTTTGCGAGACTTTGACCAGTATCGAGTTGATCCGAGCCAGAATTTAATGCCCGATTTTTTTGTGCCAGATGATTCAGTCGCACCCGTTAGTCTAAAGGCGTTGGAAAATAAGACTTGATTTTAAAGTTGTGCACATTCAAACGGCAATAAAATTGGACATAATAGCGGTTTTGGCATAGTTAGGTTAGAACCAATTTTACTGGCATTTATTTGCCTTGTTTACGAGCGAGCTACAAATGGGCGATAATATCCAAGATCTAACCTTTGAACAAGCATTAGCTGAACTGGAACAAATTGTTAAAACCCTTGAAAGTGGGAATATTGAATTGGATAAATCCATCGCGCAATATGAACGCGGTGAAAAGCTTAAACAATTTTGCAGCGATAAATTACAAGAAGCTGAACAGCGGGTTGAGAAAATTACTTTATTGAGCAATATACCGCAATCCGTTGAAGCTGCTGATTTATAATGATGAGTATTGCCAAGTGAAAGACTTAAAACCAAAAACACCTTTGTTAGACAATATTAATATTCCTGCAGACTTACGCAAAATTAATGATGTTGATTTACGCCAATTGGTTGATGAACTAAGAGCCGATATGGTTTATTCGGTATCGCTGACGGGCGGGCATTTAGGCGCGGGGCTTGGTGTGGTTGAGTTAACCGTTGCGCTACATAAGGTATTTAACACACCCGAAGATAAAATAATTTGGGATGTTGGACATCAAGTTTACCCTCACAAAATTTTAACTGGGCGCCGTGATAAAATGCTGAGTATTCGCCAGGGCGGTGGTATATCGGGTTTTACCAAGCGTAGTGAAAGTGATTATGATACTTTTGGCGCAGGGCATAGTTCAACCTCTATATCTGCTGGGGTAGGTATGGCTTTGGCGCGGGATATTAAAGGTGAAAAACACAATATCATTGCGGTAATTGGTGATGGATCCATTACCGCAGGTATGGCATATGAGGCGATGAATAACGCGCATTTAACCAATGGGCGATTGATTGTTGTGCTTAATGATAATGATATGTCGATCGACCGCCCTGTGGGGGCATTGTCAGCTTATTTTGCTAGGCATTTAAGCGGCGATACTTATATGACATTGCGCGATATTGGCAAGAAGATTGCGCAAAAGCTACCCAAACCTGTTGGCTATGCATTGGCTCAAACCGAAGAATATACCCGCACTTTATTGTCCGGCGGTGGGGCGTTTTTTGAGGCCATGGGATTTTATTATGTTGGTGTGGTTGATGGCCATAATCTTGAACATTTATTGCCTGTATTACGCAATATTAAAGATGAAGAAGATAAACCAATATTGCTGCACATTAAAACCCAAAAAGGCAAGGGGTTTCCAGCTGCTGAAAATAGCCATGATAAATATCATGGTGTTGGTAAATTTAACCCAACAACCGGAGAGCTTAGCAAAGGCATTTCTAACGCACCTAAATACCAAGATGTATTTGGTGAGAGCTTAATTAAAGAAGCCCGTAAAGATAAGACCATTGTAGCGCTTACCGCTGCCATGTTATCAGGTTCGGGCTTGATTAAGTTTCAGAGCGAGTTCCCTGACCGATGTTTTGATATGGGCATTGCAGAGCAACATGTAGTGACAGCTGGTGCTGGCATGGCTTGTGAGGGACTTAAGCCATTTGTAGCTTTATATTCAACATTTTTGCAACGCGGTTATGACCAGATTGTACATGATGTGGTCATACAGAATTTGCCTGTTAAATTTGCTATTGACCGTGCGGGATTAGTGGGGGCTGATGGCCCAACCCATGCAGGTAGCTTTGACATTGCTTATCTGTGTAACCTACCCAACATGATGGTAATGGCAGCCAGCGATGAAGCCCAATTGGTGCATATTGTTGCAACAGCGGCAGCTTATAATGATGGCCCATGTGCTTTTAGATACCCACGTGGTGAGGGCATTGGCGTTGATTTGCCCGATGTTGGTGTGCCACTTGAAATTGGTAAAGGCAAGATTGTAAAAGCCATAAATTCAAATTCAAAATCGGATAAAAAAATTGCGATTCTGAGCTATGGAACACGCCTTGAAGAAAGCTTAAAAGCCGCTGAAGCTTTAGAGCAAGACGGATATTGTGTTACGGTTGCTGATGCAATATTTGCCAAACCAATTGATACTAAATTGGTCGATGAATTGGCACAAGCTCATGATTTATTGATAACCGTTGAAGAAGGCTCTATCGGCGGACTTTCGACAATGGTACTTGATTATTTAGTAGCCAATGATTTGTTGGGTGGTGGATTAAAGTTTAGACCCAAATATTTGCCAGATAATTTTATAAATCATGATACGCCGTTTAAAATGTATGATAAAGCTGGCTTGAACGCTACAGGCATAATAAATACTGTTAAACAGGCGCTAAAGAATTAAGATTTTTACCCCATTTTGAAAATCAGGTTAATGCAATGCAAGTAAAAATAGATGCAATTGGTCATAAAGGCCATGCAATCGCTAATATTGATGGTCGACCGGCTTATATTCCGTTTGCTTTGCCCAATGAAATTGTTGAGATTTCTAGTAAAGATAATGGCTATATTTTAGAACGCATTATTGAGCCTTCGGCAAGTCGGGTTAAGCCTAGCTGCCAGCATTTTACAAAATGTGGGGCTTGTATTGCCCAGCATATGCACACTGATTTTTATGATGAGTGGAAAAAATCCAACTTAACGTATGCGTTGCAACAACATGACATTGATAAAACAATTGATGATTATATCGGTTTTGATGTCTCTAAAAGGGATGTTAATTGCCGTAGACGCATTAAGATTGCCGCAAAACGCACAAAAAAATCAGTGATGATTGGTTATCATAAAGCAGAAAGCCATGACATTATTCCGCTTGATCATTGCCCAATTATAACCAAAAATATTATGCAGGTTATCCCCCAATTGGCTGAATTTATTAAGCCAATGATGAGCCGTAAAGGCATTTCATATATTAGCATATCTGACTATAGTGGTGCGCTTGAAATTGCACTTGATAATGTAAAATATGAGCATAATTATGATGAAATAAATTATGTGAATGAGAAGTCTGTTGAGCTAAACCTTGCACGTTTGGTGATTAATGATGAGCTTATATTGCAACGAAAAGACTTGTTTGAAACCTTTAATACTGTGAAAGTTAGCCCTGTCGCTGGTGGGTTTATGCAGGCGGTTAAGGCTGCTGAAACTAGCATGAGTGATTATGTCATAAAACATTTACAAGCGGTGAAGGGTGATATTGTTGATTTATTTGCGGGCATCGGGACATTTAGTTTTGCTTTGGCAAAAAGCCATAAAATTACGGCTTTTGACAGTGATAAATTTGCGATTGAAGCGCTTAGCGAAGGCTATAACCGCTCAGGCGGAGATGTGAGCATAAAACTTAAACAAGTCACCGCAACAGCACGCGATTTGTTTCGCCGGCCTTTATTTAAAGATGAGCTAAATAAATTTGCTGCTGCCATAATTGACCCACCTCGTGCAGGTGCTGAAGCGCAAGTTAAACAATTATGTGACAGTAAAATCAACCAGATTGTATATATATCATGCAATGCTAATAGTTTTGGCCGTGATGCTAAAAAGCTTATCGCTGCTGGATTTAAAATTGAACATTTGGCCGCAATTGATCAGTTTAAATATTCATCTCATTTGGAATTGGTTGCTTATTTGACACGTGATTAACACTTACTTAACCATTAATTTAATCAAATAAATTACATTAAATTTTATTAATCTTTTTAACCTATTCTTATGGGGTAAAGGAAAGAAGATGAAATTTTTATTATTTGGTTTGACTAAGTTTATTTTTCAAATGTCAATTGTGATATTTATAATTGGTTATTGTTTTGGGTTTTGGTTTAAAAGCAAAAATAAGCCAGTAAAACAATTATCTCCTGTCAAGAACGGCTCTACATCGGCAACCATAGATGACAATCACACTAATTTAGCATAAACGATAATTACTAATATTTGCTAGGATAAATGCTTAACCACATTGTGCGCGATTGAGTAATAAATGATCGGCCAGAACAATGGCCATCATCGCCTCGCCAACGGGGACAGCGCGAATGCCAACACATGGGTCATGACGGCCCTTGGTCAATATATCCACTTCTTTGCCAAATTTATCGACTGATTGGCGTTTGGTTAAAATGCTTGAGGTTGGTTTAACAGCAAAGCGAATAATAATGTCTTGACCGCTGCTGATGCCGCCTAAAATACCACCTGCATTATTGCTTAAAAATATCGGATCGCCCTGATCATCTAAGCGGATTTGGTCGGCATTTTGCTCACCTGTTAAATTTGCGGCATGATCGCCAGCACCAATTTCGACCGATTTTACGGCATTAATGCTCATCATTGCCGATGCTAAATCTTGATCTAATTTTGCATAAATTGGTGCACCAAGGCCAACGGGTACATTTGATGCCCGCACTTCAATTATTGCACCAATGCTTGAGCCTGCCTTACGTATACCGTCTAGATAATCTTCCCATTGTTTGGCCATTTTTGCATCGGGGCAAAAAAATGGGTTTTGAGAAATTTGTGCATCGTCCCAATTATCATAGTTGATTTTTAATTCACCCATTTGCACCAATGCGCCGGTGATTTTAATATCAGCAATAATTTTGCGTGCAATGCCACCTGCAGCAACGCGCATTGCGGTCTCACGTGCGCTAGAGCGGCCACCGCCGCGATAGTCTCGAATGCCATATTTGGACTGATAGGTGAAGTCGGCATGGCCCGGGCGGAACTGGTTTTTAATCTCGCCATAATCTTTTGAGCGTTGATCCATATTCTCGATCATCAAAGAAATGGGGGTGCCGGTGGTAACTTGTTGGCCGTCTTCATTTTCAAATACGCCAGATAGAATCTTTACCATATCTTGCTCGCGCCGTTGGGTGGTATGACGCGAGGTGCCGGGTTTGCGCAAATCTAAAAATGGTTGAATATCATCGACCGTTAGGGGGATATTGGGCGGGCATCCATCGACTACGCAGCCAATAGCAGGGCCGTGGCTTTCGCCCCATGTCATAAATTTAAACAAATGCCCAAATAAATTATATGACATGCGCGATCCTTATTTGAATGGATTTTAGAATTTGGACTTAGTCTTTTTTAAGCTCGACAGTGGAAATGTCTGGTGCATCAACTTGCTTCATACCAACCACATGATAGCCACTATCAACATGATGGGTCTCCCCCGTGACTGCGGTGCCAAGATCTGAACATAGATAAAGTGCGCTATTGCCGACTTCGTCAATGGTGACGCTACGTTGTAATGGAGCGTTATATTGGTTCCATTTAAGGATATATTTGAAATCACCAATACCAGCAGATGCTAAGGTTCGAATTGGCCCCGCTGAAATTGAATTCACTCTGATTTGACCTTTACCAAGATCAACCGCAAGATAGCGAACACTGGCTTCTAGAGCAGCTTTAGCAACGCCCATAACATTATAATGCGGCATAACCCGTTCTGCGCCATAATAGGTTAAGGTAAGCAATGCGCCACCATTTGGCATGAGTTTTTCAGCACGTTTTGCGACGGCTGTGAAAGAATAGCAAGAAATATTCATTGTCATGTCGAAATTTTTAGCGCTTGTATCGACATAGCGGCCGACCAGCTCATCCTTATCGGAAAAAGCTAGAGCATGTACCACAAAATCAATGCTGCCCCATTTTTCTTTTAGACTTTCAAACAGGGTGTCTATGCTGGCATCATCTGTTACATTACATTCGTATAATGTATCAACTTCCAACTCATCAGCAACTTTTTTAACCCGCTTTAAAATCGCCTCATCTTGATATGAAAGTGCAATTTCAGCACCTTGTGATTTAAAAGCCTTTGCAATGCCATAAGCAATGCTGCGATTGTTTGCGACGCCCATGATTAGACCACGTTTGCCAGCCATTAAATTACCAATATTTGTCATGTTTATCCTTTAGAAAAATGCGCAATGCGCCAAACATATTATCTATTTATATTAAATATGCAGCCGTTAAGCAAGACTGAGTTAAAATTAGACATCAGTTTTTAGTGACAATTTCTTTTTTGCCCATTGTTTCATCAATGATAGCAAGTCTTTGTCATCCTCCTCAGGCAGGGTAATCATAATCTTTACAAATTGATCGCCTGCACCTTTGCCATCATCAATGCCTTTGCCTTTTAACCTGAAGACTTTTCCAGAGCTTACATTGCGCGGTAGTCTAAGTGCAATTGCACCATGAAGGGTGCTAACGGTTATTTTTTCACCCAGCACCGCATCATTTAATGAAACTTCTTGTTCTACGCGGATATTTTTACCATCGCGTTTGTAAAACTCATGCGGTAAAATGGCAATCTTTAGCAATAAATCACCATTTGGGCCACCATTGGGTGAAGCGCTGCCTTGGCCCTTAAGCCTTATGTTTTGGCCATCTTCGACCCCTTTGGGGATTTTGGCATTGATTAATTTACCCAAGCCATTACGCACCTGCTTGGCTGTACCAAGGGCGGCTTCTTGAAATTCTAGGGTTACTCTTAATTGCGCATCTTGGCCCTTTTGTGGCCTTTGCTGCGCTCTACCGCCGCCCATGCCTGCAAAAAGGTCTGAAAAAACATCATCAAAGCCAGCTTGTTGCCCACCAAAAGGATTGCCGCGCGCCTGCCCACCGCCAAAGGGGTGGCCACCACCAAATGGACTGCCGCCAGCTGCAAAGCCAGTTTGATTGCCTTTTTCATCAATGATACCAGCGTCATATTGTTGGCGTTTTTCTTGATCTTTCAATATATCATAGGCATTGCTGATTTTTGCAAATTGCTCTGCGGCTTTTGGATTATCTTTATTGCTGTCTGGATGATATTGTTTGGCAAGTTTACGATAAGCCGACTTTAATTGCTTTTCATCAGCTGTTTTGCTGACATTTAAGATTTGATAAAGCTGAGTACTGGCCATAAGCTGCCCCCGAAAGAGTGTCTATAATTACATGCTATATATATGGGGCAAATTGCGTATTATGCAAGGTTAAATCAGTCTATAACGCGCATCAATGTGCAGGCCGACATCACTTGTCACCATGTTTTTATCCATCAACCATTCTAATTGTGAAAGGGTTGAGAGAGCGGCGGGGCCAATTAATGCCGAATCAAGCTTTGGATAATTTATTTTAACCATTGTTAAAATATCATCAATGCCATCATTTAGGCAGGCGATAATTTCAGTTTCGCGCTTTAGGCGATGTTCTATCAGCTCGGTAACGCGCGTTTTGGGGGATTTAATGGCTGCGCCATGGGCTGAGTATAAGACATTGTAATCGTCATTTTGTAATTTATATAAATTTGCCATATAGCGAGACATATTACCATCTGGCGGGGCAACGATGGTGCTTGCCCAGCCCATAATATGATCACCAACAAACAGGCAGTTTTCGGTGGATGTAGTTGTTATATTGTCAATATGAGTTAAAGCGTAACCCATATGATTATAGCAGTGGCCATCAGTTTGAATGGCTTTAAATTGTAAATTATCGCAGGTAAAAGTTTCGCCATCTCTAACGTTTATATCGGGTATGAATGCCCAGTCGCCACTATTTTCAAACGGATTTGGAATGTCGGTACGATACAGGCCATGTTTGCCACTTGCATAGGTTTTAGCGCCTGTTAATGCGACCAATTCGGCTGCTGCGGGTGAATGATCGCGGTGGGTATGGGTGATCAATATTTGATTGATCTGCTCACCGTTTAGGGCGGTTAGCAATTGTGGTATAAAATCAGGTATAATTGGCCCTGGGTCAATGATGGTTAGTGCGCTTTGTCCAATGATAAAACAATTGGTGCCTTTAAAAGTAAATTTACTTGGGTTGGGGCAGGTAACCCGTCTGATATTTTTAGAAATTTGTTTAATTTGTATCATGATCGGCCTCTGTTGCTTATTCACTGTAAAATAAGTGATGTAATTTGCAAGACATTAGCGTTGTATGGGTAAAATTAGTTGATCTACCATATAGGCTGCCAGGATTGTTTAAAAATATGCCTAAAAAGCGGTTTATCTAAAATTTATTGGGAAAACATGCAAATGAGAGGTTGCGCTTTTTGAAAATTCAGTTTATTCAGTGCTCAATGTTGTTGGGGTATGGCCAAGCGGTAAGGCATTCGGTTTTGATCCGACGATCCCAGGTTCGATCCCTGGTACCCCAGCCATTAAGATTCAATAAAATCCATCATAAATTTTGATTTGTCAGCATAAGTTTTTACTTGTTTGAGTGGGCATTTGTGACTATTTTGACTGAAATTACTTAAGGAAATGAGATGAATCCGATTCTGGTTGATATTTTGCGTGCTGGCCATATTGAAAGCGTGCACCGTGGGGCGGCTTATGTGGTGGATGAAAATGGGCAAGAGCTTATGTCAATCGGCGATGTTGATAAGTTAATTTTCCCACGTTCTGCGATTAAAATTATGCAAGCACTGCCGCTGGTTGAATCTGGTGTGGCGGATAAATTACGCCTCAATGACAAGCAGTTATCTTTATGCTGTTCGTCACATAATGGTGAAATTGGCCATACACAGACCGCATCGACTTTGTTAGAGTCCGTTGGTTTAAGTGTGGATGATCTAGAATGCGGCGCCCATATGCCATATGATAAAGCCACTTACCATGATTTAATAAAAACTGATGCAAGCCCTTGTGCGTTGCATAATAATTGTTCAGGCAAACATTCTGGTATGTTGGCTTATGCAAGAAGCACTGGCTATGATACCAAAGGCTATATTGATATTGAGCATCCATTACAGGTTGAAATTGCAACTTTAATGAGTGACCTGACAGAATTTGATTTGAACCAAGCACCTGTCGGCATTGACGGCTGTTCACTGCCGACATGGGCAGCGCCGTTAAAATCTTGGGCGACGGCATTTGCAAAAATATCGCGCGGTAAAGGCCTTGGGGCAATACGCGGTGGGGCATTTAAAACGCTGCAGGAAGCGGTGATGGCTGAGCCGTTTTATGTGGCAGGGACTGGCCGTTATTGCACAAATATTATGCGTGAATTATCGACACCAGTTTTTGTAAAGACTGGCGCTGAGGGGGTGTTTTGTGTATCCTTACCAGAACATGGTATTGGCATTGCATTAAAATGTGATGATGGTGCATTAAAAGATGGTTTTGGTTCAAGCCGTGGCTCTGAGTTTGCGCTTTCGGCTTTGCTTAAAAAGCTTGATATTTTAAAACCTGAAGATGATGGGGTTATTGCGCGATTTACCCACCGCGGCTTAAGCAATTGCAATGGACATGAGGCAGCACAAATTCGACCTTCAAAATATTGGAACTTTTGAGAGTTGGCTTGAATTAAATTGTAACATTATTGCTGATATGCACGTTAGCATAGCTGCCTTGATCGAATTTTTGATTGTCATGGATTAAGTCATCTGTGGCGATTTTATCCCACTCAAAGCCAGCGATTGCCTGTTTGCGCCCATTGGCAATACTATTATTGCTGATTGCGACCTTACCCGCATTTGGTGCGACGGAAAAAATGATGCCATAACCGCAATCTTTGACCATGTTGTTAACAATGCTTAAGTTGCGTTGATAGGCGCCATAACCGCCGCCAATGCCAAAACTAGTGGCATTTTCAATCACATTACCTTCGATTAAAACATCGCCTTCAGCGGCGATGCCAAATGATCTTGGGTCATTTTCACCGTCTCTATCAAACCGCAAGGTTAGGTTGCGCAGTAAATTGCCTTTGCAAACCGCCAAATGACCATTGTCGTTGAGGTTGGAGATTGAAATGCCTGCTGCTGCCAAATCTACCATGTTATTATTGATAATCACCCCATTAAAAGCAAATTCTGCATAAAGTGCGACCTCGCCAATATTGCTGCAATTATTATTGATGATTTGGCAATTGTCGCCGTTGTTAATGCGCACAGCGCTGAAAAAACAATCGTCAAATTGATTTTCTGAAACGATCACTTTATTGGCCTTGAATATATTAATGCCATTGCCATTTTGCCCCGTACCACCAGCTTTACTATCAATTTTTGAAATATGGTTATGGCTGATAATGCTGCCATCATCTGCCTTATTACCTTGCCAAATTAAAATGCCATTATTATCAATATTTTGGATGGTATTGCGTATGATTTTAAGGTTTTTACAATCGGTCGCGAAGATTGCAACATGGCCTAAACTAGAAAACTCATTGGCAATGATTTGTCCTGTTGACTTATAAATCATAAACCCATTGCCTTGACTATTGTAGACTTTACATTGCTCTATCATAAAACCATCGACCGATGAGAAGTCAATAATTTTACTATTTGGACTACTGGCAAAATTGCCTTCAAAAATGAGAGTATTAATTTGGATATTGGCGACATTCTCACATAAAATAATTGGAGAATCATCTTTTTGGATTAATTTTGTTTGGCCATTAACACCAAATATATGGCAATTTGTAGGTAATGTTACCGCTTTGATATTGTAGAATCCCGCAGGAATGAATAGGGATTGTTGTTTGGCCGTTGCAGCGTCAATTGCTTGCTGCAAAATATTGGTTTGGTCGGAAGAAATATTGGGTTCTAAGCCATAATCTGCAGCATTAAAAACATGTTTGCTTTTTGTTTCTGCATTAACAATATTTGCATGCATACCAACAGTTAGGCCGATGGATATAGCCCCAGTGGTTTTAGCCAATGATAAAAAATTACGCCTGTCCATATGAGCTGCTCATAAAAACTAAAAATTGAAATTCACCTTAACATTAAATAACGTCAATTAGTCACTTTTTAGTAAACTCGGTTAATATGGTTTAGTTTGAATAGCCTAGGTCGCGGCTTAATTGTTCTATTAGATCAAGTGCGGCTTGGCTGATGACTGTGCCTGGTGGGAAGATGGCTGCAGCGCCTGCTTTATATAAGTCATCATAGTCTTGCGGTGGGATTACCCCGCCTGCGACGATCATAATATCACCTCGGCCATGGGCTTTTAGGGCATCTTTCAGAGCTGGTACAAATACTAAATGACCAGCAGCCAACGAACTTGCGCCTATAATATGCACATTATTTTCGATGGCTTGCATGGCGGCTTCCTCTGGGGTTTGAAAAAGAGGCCCAATAACGACATCAAAGCCCAAATCAGCAAAGGCAGAGGCGATGACTTTTTGGCCACGATCATGGCCATCTTGCCCCATTTTTGCGACAAAAATACGTGGTTTGCGGCCATCAAGCTTTTTAAACCTTGTAATGGCTGCTTCTACTTTTTGTAAAATGACGTCATCTTCGCCTATTTCTTTACGATAAATGCCTGATATTGCTTTGATTTTTGCAACATGGCGGCCATAGACTTTTTCCATCGCATAGGAAATCTCACCGACTGTAGCTTTAGCGCGCGCGGCATCAATCGCCAATGCCATGACATTGCCTTGACCTGTTTTGGCAGCATCTGTAAGGCGGTCTAGCATGAGATCCACCTCCGCTTGATTGCGTTCGGCTTTTAAGCGTTTTAGTTTGTCTAGCTGCATTTTTCGGACTTTATAATTATCAACTTTTAATACGTCAATTTTCTCTTCATCATCCAAAATATATTTATTGACCCCGACGACTGTTTGCCGGCCGCTATCGATGCGTGCTTGGGTGCGTGCGGCGGCTTCTTCTATTCGTAATTTGGGGATGCCTGCATTAATCGCGCTTGCCATGCCGCCAATTTTTTCTATTTCGGCCATATGCGCGAGTGCTTTAGCGGCTAAGTCATGGGTTAGTTTTTCGACAAAATAACTACCACCCCACGGGTCGATTACATCGCAAGTTGCGGTTTCTTGTTGGATGAATAGTTGGGTGTTACGTGCAATTCGGGCTGAAAAGTCGGTTGGTAATGCCAATGCTTCATCCAGTGCATTAGTATGCAAGCTTTGGGTGTGACCTTGGGTTGCGGCCATGGCTTCAACACAAGTTCTTGTGACATTGTTAAACACATCTTGCGCGGTTAAGCTCCAGCCTGAAGTTTGGCAATGGGTGCGCAATGACAGGCTTTTAGGGTTTTTTGGGTTAAATTTTCGCATTTTGTCTGCCCAGATCATTCTTGCGGCGCGCATTTTTGCAATTTCCATAAAGAAATTCATGCCCGTTGCCCAGAAAAAGCTTAATCTTGGTGCAAATTTATCAATATCAATGCCTGCGGCAACGCCAGCTTTGGCATATTCAAGTCCATCTGCTAATGTGTAGGCTAGCTCAAGATCAGCCGTGGCACCCGCTTCTTGCATATGATAGCCAGAAATTGAAATGCTGTTGTATTTTGGCATAAATTCAGAAGTGTAGCTAAAAATATCGGAAATAATTCGCATGCTTTGTTTTGGTGGGTAAATATAGGTATTGCGCACCATAAATTCTTTTAAAATATCATTTTGAATGGTGCCGCTTAGTTTTTCGGGTGATACACCTTGCTCTTCTGCTGCAATGACATAGAGCGCTAAAATTGGCAATACTGCGCCATTCATGGTCATTGAAACGCTCATTTGATCAAGTGGAATCTTATCAAATAATGTGCGCATGTCATAAATGCTATCGATTGCAACGCCTGCCATACCAACATCACCTGTGACGCGTTCATGGTCGCTATCATAACCGCGATGGGTTGCTAAATCAAACGCCACCGATAGGCCTTTTTGACCCGCTGCGAGGTTACGCCGATAAAATGCGTTGCTATCTTCTGCCGTTGAAAAGCCCGCATATTGGCGAATTGTCCATGGTCTTGCGCTATACATTGTGGGGTAGGGGCCGCGAATATAGGGCGCAAAACCTGGATAGCTGTCTAAATATGGCAGGTCTTTAATATCATCTGCCACATAATTGGTTTTTAAATTAATACCTTCTGGGGTCGAGATCGGTGCGTCATTAGCGGTATCATTGCCTGTTGCTTTGGTTTGTGGGGTTCGATAAGACAATGGGCGATCGGCTATTTCATCAAATTTAGACATTTTGATCTCCCTTTTCAATATGGGTATAAAGTGCATTTAGCGATTGAACCAAATCTGTTTTCACATGCACAAATTCATCTATTCCTGCCTTTTGGTAAGCAGTTTTTGCATCTGCTGGCGGATTACCGGCTAAATAGAGATGTTTGGCTCCATTTTGTTTGAGCAATTGTGCCAATTCTACGGCATGTTTTTGGTAATGGGCATCTGAGGAAGCAATGATGGCATAGTTAGAACCACTGGCTTTAAAATCGTTAATTATGGCAACCATATCCACCCCGCCTTCTGCATCTAACGCTGTGATGCCACCGACTTCAAAAAAGTTTTGAGCAAAGGTTGAGCGGCCTAAATAATCTTTCGCGCTACCGATTTTGGCAATTAAAATACTCGGGCGAGTGCCTTTTATTTTCAAAATCCTATCTGATTTATCACGCAAAGACTCGAATATTTCAGCATCCCTAATTGGTTTTAATGCTGTGACTTTAATTGCAAATTCTGCATGTAAAATGCCAACTTCGGGTGCTTTTGTACATTTATAATCATCCTCAGTTAAGTTGGGGAATTCTGATGTGCCAGTGATGGCTTGTTGGCGTGTTGTTAATTGTGCAAGGCGTTTTGTGGTAGTTTTAGCGATATCGCTCTGGATATTGCCATTGATGAGATTTTCTAAAAGTCCACCAGATTTTTCACAAGTTTGAAAGACTTGCCAAGATTTTTTGACCAAACTATCGGTCAATGTTTCAACATAGGCTGAACCTTTGCTTGGGTCGCAAATATCTGCTAAATGGCTTTCTTCGATCAGGATGGTTTGAATATGCCGCGCAATGCGCCGATCAAAACTGGGTGCTAGCCCGAGCGCTGCACTGATTGGCAATAGGGCGATTTGATTGGCGCCGCCTAAACCTGCGCTAAGACAGGCGACAGTGCTGCGCAAAATATTGACCCAAGGATCACGTTTGCTAACCATGCGAAATGAACTTTCGGCAAAAATAAAGGCATCATGCAGCTCTATGCCAAGGCCTTCTAGCAACTCAGCCCATAATTGCCGCACTGCGCGAATTTTTGCAATGCTCATGAATTGATTTTGGGTTGTGCTTAGGCAAATTTCTATTTTTTTTGCCGCAATATTGAGGTCTATTTTTGCCTCATCAGCCCATTTTAAATAGGTTAATGCTGCGCCTAGAATAAAGCTTAATTCTTGTGCTTCGCTCGCGCCTGCTTGATGCGCAATTCTGCCGTCGATTCTTAATATATGATTTGCTTGAAAACCTTTTAATGCAGCTTGAGTTTTAGATTTTATAGTTGAAACATCATTTTGCCAACCACCATATTGAGCGAGTTTGCCTATTGGGTCAATGCCCAGTGATAGTTGAGTAGATTTTGAAAAATAATCTTGCTCTATATAATGATTTTCGACAAGTTTTGCAATTTCAAATTCATCTAAGCCAGACTCAATGCGTAGGTTAATCATATTTAAGTATATGTTTTTAAATATCTTTTTGATATTAACTGAATTAATGTTAACACCAAATTGATGGGCATTTAGTGATTGGTTGGAAAAAAGGCTTAGCGCATTAACGCCTTGCTCTAAATCTTGCTGGATTTGTTGGTTTGCAATATTTATATCAGGATGATTAATTGGTTGATTTATTTGCCAAGCGCCGTTGGGAAGTTTTGCTTGATCTCGCTTTATACTCGCATGATAAAGTGGTTCGATTTCAATATTATCGTAAGTAAGTTTGCTTAACTTATCGACATTTTTACCACCAAGAGAGGATGTTGCGGCTTCTCGCCATATTTGGTCATTGACCTTGTTAAATACACCATTTTCCATATTTGACCCACTCTCACTTATCATTTATTAGCTGATTATAGACATCGTTTGTTTATTTTCAACTCATCTAATGGTACCTGTGTACAAACATACGCAAGCGTATGGCGGTGAGCTATTGGATGGTTTTGGAAAAAATAAAAAAGGAGCATGAAGCTCCTTTTGAATTTAGCAATGTAGAATTAGACTAACTTATCAGCATTTTAAATGTCATAAGCTAGGGATTGCTAGATAAATTTATCTAGACCTGGGATGGACGATACAATCTCGCCAACCAGTTCTTCACCGCCAGCTTCGCCAACGCTTGCCATTAGGCTTTTACCCATATCTGTAATTTGGTTGGTATCAAGGCCAACATCTGATAATTTACTCATTGCAGCCATTGCGCCCATCGCGCCGCCACCGCCGCCGCCAAATAACCCAGAAGCCATGCCCATTAACCCGCCGCCACTTTCCTCGCCGCCTGTTTCTGCCATGGCTTTCGCATCTGGCAATACGCTATATAATTTTTCTTTAACATCATCAGATACCGAGCTATCAACCAAGTTTAAAATAATGCCAACTGCTTTGGTTGCCATTGCTGTATCGATGCCGATTTTTTCGGCAATAGTTGCTATGATTTGTTCCATTAGGACTACCTTTTATTGTTTGTTTCACCACTAAGATAGATAGTGGTGATTTTATAAGAAATTGCAAGTTAAAGTCGAAATTATCCTAAAATATAAATTTTTTCTGGCATGTTGGGGTTTGATGGTTAAACTAGCCTTAATATTTTGAATGTTGCTTATAAGATTAATGGATGGGTATATGTATAACGAAGACAGTGTTTATATTGGGAAAAGTAAAAAACAAGAAAATCTATTGTTAAAATTAGCCAACCGCCATGGATTGATTGCTGGTGCTACAGGAACGGGCAAAACCATTAGCTTGCAAATATTGGCTGAAGGATTTGCAGCGGATGGCGTGCCAGTATTTTGTGCGGATGTAAAAGGCGACTTATCTGGACTTGCGGTCAAAGGCACTGAAAAAGATTTTTTACAAAAACGCGCTAATGACATTGGTTATGACGGATACGAAATGAATAAATTCCCCGTGGTATTTTGGGATCTATTTGGTGAGCAAGGTCACCCGATTAGAACCACGGTTAGCGATATGGGGCCATTGTTATTTAGCCGACTTTTAAACTTAAATGAAACCCAAGAGGGGGTGATAAATGTGGCTTTTAGAGTGGCGGATGACCTTGGTTTATTGCTACTTGATTTAAAAGATTTAAAAGCTATTTTGGTACATATTGGTGAAAATGCAAAGCAGCTTACGCTTGAATATGGCAATGTTTCGCGCACATCCATCGGGTCAATTCAGCGCCGCTTGCTTACCCTTGAAAACCAAGGCGGGGATAATTTTTTTGGTGAGCCGGCGCTTGATATTCAAGACTTTATGAAAACCAATAGCAAAGGTGAAGGTTATATCAATATTTTGGCCGCCGACAAATTAATGCAATCGCCGCAATTATATGCGACATTCTTGCTTTGGCTACTTTCTGAACTATTTGAAGAATTGCCAGAAGTTGGTGACCCAGAAAAGCCAAAATTGGTATTCTTTTTTGATGAAGCACATTTGCTATTTGACGAAGCGCCAAAAGCTTTGGTGCAGAAAATAGAGCAAGTGGTTAAGCTTATTCGCTCAAAAGGTGTTGGGGTTTATTTTGTAACGCAAAACCCAGCGGATGTGCCTGATGGCGTGCTTGCGCAATTGAGCAACCGAGTACAACATGCATTACGTGCTTATACCCCGCGCGAACAAAAAGCCGTAAAAATTGCGGCTGAAACTTTTCGTAATAACCCAGATTTTGATGCTTATGAGACTATTACCCAATTGAGTGTTGGTGAAGCTCTGGTTTCTACTTTGGATGAAAATGGCGTACCGTCTATGGTTCAGCGCACCATGATTAGACCACCTTCGAGCCAAATGGGGCCGGTTGAGGCTAATGTCCGTTCTATGATTATTGAAAATAGCCATGTTTATGGGAAATACGAAGATTTAATTGACCGCGAGTCTGCTTATGAGATTTTTAAAGGCCGTGCTATTGCGCGCATTACAGCTGAAGAAGATGTAAAAAAGGCTGAACTGGCAGCCAAAGAAGCCATTGCGCTTGAAAAAGCCGCAGCAAAAGCCGAGCGCGATGCCGAAAAGGCCGAACGAAAAGCCGAGCGTGATGCGGCGCGAGCGCGGAAAAATGCGCCCGTTAAAGAACGTGGATTTTTTGATGATTTATTAGGCGGGGCAAAGGGCTCTAAACGCCAAGGTTATGGGGAAACGGTTGCAAAATCTGTGCTTAGGTCTGTCTCAACACGCATTGCTGGTGCGTTGGTGCGCGGTATTTTAGGCGGTATTAAAAAAGGCTTTTAAGCCAAATGCATTCCGAACGATTAAACTATATTAAATTGGAGCAAAGGCAGAGGCCTTTGCTTTTGTCATTATATAGCTGCGAAAAAACTCGGCAGTTTTTAGGCGGTGCGCTAAGTGAGGCAGCGGCTCTGCAAAAGGTTGAAACTATGCTGCACCGAGGATGAAGGAAACATCAATTTAATTTACTAGACTTCACTTTGTAAAATGCCTACCTATATTGAAAGGTGGATTTTTATGGGTGATTTTAAACAAGGCTTTAAAGATTGTATTGGCCTTGCCTTTTCGGTCATTTTATTTGGAGGGCTTTTCGCTGCAGCTGCGGCTAGCAAGGGCGTTTCAATTTGGCATATCATAATGCTTAGCACGACTGTTTTTGCTGGCAGCGCGCAATTTACCACTTTGGCAGTTTGGGGTATGGAATTACCGTTACTCACGGTAATTATTTCAGCTTTTTTAATTGCTTCTCGGCATATTATTATGGGTATTGTTATAGGCCATATGATGCAAGGTCACCCCAAATGGAAAGTCTACCCCAGCTTATTTGTTTTTGGTGATATGAGTTATGTTTTAGGGCTTAGCTCAGACCATGTTAAAAATAAATTCACTTATTTTTTGGGTATTGGTTTTACCATTTATTTTTGCTGGATTTTAGGCACTGTTATTGGGGCGTTTTTGAATGAGTATTTAAGTGCTGAAGTGATTAAAAGCCTTGCATTTGCGGGCATTATGTTTTTAGGCATGTTAATGATTTTATTAGTGAAAAGCAACCAAGGATACCGCCTGCCACTGATTGTTGCTGCCTTGATAAGTATTTTATTATATTATTTTCAGATAAACCAAGCGGCGATTATGCTAGTTTCGGTGGTTGCAGGGGGGATTTGCAATATTATTTTGGAAAAATACAAACGAAAGAAGTTTGATGATGGTTGAGCCTTGGATTGCAATCTTAGCAGTGGCATTCACTGTTTATTTTACCCGCTTCATTGGTTTCTATATTTCGGATTTTATTCCTGAAAACCAAGGATATAAATCTACTTTACGAATATTGCCAATATGCGCGATGATTTCATTTTTTATTCCTGCATCTTTGGCTGGAAACCCTTTTGAGATCAGCATGCTAGGATTATTCCTAATTGTATTTTGGTTGAGCAATAATGCATTATTATCAATGTTAATTGGGGTTGGTGGGTTGTTGATTGGGACATTAATTTAAGCAGATTTTAGCCAATAAAAAGCCTCGTAAAACACTACGAGGCTTTAAATATTTGGTATAATTAGTTTTCTTAAGAAGCGTTGTTAAAAAGCTCGGCCACATATTCCCAATTGATCATATTATCAAAATAGGCTTCCAAATATTTGGGGCGGGCATTGCGGTAATCGATATAATAGCTATGCTCCCAAACATCGCAACCCAGCAATGGGGTTTGGTTAAAGCATAATGGGTTTTCGCCATTGGCGGTTTTAGTCACTTCTAACTTTCCATCGGCATTTTGTACCAACCAGCACCAGCCTGAACCAAATTGTGTCGCGCCAGCGGTTAGAAATGCATCGCGAAATGCTGCAATAGAGCCGAGGTCTTCGATGATTTTCTTTTCTAGCTCGCCAGGAATAGCGCCGCCGCCATCTTTTTTCATCCAATTCCAAAAATGAAGATGGTTGAAATGTTGGGCTGCATTGTTAAATAGGCCAGCTTTTGAAGCATCATTATAAGTGGCTTTGATGACTTCTTCTAAGCTTTTATCTTCAAGGCCTGACCCGATAAGCAAGCCATTGCCATTTGTTACATAGGCGTTGTGATGTTTATCATGATGAAACTCAAGGGTTTCTGCTGACATATATGGGTCAAGCGCGTCATATGCATAGGGTAATTTTGGTAATTCAAATGCCATTATAGCCTCCAATTTATTTTGAATTTGAGATGAAGCTAGTTTACAGTCTAATTTGAGTTAGATCAAGTGAACATGATTTATAGACATAACAAAATCTGTGATGGAATAATATGAGTGATGCAAAAAACAAGCTGATGAAAGAGTATTTAAGCCAGGATGCGATTGATAAAATTGCCAGATACATCGTTGAAATTTGGCCTGAATTTAACGTTGATGGGTTTAAAACTAATGCGTTTGAGGGCATAGAGCAGCTAGAGTTAAAGCAGCGCATTGGGCATATTATATTGATTTTGCATAGATATTTACCAAGTGACTTTGAAGCAACAGTCGATATTTTTATAGGGCTGGCAAAAATTTGGAAAAAAGAGGATGAGTTAAACAGTTTTGAGTCTTTTGCGATTTGGCCGATTATTGATTATATTGGAGAATATGGGCTTAACCACCCTAAAAAAAGCTTGGATGCACTTGAGATATTAACCCAACATTTTAGTGCAGAATTTGCCATTCGCCCATTTATTAACCAGCATTTTGATTTGACTTTTGCGCGTATGATAAAGTGGACTGGCGATGATAACCCAGACATTAGAAGGTTGGCTAGCGAAGGCATTCGGCCAAGGCTGCCTTGGGGATTACAGCTTAAGCAATATATTGTTGACCCCAGTAAAGTGATAGAGATATTGACTTTGCTAAAAGATGATGATGCAGAATATGTGCGCCGCTCTGTTGCCAATAATTTGAACGATATAAGCAAAGACCATGCCCAATTGGTGGTGGATATTTGTAAAGATTGGCTCACAAAATCCAGTAAGGCAAAATATGCCAACCAGATGTGGATTGCCAAACGGGCCACTCGTGGATTGGTAAAACAAGGCTTTGCACCAGTATTTGGGCTATTGGGGTATAGCGAGCAGCTTGAAATAGATTTTAGTGGTTTAAAGATATTAAACCCAACGGTTAATATGGGGGATTATTTGGAATTTGAGTTTGAGTTATATGCTCATAAACATGAGAATTTTGTATTGGATTTTGTCATTCATTTTATGAAGTCTAATGGCAAACTAGCACCGAAAGTATTTAAGCTTAAAAACTTAAAAATGATAGCTGGGGATAAAATAACGATTGCTAAGTCGCAGATATTTAAGCCTATTTCAACACGTAAATATTATGCTGGGGAACATAAATTAGAGATATTGTTGAATGGTAACAGCTATGGCACTCTTGATTTTATTTTAAAAATTTAAAAGCGATTCTCTACTTATGGATATGGTTAAAACCAATTTATTTTACATGAATTTAATTGCAATTTGTCGTAATGGTCTGTTTTTTCAGCCAATCTTATTTGTTTATTTTGAAAGCAAGGGCATCGCCGCAGAACAGGTTTTACTAAGTCTTTCAATTATGAATTTGGCTTTGGTCTTTATGGAAATACCAGCGGGCTATATTTCGGACTTGGTCAGCCGTAAAAAAATATTAATATTTGCATCATTTTTGTTTTTATTATGTTTTGTCAATTTTTATATATTGGAAAGTTTTGCTGGTTTAATTCTATCCAATATTTTCATGGCCATTGGAGTGTCCTTTTACTCAGGGCTAATAGCTTCGATTATTTATGATAATTTATTATCGGTTGGTCGTGAAAGTGAAAACAAACTGGTCGCCGGTAAGATAAATGCAAATTCAGCTTATATGGCGGGCTTTGCATCGCTAATTGGAGGGATATTATATGTTTGGCATCCTGACGCGCCTATTTTAATAAATTGCGCAATTTTTATAGTGGCGCTTTTAATGGTGTTTAAAATCAAAGATGTTGACATTAAACGTGACAAAATAAACAAATCAGATGGCAAAAAGGCTTATTTAAAACAGTTGGGCGGTTATTTGAAATATATAACAATTGAGCATCCCGAGCTTAGATGGATTATTGGTCTGGCCGTGGTTATGAATGTAGCAACGGCCCTTAATTTGCAACTATTACAGCCTTTATGGAAAGCCCATTCTATTCCTATTTGGATGTTTGGTATATTAATGTTGTTTGCGCAGGTTGGCGGTGCTTTGGGCATGGCGAATGCGCATAAAATCTCCATTCGGTTTGGTGAGCGGAATGTTATGCTGTTATTGTGGGGGTTACTGGTGCTTTGCTATTTCATTATGGGCAGTGTTTCAAACTTTATTGCCGTTGGGCTGAGCTTAATACCGCCGATTGTTATGGGGGTAGGCATGACCATTAGCACCGATATGATTAACCAGCGGGTGGAGGGTAGAATGCGGGTAACCATGGCATCGGTAAATGCTACGGCATTTAGAATATTTGCGGCGGTTTTTTTGCAACTATCTGCTTTGGCTTTTGCCTATAACTTTATTGGACAATTTTATGTGGTGATCGGTTTTGTGATTTTCGCCATTGGTGGTTATGTCCTTTATAAAATGACTAAAAAGAATATTTTCACCTAAGTTTATGTTTGTGTGCTACCAATTAAGCAGATTGGTATTGATATATTCACATATGGTCGTGAATTGGTTTTAGCAAATAGTTCTCTTTTAATCCTATATACCGCTGTTAGTATTATTCTGTGGTGTTAGGTTGTTTTGAAATTTAATTGAAATATGAAGTTTATGAAGTTATTGCGGCAATGGTCTAAACCGAAAAGAAGATTAATATGACTCTAAATGAGTTTCTTAACCAATTATTATCAAACAAAGATATTGATAAAAAAGCTGAGGAGCAAGTTAAATATATTCATTTTGGATTTAGTGAGGAAGAATCTGAAATTGATTTGAAAAATTTTTTAGCAGGCAAAAAAACCGCTGGCGTTAAGGTGAAGGATTGGTATGAAAAAGCCAACGTGAAACCACCAATGATTGGCGATCTATATGTAATTGCAGATTTTTACGGTATTCCTAAAGCTGTTGCAAGGATTGTAAAAGTGAAGGCTTTTGCGCTAGAGAAAATAAATGATAAACTTACAAAAGAAATGGCGATAGGTGACGGTAGCGTAGTATATTGGCGGAAAAACAGACAAGCAGATCTGGCAGCTGAATGCGAGAAACTGGGTATAAAATTTGAACATAATTCTCGCATGCTTGCGATATATTTTGAGTGTTTATACCCTAACTAATTATTTTTCTAGTTGGTAAATAATGTCATTCATCAGTTCAAACCGTTCTTTTAGCTGGTCTTGCATGTCGTATAAAGCTTGGTTATAAGCCGTATTACCCAATTCTGTAATGAAGAATTTTAGTAGAAACTCGGCATCAAATTGACCAATTTCCTGATCGAGTTCATTGTCAAAATATTGTTTAATTTTGTGAACTAAATCGGCTTTTCTATCATCCGATAAATTAATCATGTTAGCTTCCTATTGGTTTAGGCTTAACGGTTAAGACCCAAGGCTTTAATTGCGAAGGCGTAAAGACGGGCATCTTCCTTTAAGCTTTCGAAGCGACCTGAGGCACCGCCATGACCTGCTTCCATTTCGGTAAATAATAAAATGTCATTATCAGATTGGTTAAACTCACGCAGTTTTGCCACCCATTTTGCAGGTTCCCAATAGGTTACCCGTGGGTCAGTTAGGCCGCCTACGGCAAATATCGCCGGGTAATGCTTTTCTGAAACCTGATCAATAGGCGAATATGTAGCCATATTTTGATAGTCGGCTTTATTAATGATTGGGTTGCCCCATTCCGGCCATTCTGGTGGCGTGAGCGGCAATGTATCATCCAAAATTGTAGTCAATGCATCAACAAATGGCACCTCGCTAATCACCGCGCCCCAAAGCTCTGGTGCCATGTTATTAATGGCACCGACTAATAAACCGCCTGCGCTACGCCCTTCGGCAACGATATTGCCTGCTTTTGTGTATTTTTCATCAATCAAAAATTCTGCGCAGCTGATAAAGTCTTTAAAACTATTGATTTTATGCTCATGTTTGCCATTTTTATACCAAGCATAGCCTTTTTCCATTCCGCCTCTGACATGGGCAATGGCATAGACAAAGCCGCGCTCCACCAATGACAGCATTTTACTGTTAAAACTAGCAGGCATACTATAGCCATAGGCACCATAGCCATAAAGCAACAAAGGCGCCTGACTGTCTAAAATCAAGCCTTGTTTGTGTAAGATGGTGATGGGGATTAACACGCCGTCATGACCTGTTGCAAATAGCCGTTTGGTGACATAATTATCTGGATTATGGCCTGATGGAATGTCTTGAGATTTAATTAATTTGCGGGATTTGTCGGCAATATTATAGTCAAATATTTGCGCTGGTGTGGTTGGGCTAGAATAGGTGAAGCGTAATAGGTCGCTGTCAAATTCTAGGCCGAGGCTTAGGCCAAGGGAATAGGCTTCTTCTTCAAATTCAATGGCTTGTTGTGAACCATCGGTTAAATTGATAATCTGTATGCTGGGCAAGCCATCTTTGCGCATTAACCAAATAAGCCAGTTTTTAAAGACGCCCATACTGATTAATAGATTGCCTTCTTTATAGGGCACAATTTCTTGCCAATTTTTAGGGTCGAATTGGTCTATTTTGGTTTTGAAAATGGCAAAATCTTCGCGGCTTTTATAATTGGATAAAATATAGAAATAACCGTTAACATGCTCGATGCTATATTCATGCATATTGCTGCGTTTTAAGAGGCATTTGGGTGTATCATTAGGGCATGTGGCATCAATGATAAAAATCTCACTGCTTTCATGATCTGCAACATTGATTAGCAAAAATGCGCCATCTTGAGTTTTGCTGACATCTACAAAAAAGCCTGTGTCATTTTCTTGAAAGACTAACACATCCTCATGTTTGCCTAGCTGATGGCGATAGACTTGTGATGGTCGGTGATTGTCATCAACTTTAACATAAAAAAATGTTTGGCTATCTGCCGCCCAACTGATGCTGCCAGTGGTTTCTAAAATTATATCGGCACGTAAATTCATGGCTTTAGTATCGATGATTTTAATGCTATATTTTTCACTGCCTTTAACATCAACCCCATATGCGACATACCGGTGATCAGGACTATGAGCGACATCTATGATGCGGAAATATTTCTCACCTTTTGCCAAAAGATTGCCATCGATTAAAATCTCTTGCTGTTTGCTTGTGATATGGGTGCGGTAATGGATGGCATATTCTTTACCTTTTTCAAACTTTACACCATATAAATAGTCGCCATCTTTAACGGGTACTGTGTCATCATCTTCTTTAATTCGACCGCGCATTTCTTGGTATAGTGTGTTTTGTAGTTTTTCTGTATCGGCCAATTGCTGGAGGGTATAGGCGTTTTCGGCTTCTAAATGGGTGCGTATCTCTGGGGCTAGCACGCTAGGATCGCGCAGGACTTGTTGCCAATTGTCATCACGCAGCCATGCATAATCATCAGTTTTTTTAATGCCATGATGACTTTCACTATGCGCAATTTTTTTTGCTATTGGCATGGAAATGGCGGATTTGTTGATTTGTTTGGTCATAATATATCTTTTAATCTGCTTGTAAAAAATTAAGCGCACTACCATTTAGGCAATAACGAAGGCCTGTTGGTGGTGGCCCGTCTGGAAAAACATGGCCTAGATGGGCATCACATTGGCTGCACCTTATCTCAACTCGGGGGCGTTCTGGATATTTTAAATCCTCAATTTCTTTAACCACGCCTTCACAAAGCGTTGCAAAAAAGCTTGGCCATCCGCAGCCTGCATCAAATTTTGAATCTGATAAAAAAAGTGCTGCATCGCAGCATTTGCAATGATAAATGCCCAATGACCATTCTTGATTATATACATGGCTATGCGGCGCTTCAGTGCCCGCTTGCTGGGTAACAAAAAACGCTTCATCGCTTAGGATTTTACGCAGCTCATCTTGGGTTTTGATGTTTGCAATAGGTGTTTGAGAACTGTTCTTTGCTTTATTGGGCATATTTACTCTTTTGCTAATCGATATAAATAAGATAGGGGGTAAGGTAGGTAGTTTCAAGCCAAATAAATTGATTCGAACCGATGGATTTTAATGTTGAAAAGTTTTTAACATTATATAGACTAGATGAATTTAGAAGATGAGTTGGTATAAGTGTTTATAATAATATCTATTCTTAAATAGTTTCAATTTATTAACCCATCATTAACCATATACTAGGAGTCTGGGAAGCAATAGTGAATCCGTTTTAAGCAGATGCTTTGACCAAATAAATTTGAGGACTTTATGCTAATTGCTGTATTATCTGGCTTTGTTTTAGCTTTATTTGCCCCGACCATTAAACGATTTTTGGGATATCGGGCAGGTTGGCTATTGGCACTACTGCCTGCATCAATATTTATTTATTTTTTGAGCCTCTATGAGCAAGTGATGGCTGAGCGTGCCATTTATGAAATATATGAATGGATTCCAACGCTTGGTATCTACATGAGCTTTTACCTTGATGGCATCAGCCTATTATTTGCCTTACTTATTTCTGGTATTGGCACATTCATTATGATTTATGCGGGCGGATATTTGAAGTCTCATGTACATTTAGGTCGGTTTTTTGCATTTATGCTGATGTTTATGGCTTCTATGTTGGGCGTGGTTCTGGCTAGCAATTTGTTGGCTATATTTTTATTTTGGGAATTAACGTCGGTCACTTCATTCCTGCTGATCGGGTTTGACCATTTGCGTAAAGCTGCACGCCGTGCTGCCATCCAGGCACTGATCGTCACTGGATTTGGTGGGCTTGCTATGCTAGCTGGCTTTATCATTCTTGGTGTGAGTATGGGCAATTTTGAAATGGCTGAATTACTGCAATTTGGCAACCAGGTCAAAGATTTGGACCTATATTTTGTCATTCTAATTTTAATAATATTGGGCGCATTTACCAAATCTGCTCAATTTCCATTTCATTTTTGGTTACCCAACGCGATGGAAGCACCCACTCCAGTTTCGGCCTTTTTACACAGTGCCACCATGGTTAAGGCCGGTGTATATTTGTTAATGCGCACCTACCCGATTTTAGGTGATACGCTTGAATGGTCACTTATCTTGGGCCCATTTGGCGCATTCACATTATTGGCAGGCACATTTATCGCGATTAGGCAGACAGATTTAAAACGCATGCTGGCATATACCACTATGGCGTCATTAGGTTTATTGGTGATGTTGTTGGGCGCTGGCGGCGAAGGTGCTATTGAAGGGGCTGTATTATATTTACTTGCTCATTCACTGTTTAAGGGCGGCTTGTTTATGGTGGCTGGCACAATTGACCATGAGGCAGGCACTCGTGATATTACCAAGCTAGGCGGCTTGGCAAGGAAAATGCCGATCACATTTTTTGCCGCTTTAATTGCCGCTTTATCGATGGGTGGCATCATCCCAATGGTTGGATTTGTTGCAAAAGAGAGTATGTATCATGCTTTGTTGGATGGCGACCCATTGTCTAGCATCTTGTTGGTTGTGGCAATCATTGGCAATGCATTTATGTTTGCCATTGGCTTTGCCGTCGCCTTAAAACCAATGTTAGGCGATCTGGGTGATATGCCAAAAAAAGCCCATGAGGCACCGATTATGTTATGGATTGGCTCATTAATGTTGGGACTATGTGGCATTGTTGCTGGCTTGATGATCGCCTATTTAGGCCACAGCATTATTCATAGTGCAGTTAGTGCCATTTCAAACGGTAATGCATCTACAAATTTGCACCTATGGGGCGGGATTAACGCGCCATTAATGCTCAGCCTTTTGACCATGTCAATTGGCGCAGTAATATACTATTTTTATGATCGGGTAAGGCTGTTTGCTGATGCAACGCTCAACTGGATTGGCTGGGGGCCAGATAAAGGTTTTGACCAATTTATGGCAGGCTTGTTATACATAGCGCAGCGCATTACCAACCTATTCCAAACAGGGCAGTTAAGAAGTTATTTGCGGAGTATATTCATATTATTGGCTTTGGTGATTTGGGTGCCAATGGTGGCTTATAATGCATTCCCTGACATTGATTTTAGCAATCTAATAGTACCAAATTATAATGAAATTGGCATTTTGAGTATTGCTGTTTTGGGTATATTTGCGGTGCTA
>JADGDI010000024.1:0-2334 GCA_016744975.1 Hyphomicrobiales bacterium | reverse complement strand
GCCCATTCTCGTTTAACCTCGATTGTATCATTGGGCGTGCTTGGGTTTGCCGTTGCGATATTGTTCATGCTTTATGGGGCGCCTGATTTATCATTCACCCAATTCATGGTTGAAACACTTTCGGTGATTATTTTGGCTTTGGTCATGACAAGGTTGAAATTGGATAAATCGGATCGGAAAGTTGGGTTTGAAATGTTCATATCGTCTTCAGTATCAATTGCTGTTGGAACTGGTATGACATTGCTTTTGTTAAGAGTCATGCAAACTCCATTGGATACCAGTTTGTCGAGCTTCTTTACCAAATATAGCGCTGCAATAGCGCATGGTCATAATATTGTTAATGTTATTTTAGTTGATTTTAGAGCCCTTGATACATTGGGGGAAATTTCGGTTGTAATGACCACAGGTATTGTGGTGCTGGCATTAATAAAATTGAAACCCAAAAATCACAAACATGACAGCCAGAAAATTCAGCAAGAATTGCAGGAGAATAGCCAATGAATACGGTAATTTTACGCACCATTGCACCAGGGATAACCGCATTGATGATTATCTTCTCGTTATTTGTATTGTTGCGTGGGCACAATGAGCCAGGTGGTGGATTTATTGGTGGCTTAATAGCCGCCTCTGCAATGGCATTGTTTGGTATATCATCTGGTGTGCGAGCCGTGCGAAGGGCGCTTTATTTTCAGCCGATAAGCCTTGCAGGATTTGGTGTATTTTTAGCCGCATGTAGTGGCATACCGTCTTATTTAAACCAAGTGCCATTTTTGTCGGGCATCTGGTGGAAAGTGCCGCTTGGCAATGGTGATTATTTTGATTTATCTACGCCGATGATTTTTGATATTGGGGTCTGGTTTGTAGTGGTTGGGGCAATTACCGCCATTATGTTAACGCTTGAGGAGGCAGAATAATGGAATTTTACCTTGCCATTCTTGTTGGTCTTATTTTTATGGCCAGTACTTATTTATTGTTGAGCCGTAGCGTTATCAGATTGGTTTTAGGCGTTGCATTGCTTGGTAATGCCGTTAATTTACTAATTTTTACCGTTGGACGGGTAACCCGTGATATTCCGCCTATTATTCCCTCTGATTTGCATGGGGAATTAATGGGTATTGCCAATCCGCTACCTCAGGCTTTGATTTTAACGGCTATTGTGATCGGCTTTGCTCTATTTTCTTTTGTTTTGGTTTTAACTTATCGGGCATATGAAAGTCTTGGCACAGACAATAGTGATGAGATGCGCATTGCCGAACCTGAGCAAACCAAACTGACTAAACTGACCTATTGAGCTAAATAAAAATTTGAATGGAATGAATAAATGGCGGCAGATCCCAACCTTATCAGTCAGGCAATGAAAACCACACCAACTTTGTTGGCTGAGTGGAATATTTTGTTGCCTATGCTTGCACCTCTGGTAATTGCCGCAATTATGGTCATGTTACTTAAAAGAGACAGGTTACAGTATCATTTGGCAATATTAGCCACGCTGTTTGCGCTTGTTGGTTCGGCTGTTTTATTGCTCACAATATTTTTAAACGGCCCGCAAACACTGATAATGAGTGGGTGGATAGCACCATTTGGCATTGCATTTAGCGCTGATACGACCAGTGGAATATTTGCATTTATCGCATCTTTGGTCACTTTACTAATAATTTTATACAGCCCTGCTGATGTTGGCAAACCGGCCATAAAATCGGGTTATTATGTGATGATTTTGATGTTATTGGTTGGGGTGAATGGCTCATTTTTAACCGGTGATATATTTAATTTATATGTTTGGTTTGAGGTTATGTTAATCGCCTCATTTGGATTATTGATTTTGGGTGGTGAGAAAATTCAACTTGATGGTGCGGTAAAATATGCATTTTTAAATTTACTTGGGACAACCTTCTTTCTGATCGCAACTGGCCTGCTTTATGGCATTACTGGTACGTTAAATTTTGCGGATCTTTATGCTAAGGTTGCCAATGCAAGTGATGATGGTGCGTTAGCAATTTTATCGATTATGTTCTTATTTGCTTTCAGCTTAAAGGCTGCGGCATTTCCTATGTATTTTTGGTTACCTGCGGCATATCATACGCCGCGCGTATCGGTTTCTGCGATTTTTGCGGGCCTTTTAACCAAAGTTGGGGTTTATGCATTGATTAGAATTTTTACTATTGTTTACCCCGATGGCAATGGTGCTGCATTTACCATCTTTTCGGTAATTGGTGGCTTAACAATGATTGCTGGCGGTTTAGGGGCGATTGCGCAAACTGAATTACGACGCATGTTGGCTTATATTTTGATGTCAGGCGTTGGTATGTTGATGATCGGCATTGGCATTCATAC
>JADGDI010000023.1:20690-32781 GCA_016744975.1 Hyphomicrobiales bacterium | reverse complement strand
CTATTGGCACAAACTTTGCCTATACATAATTACACATAGATTTAACGCGGCACTTTCTACTCCCACCTCACTTAACCCATACAACGCACAGCTCACAAGCTCGGCAACAATTGACTAGCTAGATAAAAACTTCCCACCCAATTAACCATGATCGATCAAAGTGACACACCTTCCCGCCTAAAGCCTTAACCATTCATTAATCATTCACTGCCTAAATTGGCTATAATTTAGTAAAAAATTAATAAAACACCAAAAACTCACTGCTTTCTCTTAATTTTCAATGAGTTATGGTTAATATTCTTTAATTCCTATAAACAAATCATTAATTTTATACTCAGCAATACAACAATTTAACCATTCGTTAAGGTTAACAAATTATTTCTAAGGTTAACAAATGGTAAGATATGATTCTCTTACTGAATTTTAAAGCGACGAGGGTCCAGAAATATGTCCGACATCACATTATCAAGCGCAGTACGCCGCAACTTACTATCGCTGCAAGATACCGCATCAATGATGGGGAAAACTCAACAGCGCCTTGCAACGGGCAAAAAAGTCAACTCAGCGCTCGACAACCCAACCAACTTTTTCACTGCCGCCTCTTTAAATGCGCGGGGTAATGATTTAGGCAGGCTGCTCGATAGCGTTAGCAATGCAGTACAAACCCTTGAAGCTGCCGATAATGGTGTCAAAGCGATTACAAAACTAGTAGCCTCTGCACAGGCAACCGCACGCCAAGCCATTCAAAGTCCCAAAGGTGATATATTAACCGCGGGTGTAAAAGGCTCAATTTCAGGTACAGCAACAACCAATACAATTGCAGATGGCGAAACTCTAGTGTTCACAGTAGATGGCGGTGCCAACCAAACCGTAACATTTGGTGCAGGCACTCATACCACTCTTAATGACGTTGCAAACCAAATTAACGCAAGCACAACTGGTATCGTTGCCTCAACAGATGCCAATGGATATCTAAAAATAGTGTCTGAAAATACTGGCGAAGATATTTCAATTGCAAACGGTACAGCAAATGCAACTGATGTTGCTATGACAGCTGGCAACAGCTCAAATGAAGTTGTAGAAGTAAGAGCGCCAAGTCCAACACGTACGAATTTTGAAAGAGAGTATAATGATTTACTTAAACAAATTGACGACCTTACAAAAGACGCAAGTTTTAACGGCAATAATTTCTTAGATGGTGACAACCTAAAAGTAATCTTCAATGAATCTGGCCAAAGTTTCCTAGAAATCAAGGGAGCTGATATCAGCTCTTCAGGACTTGGTTTGATGCCAGAAGCTACAGGTAATTTCCAAGACAATACAAAAATTTCAACCACACTAAAAAATTTAGATACCGCGATGTATTCATTGCGTAGTCAAGCATCTACCTTTGGTTCAAACCTCTCTACTGTAGAAACCCGTAAAAACTTTACTACAAATATGATCAATACACTAGAAACTGGCGCAGCCAACCTAACCCTTGCCGATATCAATGAAGAAGGAGCAAATATGCTAGCCCTTCAAACCCGTCAGCAATTATCAACAACCGCGCTTTCCATGGCTTCTCAGGCCGATCAATCCGTTCTGAGTCTATTCTAATAGCGACGTAAAAGATGGTAAAACACCACCTTAAAGTTACAATTAGCGCGCATAATTAAATTCGGGGCATATATGGCACTAAAAGTTGAACTAAAACCAAATGAAAAAATCATTCTAGGCAATAGTGTCATCACCAATGGCCCAAACAGAGCCCGATTTTTCATTAATGGCACAGCGGTAATCCTGCGTGAGAAGGATATCCTAACCGCCGAAAGTGCCGACACACCGTGCAAACAAATTTACTTTACCATTCAAATGTTTTATTTGAGCGATGAAGAAGTGCACAATCATGATGACTATTTCAAACTCGTAAATGATGTTATTAAAGCAGCCCCATCCACATTAATATTTATTGAAACCATTAATAATCAGATGTTAACCAATAACTATTATAAAGCATTGAAAGAAGCTAAAAAACTCATCGAATATGAGAAGGAATTATTTGACAATGTATAATGCTCAACAAGCTTACGCCAATGCTGCAAAAACAACAGAGACACCCCGTGGCCGCGAAGGTCAATTGCTCATTAAAGCAGCAACTAAATTGTCAAAAATTCGCGATAATTTCGAAGCTTCAAGCCGAGAAGAAATGAACGAAGCCCTTACTTACAATCGTAAGTTATGGACAATTTTCTCCACCTCAGTATCCACGGCCGAGAATCCACTACCAGTTGCTATAAAGAACAATATCGCCTCTCTAGCGGTGTTTATTTTTAAACATCAACTAAGTTTCATGGCCGATCCACAAATTTCAAAACTAGAATCACTTATTAATATCAACCGCGATATAGCAAGTGGTTTATTTGCCCAACAAAATAATTAATAATAATAGCATTTAAAGCTACTTAAAAAAAACTAAGGCCTAGAAAATTTTCTAAGCCTTTTATTTTACTTTATTTTTAAGAAAAGAAATTTCAGAGATAATTAATCAGATGTGTTTGTGATAGCAATGACGTGGTTTTATAAGACATTTCAAGCTGTGTTTTAACCGATAAAAGCTTCGCACTAACTTCATAAGTATCCGCTCGCTCAGTGTCTGTAAGAATGTTCTCACTCATATGAACCCGAGACTTATTGCGCGTCTTTAGGTTTTCTAAATGTTTTTCTTTATAACCAAGCTCACTAGAAAGCTCCAAAATACTTGTTTTAGAATTATCATCCGAAAGCCCAGCAGTAATCCGGGTTTTAAGGGCTGCATAATGCGCATTAGACTCTTTACTAGAAGGGTCAAAGCTCTCAGCCACCATTAGCGCCATATTTTGTACAAAATCCCTTATCGGCTGCTCATCAGCGCGCACACCAACTTTTAAAACACTGCCCTTAGAAGCATATATTTTAAAACTATCACGCTCTGCGCCAGGTGTTTTATCACCTTTATACCAAGATAGAGTATCAGCATCCGTGCCATTCTTTAAAGCTGTAGCGCCCGCAAGGCTTGGTGTTGGGTCAACACGCTTTGGTGGGTTGCCAAAGAAACCATCCGCAGCCTTAACAGCAGATGCAGCCATCATCTCACCTTTGGCCAAAAATGCCACAGCAGCATTGATAGAAGTCTCTAAATTTGTTGCATTGTCCGTAGGCGTTGCACCAATCACAAAACCATCTTTATCACTCGTGCCAGAAGTTTTAGCCTTGATGACAACATCAATTGTTTTGCCATCAGGTAAGGTAAAGTTAAAGGTTAAAGACTCATCAGCCTTCGGCGCTGCCCCTGTCATTTCAAGGTCAATATTTGCTGGTGCAGCACCAGGAGAAACCGTCGTTAACCCAGTTATATTCTGAGTAATATTGGTTAGTTTCAATCCAAAAGCGTGCGCGCCATCTTCATTAAGTGTAACTTTTGTACCAGTATTTGCAATCGACAAGCGCCCATTATTTGCACTGCCCAAATCCGCCACTTTACGCTCGCTTATATATTGTTTAAGCCCAGCCTTCGCCCCAACGCCATTAACGATATTGCTAACAGTTTCAACTGGGGCTTGTTCAACTTTAGCACCTGAAAACAAATGCCGCCCTGCAATTTTTTCATTCATTAAACCAAGCGCATCATTCAACCTTTGTTCAGCACCAATTTTCAATTGCCTAAAGTTACCGTCATTTAAGCCCATTGCTGTGCCGTTAAAATCAGCCCGCGCATTTTGCGAAATAGAGTTGATGGCTTTTAGCGAATTTTGCACCGCCCCCATATGAATTTGCGCACGGTCAATCGCATCATTGTAGCTTTTATAATTTTGAATATCAGAGCGCATCCGCAGGGCAACATCTCTGCCTTGGCCCAACATTCCATATGTTTGCGCTTTTTTACCGCTCGATAATTGAACATGCAAATCAGACAATTGTGAATTTAAACGGTTAATATAACCGGTAGAGGCGCTAGACCCAATTCCTTTAATTGCCATTTCATTCTCCAATAATCAGTAAAAGCTGCTTCGCAAACATTACATTCTAATCAGCATATCCATTAATTCTTTAACAACACTTACAATTCTTGCATTTGCCGCATAAGCATTTTGCAATACTAACAAATCCGCCATCTCTTCATCTACATTCACTTTAGTTTTGGATTCAAGACGCGAATTTAAAGCACTGAGTACCAGCTTTTTATTTTCAGCCATCGGTTTATGCTTTGCCACAATTGACGTCTGGTCCGCCACCGCTTGGCGGGTAAAATCATCAATAGTGCCAGTAAAGGGCGAGTTTTTACCACCAATACCAGTTGTCGCATTAAATTCAAACTTGGTTTCACTGAATTTTTTTAGCAAATCAAGTGGCCTCACCTGATCACCAATCGCAGTTGTTGTGCTGTGTTTCACCAATAATGTGTCATCATTTAATAATGCACTATTCACGCGAATTCGGCTAGCAAATCCAAGTTTTTGCGAAACACCTTCTTGGCTATAACTATAATTTGTTTCACCAGTTTTATTAGTATCAGTAAAAAAGTTTAATTCGCTGCCACTACCTTGCACACCGCTAACCGTTTTTTTCGCATTAAATGATATAACATCTACATTATTAGCAGCGATACCATCATCGAGTATTTGAATGTCAGTACCCGTATTGCTCACTGTAAAATTTGTATTAACGCCATTAATTGACGTTTCAATTTGTGTCTTAACGCTAGCCATACCGCCACTAAAATCAATACCAAACACCTTGTCACCAGCGCGTGAGGTTAAATCATCACTAAGTGGAAGCGATGTTGCACTCGAAAGCTTCACAAAGCTTAGTTTATGTACAATCCCAGTCACATTATCTTTAAAGTCAAACTCAGCAACATTGCCATTTTGCAACGCGCTCACATCCAACGTAAACCCCGCCTGTGCGGCAGCGCCGCCACCTGTCGCTGCAACACCAGTAACCTTTTGACTGTTAAAAGCGGTTGCCAATCCATGCGCAAGTTCATCCAATTGGTCTTGTGCACCGGTTAAAATCTCGTCGCGCAATTTAATCAAACCCGAAATTTTACCGCTATCTGCACCACGTTGTTGCAATAAGTCAACACTATTACCACTATCTGATACAAGCGTAATTGTGCCAACACCGCGCTTTTGAGCATTGGTGTCATATAATTGTTCAGCACTCACATTAGCACGCCCGTCAAAATGTAAATTTGCCGCAATTTCATCAACCAGTAATATGCCAGACTTGGTAAACACTCGGGTGGCACCATTGGTTGCCTGAACCGTTTTAATATCAAAAATAGCGGCCAAATCATCAATATGGCCATCAAGCTGATCATGCAGATCTGCAGTACCTTGACCATTAGTCTGTGTCGTAAGTTGGTAATTAATGGCTACAATCGCACTAATTGCTTTATTAGCCCGAGCAACCTCATCACCAATAGCATTCTCAGCATTTTGGCGCATTTCTTGTATTTGATCTGACATATCACGCAAATGTTGGCTAAGATAACTTGCGTTTTGAATTACCTGCTGACGAGTCGCGCCCAATTGCGGGCTATTGGCTAAATCTACCAATGCCGTATTCACACTGTTTACAACCGTATCCAGTGAGCCAATTGACCCAGGCTTACCAAATAGAGTGTCTAATTCTTCAAGATAGGGCGTCTGCACAGATAATTTGTTAAAATCTGCATATTCATTGTGAACCTTACCCTGCAAATATCGGTCGACTTGACGCGTAACAGCGCCAATACGAACACCAAAAGCCCGCTCCCCAGAAACCGAGTTGGTCAATTGGAGTGATTTTTTTGAATATCCTTCAGTATTGGCGTTGGCAACATTCTTTGCCGTCAGCTCAATGCCTGCTTGGGTAGCCCGCAGACCGCCCAAAGCATTACTAATACCCTGACCTAGTCCCATTCATCACCTATCTTCAAAAAACAAAAAAGCCATTCAAATATCAAACATTTAACGTTTCATATTAATAACTTCTTGCAACATTTCATTCGCAGTGGTTACAATTCGTGTGCCAGCAGCATATGCTTGTTGGGTTACAATTAGTTTGGAAAATTCTTCCGCAATATCAGTATTCGATGATTCAAGCTGATTGGCAACAATCTTGCCCGTTGCATTTAAATCCGCAATACCAGATTCAGCAGTCGCAACAAATGCACTACCATTTAACTTGCGCAACATTGCATCAGCTTTAAATGCCGCCAATGAAATTTCTGACTTTTCGACCACTTGGCCATTGGTATAAGTAACCGCAACACGCCCCTTACCAGTAATCTGAATGCCCGAAAGTTCACCAGCTGAATAACCATTTTGGTCAATACTATTAACAATTGCAACACCATTGCTATCTGCAAATTGCGTAACGCCATTATTGCCATGTTTTAAGGTGATAGCACCTAACGCATTACCATTTACCGTCATTGCTGCAATGGATAAGTCACCTGTAGGTACAGTCTTTTTAGACGTTGCATCAAATTCATATTCTCCAGCTTTTTTCCACTTAACATCAGTTGGCGTCGTAGTTGTACCGTCGGTCAAATAATATAAGTTCCATTTATTACCAGTATTATCCGTTTTCGCCCAACGAAATTGTACATTCACACCGCCACCACCAGCGTCATAAACAGTTGTTGCACCACCAGAAATTGATTCTTTTAAAAATATATCTTCATTCGATAACACAATATCGCCAGCACCGTTCATAGTCGTCGCAGAGATAAGTTCACTATTCGGCGTTGTAATTTGCGCATTGGTAGTTCTTGGATATTTCGGTAAATTCAACCGATAGTCAATCGCGGTCGTCGGCTTAGCCGCTAAAAAATCATTAGAAAATTTAATCACCGTCGGCACGCCACCAGCAGGGTTTCCCGTTAGCGCATCAATAGAATTGCCTTTAAGGTAATAACCTGCACCATTAACCAGATACCCATCCCTATCAATCGAAAAATCACCACGTCTTGTGTAGCGCGTCACACCGTTAAACACAGGCTTTCCGTCCGTGAAGCTAACCCGTTCTGCAACCACAAAATAACCATCGCCATTCACCGCAAGGTTGGTATCGATCTCTGACGATAATAAATCACCAGCACTATCATTGGTGGCGCGCGTAAAAGCTGCGACCGCACCAGATTGCTGCCGACGAGGGTTAGAGGGCGAAACCACATCCATAAATGATGTCTCCGTTCGCTTAAAACCAATAGTCTGCGAATTCGCGATATTGTCCGAAATATGCTCCAAAGCAAATGATTGCGCCCGTAAACCACTAACAGCAGTCGTCATTGCACCAAAAATACCCATTTTATCCCCTTACACAGAATCAAATTACAAACCATCAACCAAGCCCATCCAAAGCCAACTGACAGTAATTACAGTTTCAACAATCAATTCATCTAAAATCAACCACCATATCTCGCCATGAACATGCACAAGTCATGCCAATAATTAAATCGAGCATTATCAGTGACTTGCAATATCTTCTTTGTTCCATGCTCGGCAATTCAAGTCACAACTCAATCAAACCTAGGCAATTTATTCCCCGTGATGTCGCTATTCAGCCATAGCATTCACAATTATATCGACATCTAAAATAAGCTTGCTAAACTGATAAGGGTATATTTAAGAATAATTTCGGAGCAGCAACTTGAAACATGTGTCAAAATTTATCAGCTATTTTATTGGGTTTGTAATTGTCGCAGTTTTAGGAATAACCCTCGCTGCATATATTTATTTTCTAAATTCATTACCCAATTATAGCGGCTCAAAAACCCTAGCAGGCTTAACCGATAAACTTACCATCACCCGCGACCAACATGCCCTGCCCCACATTATCGCTCAAAATTCCAACGATGCCTATTTCGCCGTCGGCTATAGCCATGCTCAAGATCGTTTATGGCAAATGCAACTCCACCGCCATATTGCAATGGGCAAAATGTCCGAACTAGTCGGCAAAAACGGCATTAAAACCGATAAATTCTTGCGCAATCTTGGCATGTTCCAAGCCGCCAAAACCGCTTATCCACTATTGTCAGATACCGTAAAGTCTCAGCTAGAATCCTACGCAGCAGGCGTCAACGCCTTTTTGGCCGAAGATCATGTATTACCTATCGAGTTTGGTATTTTACAATTACCCAAACCAAAGCCTTGGCGGCCAGTTGAATCCGTCGCTTGGATGAAAGTCATGGCGTGGGATTTAAACAGCACATGGCGTAAAGAGTTGAGCCGCTTCACCATGTCGGCAGATTTTACCCCAGAGCAAATTGCAGCCTATCACCTCCCCTATCCGGGTGACAAACCATTCATTCCACCAATTCCAAAAGAAATTTACGGTTTTGATTTAAAACCTCAAAATATCTCAAATATTGAAAAAGCTGCAGAACCGATTAAAATTTCTGAAATTATTGACAATCAAACCGTCGACGGCATTGGCTCAAACAATTGGGTCATTTCAGGGAAAATGTCCCAAACCGGCAAGCCCTTATTGGCCAATGATCCGCATTTAGCACTCACCGCACCCGCGTTATGGTATCATATTCATGTTAAAGCCGAGGATAATAGCCTCAACGCCATTGGCGCAACCATGCCTGGCGTACCTTACATAATTTTAGGTCGAAATGATAAAATTGCATGGGGTTTTACCAATGCCGCGCCCGATGCCCAAGACCTATTTGTTGAGAAAATTACCAAAAATGGCAAATATAAAACACCCGATGGCGAAGCTGATTTTATAATGCGCCAAGAAGTAATCAAGGTCAAAGGCGCCGAAGACATTATAATAAATACCCGCGCCACCCGCCACGGCCCCGTTATTTCCGACCAATTACCCTATATACAAGAAATACTTGATGCCAATCATGTCATTTCAATGCGTTGGACAGCGCTAGACAACGATGGACGTAGCTTAGATGCCGCCGCTCGTATGGCAACGGCACAAAATTGGGATGACTTCAAACAGGCAGTTGGTTATTTCAAGGCCCCACAACAGGCCGTTGTTTATGCCGATACCGATGGCAATTTTGGTTTTATTGCCCCGGGTGCCGTGCCCATTCGCCGTGCAGATAATGCGTTAAATGGCCTATATCCCGCTCCCGGCTGGCTGGCTAAATATGACTGGCAAGGCTATATTCCATTTAACGAATTGCCACAAAAATACAACCCAAAACAATCCTATATCGCCACCGCAAATCACAAATATTTAGATAATAATTACCCCCACTATGTCGCAAGTAGGTGGACTTTACCCTATCGCTATAACCGCATTACCGAGCTACTAGATGGTAAAACCATACATAATTTAGATACAATGGCACAAATTCAATTGGATCAATATTCAAAATTTATAGAAAATATCAGGCCATTATTAGCCAAAAATATCCACCCCGCTAAGTTACAAAACCAAGCCAGCAAAGACGCATGGGCACTCATAAAAAATTGGGATGGTCGAGCAACACTCAATAGCAATGCCATGTTAATCATCACTTTATGGCTCGATAATTTGCAAGAGGCAATATTAGCACCAGAGTTTGATAAAAAACAAACCCGTCATCAATTGCTGTTGGAGGAGGTACTTGCCAATAAAAATAATATGGCCAAATGGTGCGGCAATGATAATGGAAAATCTGGCACACCGAATGATTGCGCCCAATTAGTGATCAGCACTTTAGCCCAAACGCTAGAGCAATTGGCCAATAGCCAAGGCGATGATATGAGTAAATGGCGGTGGGGAGATGTGCATCAGGCATCAAGCGTCCATCGAATTTTTGATAGAGTAGCAGTCCTAGATTGGCTATTTAATATTGTCAGCCCAATGGGTGGCAGCAAAACCACAGTTAATGTTGCATCTTATAAAAACACCATAAGCGATAATCTAAAAAAAGTCTATAAAAGCACCCATGGCCCAAGCCTGAGGCATTTATTTGATCTATCAGATCTCGAAAAATCACGTTATATCCATTCAACAGGCCAATCGGGTAATATTTTATCAAATCACTATAGTGACTACACTCAGCGCTGGGCATCAGGAAAATACATTCCTATGGTGATGAAAAAAGCAAATTATATGCCAAATGCCATAGGCACATTAGAGCTAGCGCCAAAATCTATGCCATTAAAATAATATAACAATAAAATTGATAGGACAATAAAACCATTAATCGTTATAAATACTTCAAACTCACAGAGGCATTTATGATTGATATAATAAATAAAATAAGCGGCGATTATAAACAAAAATCACCATTTGTCATGTTGGCACTGATGACAGTAGCAGTCGCATTTGTATTCTCAACATGGCGAACATTGATTAATAATTTCGCGGTTGATATTGTGCATTTCAATGGCTCCGAGATGGGTAACTTGCAGGCCTTGCGCGAAGTACCAGGTTTTCTAGCCTTCACCGTAATATTCTTATTTTTTTTACTACGTGAGCAAACAATTGCCATTATATTCATTGCAGTAATGGGCTTTGGTGTTGCCATTACGGGCTATTTTCCAAGTCTGTTAGGGCTTTACATCACCACCGTCATTATGTCCATTGGCTTTCATTATTATGAAACCATGAGCCAATCTATTTCATTACAAAGCTTTTCAAAAAAATCTGCACCCGAAAAAATGGGCAAACTATTCGCCATTTCCTCCTTGGCAAGCTTACTGGCTTATTTATTTATATTTGTTTTCTTTAGCTATTTCACTATTGGATATGAATTAACCTTTTTAATCGCGGGCAGTATTTGCATATTAGTAGCGCTTTACATCTACAAAACCTTTCCACAAATTAAGATGGAGCATGAACAACGTAAAGATTTATTCCTACGCAAAAGCTATTGGCTCTATTACGCATTAACCTTTATGGGCGGTGCAAGGCGACAAATCATAATGGTATTTGCAGGCTTTTTAATGGTCGAAAAATTTGGCTTTGATGTTACCGAAATTGCCGCAATGTATTTTATAAATGGTATTTTCAGCATGTATATATCGCCAAAAATTGGTAAATTAATTGCCCATTGGGGCGAGCGTCCAGTGCTGACCTTAGAATATATTGGCCTAATTGTTATTTTTATAGGTTATGGGTTTGTCGATAATAAATGGGTTGGTGTTTTTTTATTCATCGCCGATCATGCTTTTTTTGCAATGGCTATTGCTCAAAAAACCTATTTTCAAAAAATTGCAGACCCAAAAGATTTTGCACCAACAGCTGGCATCGCCTTTTCAATCAACCATATAGCAGCCATTTCGCTGCCCGTGGTCTATGGCTTAATCTGGGTAAATTATGGCGCTCAAATCGTGTTCTTCATTGGCGCAATATTTGCAGGTTTTTCACTTATTCTAGCGAGGCTAATGTCCAGTAGCCCGTATAAAGGCAACGAGTTTATCTGGTCAAAGCCTAAAACTAAACCTGCTGAATAACAACTAAAGCAAAATAAAATATAATATAATATTTTATTAAAAGCTAATCCAACCGTCCCGAAGCATGAGCAAGCATTAAATAAATCTTGCCTGTTTCACTAGAAAGATAGGTATCGATTAACATGCTATCACGGTCTTCTTCATAAATCTTTGTCAATAAATCCTCAAAGTCACCAATATATCGGTCAACATCACGTCTAAATCCACCATCATTTTGGTATTTATACACCACTTCATCAAACAATTTCTGCCCGCGCAACGTATAAAGACGGCGGGTAAAAACATTACGCTCGCCATTGCGGTAACGCGCCCATAATTGCTCAGGCGCACTATGATCAAGTGCTTTAGCAAGGTCTAACGAAATCGAATTTAAACTCTCAACAGAATGTAATTCACTTGCACCAGGATTGCCAATATTAGAACTTTTCTGTGTCCGCATTGGCGAGCCATTGCTCTGCACATGCACAGGTCTGCTACTATGCTGCCCGCCAAGCGGCTGTAAATGGCTCGGCAAAGGTTGGTTGTTAGATGCCCGCGACAATAATTCAGGCATTTCCCATTTGCTTTTTCCTGCTTCAGAATTGTTTACATTTCCTTGAGCAGATGAACTTTTTGGCCCAGTCGCATTTCTTTGGTTAGCAGCGTTCATTGGCCCTGTTGCCGGCGCTTGG
>JADGDI010000023.1:11714-20680 GCA_016744975.1 Hyphomicrobiales bacterium | reverse complement strand
GCCACATGCTGCGCTTCTCTAGTCATTGGCCTATTTGCTTGCACACGCGCTTTAGGTGCAGCTTGTCTCAAAGGCTTATTCTTGTTAATAACTGGTGCTTCATGGCGTGGTTCTTCGTAGCGCGGTTCTTCATGGCGTTGCGTTGCTGATCGGCGCTCTAGAATTTGGCGTTCAGCTTTTTGGCGTTCAGCATTTTGCGAATCCCCACGGCCTCTCCCCTTTGGGGAAGAAATATCAACGCCAAAACCACCAACAGTTTTCGCCAATTCGCTAAGCGCACCAACTTGCTCATCAATATAAACTTGCATTTCACTCAACGCCATTTTAGCATCATTTGGCAGTTTTGCGACTTGGTCAGTAAGGTGTAACCGCATGTTTTCCATTTCACCATCTAGGTTACCAGTTATTTGACCAATATGTGCAGCAGTGCCAGAAAGCCGCTCTCCAGCTTCTTCAATGCGAATAATAATTTCAGCAATAGAGTGCTCATGGCTGGTTTTAATTTGCGCCAAGCTTTCCTCAGTATTACCAATTGCACTGGTTTTTATTTTTTGCATTTCATTTTGCATTAACTCAGTAATAACACTTGCTTCACTGCGCAACCCCTCGCCGACAGACTGAGACTCCTTAAGCAACATAGTGAGCGCAGCTTGAACTTCATTTTGCGAGCCACTAATGGTCGATTTAATATCATCTCTAAGCGCAGTCGTTGCAGTAAAGCTGCTTTCACGTAACAATTCTACTAATTTTTTAGTTTCAGAAGAGGTTGCCCGGCGAATATTAGCCATTTCAACTTGCAAAATATTTGCCGACTCATGTGCAGCATTCAGCAATAATTCCTGCATGTTTTTACTTTTATCTTCAGCATTTAGGAATGTATCACCAACCACACTTGCAAAAGATGATAACAAGTTATTAATCTGATCCGCATTTTGCATCAAATGCTCAGCCGAAGCTGATAACGTCTCATGCCGCCCTTGTAAGGCAACATTTATTTCTTCATTAGCCTTTAAAATAGCTTCCGTCGCAAATCCCAAATCTTTGGTTTGGCGTTTAAAATTGCTACTAATTTTATCAAGTTTATTGGTTGCAGTATTCCCAACATGTCCTAGTTTATCAGTGATTTTAGACAATCTGGTTGTACCGCCATCTAAAGTACCACTAACTTCAGTTATATTCTCGATGGTGCGGTCTAATCCGCGTTTAAATAATTCAGTTTTTTGTTCAATATTAGTACCAAGTTTTTCCAAACGCTGGTCGGCGGTTTTTGCCAACGAAGTAAAACGCTTATCCGCACCCTGCACAATTTTAGAAAAATCAAAACTGCTTTCTTTTAGCTGGTCTAATATTTTAGGCAAACGTGCTTCTAGATCTTCACTAGTCGCAGACATCTGATCGCGTTCAGAAGCCAAATCACTCACAATTTTCTGAAAAATATTCTCATTATTCTTATAAAAACCCTGAATATTACCAACTTCATTGCGGAATTTATTCTCAAGCGTTGTCGCTCGGTTAATAGCCCTATCAATGCCATCACCCATTGCAGCAACCTCGCGTCTAACAGCTTGGCCAATGGTAGCGATCGATTCTCGCGCCATATCCTCTGGCTGGGTTAAATGCAGAGCAGTATATGCAAGTGATAAAGAAATCTGGTGCAACTCTCTTGCCCGCCATAAAAACATAGCGACCCCCCAGCTAAGCACACAAGGGATAAACAATATTGCAGCAATAGAAGTCAATGTTGGTAATGATGTAATTGCAAGTAATTCAGTATCAATAAGGCCAGAGTTAAACATACTCAAACCAACAGCAATACATAATAATATCCAAACAACCGAGAATATGATGGCAGCAAATATTGGTGCTTTATTTGAATCATTCTTAATTTCTTCAAGCAATTGCGCTGCATGGGCTATATCATCATTAGCCGAGGCCTCCATGCCACTATAGCGCTTTGCATTTGCCCGCTTATTAACATCCGCATTTTTTTGACGGCCTAAAATTTCAGCAAGGTTATCGCCGTCTTTGCGCTGAGGTGCAGCACCACTTTTTGATCGTTGATCCGCTTGAAACGCATTTTGAGCTCTATTTTTTTCAGATGCATCCACTTGCATATTTCTAGGCGTAACTTCAGCTTGATTTTTAAGCCGTGGCCTATTTACGCTAGATTTCACCTCACCTAACGGGCTTATTGGTGCCTGCTTGATAGTCCTGCCTAATTGCTTTTTGCTTTTTTTGGTGTGTAAAGCTGCTTTAATTCTGTCGGGTCTACCAGATTGGAATGGAGAATGCCCACCATTACTGCCAGCAGACGACTTATTAGATTTATCACTCATAACTAAATTTCCCTCAAGAATTATATTCGGCCATGCCTCACCAGAATATTATCCAATCCGCAATACATACTTAAATATAGAGAATAATGCATTTATACAATAATGCCAAACAAATTAGTTAATAGCGAGTTAATAATGCCTGCAAAGCATTTATCTGATTAAAAACCTGCTATTTTGGCATATTAATTAAAAATTGTGTCTATTTGAGACAGTCTTATTCACTACAATAAGATAAATGAGCAACTTGTTAATTATAGAATCATTCAACATATGAGTAAAGCTGCTTATTAATATCTTGTTATTGGATTTTTGGTTTTATAGATGAAAGTCACAGCCAATAATAATTGCCCCCAGTATTGCGTAGGAAATTTTATGTTTTCAAATCAAGCCACAGCAGAAGCCATTTACAATGACAATAATATAAATGTCAGCCGCCTCAATAACCAAGCCAATAAGCATTGCGACGAAGCCATCGACCTTGTGCATTTAAATAGATACACAATGAACAATGTCGAGCTAGAAAAGGAGATTTTGCAGCTATTTTGCACACAATGTGATGATTATGTAAATAATCTAAAAACTGCCTTAGAGGATGCCGAAGGTTGGAAACAATTCACTCATGCGCTAAAAGGCTCTTCACGTGGTGTCGGTGCTTGGCGCATTGCAGCAGAAACTCAAGCAGCCGAATTAATGATTGGCGATGCATTATATACCGATAGAATTAGCGCAATACACGCCATAACAATTGCAGTTGAAGAGGTATCCATATTCGTTAAATCACAATATGAATAAGTTTTAATCCTATTCAATATTCAATATTCAATATTCAATATTCAATATTCAATATTCAATATTCAATAAAGGGCTGTTATGGCCCTTTTTTATTGTAAATATTATTAATATTGTTATTGCAGGTTTTTTACATTATAGCTGACAATTAATTCAACATTTAACGGTTAAAATTCCAGATATGCCAATAATAAATTTCCTATATAACAATGGTGAAAAAAAATCAATTACAGTCCGAGCAGGTACCAATGTTAAAGATGCAGCTTTAGATCATAATATAGATGGTATATTCGGCGAATGCGGCGGCTCATGCACCTGTGCTACCTGCCATATTTATCTAGACGAGAGTTGGTTTAATCGCGTTGAACAATCCGATGAGTTTGAGCAAGATATGCTAGAGTTTGCACCAGAGGTCACAGCCTTTAGCCGCTTAAGTTGCCAAATAAAGGTTACAGATCAGCTTGACGGCATTCAAATCGTTATCCCTAAGCGTCAATATTAAATACATCTCTATTTCAGCGTCCATTTTACCAGCGATGCCGTTGCTTTTCCAAACGCACTGTTAAAAGCTGTCGCAATATTTTGGCGCGTTTCTGCCCCAACTTCAACAATCCGCGTAATTTTGGTTGATCGCACAACTTTAGCATTTTGCTCATAGATAAGCTTGGCAAAAAACGTGACCTTCACTTGCAACGGTTGGATACCATTTTTAGCAGGTGTTTTCTCACTTGGTTCTATCTGAAAATCTCTTATTTCAATCAATAAGTCATATTGACTGTCAAACCCATCAGCACGCGCGCCTACAGAACGAACACGTTTACTATCTTCAAAGGCTTGCAATAAACGTCTATGTACCAATTTAGGAATGCGGTCAGACCAAGCAATTTGCCTATAATATTGAATAACCGAAGGTCTCGGCTTCACCAATATCTTTTCATTATTTAATACTTGCGATGATCTAGGTACATTAACCGAAAGGTTAAAGTTAACCTTACGGCCTTTCACTTCATTTTCACTAATCGCAATAAGGTCAAATATCATATCATTGCTTGATGGCCCAATTGATTCAACCAACGAAGCACAGCTGCTAAGCAAACCAATGCTTATTACAAATGCAATAAGTTTTAATTTTTTAAAAATCATATTTCACCTACTTTAATCAATTACAATATAACATATTTTACAAACTTTTATCAGGCATTAATTTTCATCCACCACTTATCTATAAACTGGGCTTTTCTTATCACCAAATAAGAACCGCTGAGGGTTGCTTTCAATTTGTTGAATTAAACGGTTAAAGCTGCGCAATGTATCTTTGGCTTCTTTAAGCAATAACTCAGTATCTTTTAGCCCTTTATTGCTAAAGCGTTTAATACCAGGGCCCGCCGAAGACATGGTCACTTCAAACTGCCTGCTGGCTTTTGCAAAACTTTCTGCAGTATCAGATATATTCTCCAAGCTACTTCTTACCGCCGTTGCAATACCATTACCTTCAACATTTATCACTTCATCCAAACTTGCAGCCAGCTCTTTAAATTGTTTTATAGTAGCCGTCGCCTCTTTAATAGTCGGCGTAATTTGGCGTTCAACCTCAGCTGTAATACCCGTAATATTGCTGGTAATTTTATTCGTATCTTCCAAAACTTTAACTGAATTTTTGGTAATTTCCTTAACATCACCCAAAATCTCATCAATCTCGTTGGTGCGGTCTATGATGAAGTTTAACCCCTTTTCAAGTGATGCCAGTGATTTACCAACCGTTGCATTATTTTGCGATATCATATCATCTATCCGCGCAATCAATACATTCACATTGCGTAAAATATTTGGCAGGGTTTCCATCATTTGGCTAACTTGTGATCGCCTAACAATAATGGTTGGCAATTCTTCACCCTCAGTTGGCAATAATATATCAGAGCTTGGTTCAAACCCACTTAATTCAATCGCAAAACCACTCACCCCTACCAAGCTAAAGCTGGCCTTGGTATCAGTGTTTACATAAATACGCTCATCCACAGCAATAATCGCACGCACTTTAGAAATATCATTCGGGTGCAAGCTGACTTTTTCAACCACCCCAACTTGAATACCATTAATAACCACAGGTGACTGCCTACCAAGCCCGCTAGCACCCTCAGTAAAGTCGATATTATAATGGCTATAGCTAACCCGATCACTAAAACGCCCGAGCCAAAAAACGCTAGAAAGTAAAATCCCAACCATTAACAATACAAATATACCAATAAAAACATGGTGTGCTTTGGTTTCCATTAGCTGCTACCTCTTAAATTATTTTAATTTGACTTTGCACCTGTCTACCCCGTGGGCCAGCAAAATATGCTTGTACCCATGGGTGGTCAAACGCTAATATATCATCCAATTGATCATGAATAATAACTTTACCTTCAGCCAAAATAGCCACTTTATCACAAATTTTAAAAATTGAATCCAAATCATGAGAAATCATAATCACATTAATGCCAAGCGCATCGGTTAATTCAAGCAACAAATCATCAAATTTAGCAGCCCCAATTGGGTCAAGCCCCGCCGTGGGTTCATCTAAAAATAAAATCTCAGGGTCAAGCGCCAACGCCCGCGCCAATGCAACGCGTTTGCGCATTCCGCCAGAAAGTTCAGAAGGCATTAAACGCCCCACATCTGCATCAAGTCCAACCAAAAATATCTTCATATAGGCCAATTCTTGAGCGAACTTAAATGGCACATTCAATTGCTCGCGCATTGGCAACATAATATTGTCAAGCACGGTTAAAGACGAAAATAAAGCACCATCCTGAAATAAAACACCCCATTTTCGCGCCAAACCTTGGCCGCCTTTATGTTCAGAAAATGGCTGAACACCCAATATTCTAACCAACCCAGAATCAGGTTTTCGCAACCCAGTCATCGTGCGCAATAAAACTGACTTGCCAGTTCCAGAACCACCAACAATACCGGTGATACCACCTTTTAAAATGGTTAAATTTAACGCATCATGCACCAAATTATCACCAAATTGAGAAACCAGATTTTCAACTTCAATAATTTTAACAGGCTGTATAGCTTTACTTGGCGCAATATTATTCATCATTCAGCCCAGCCTATTAAGTTGAGTGAAGTAAATAGCAATGACAGAATCAATAATAATCACCAAAAACAAGCCCTTAACCACCGATACAGTCGTGTGATACCCCAATGACGAGGCGCTAGAGCGCACTTTCATACCTTCGTAACAAGCAACCATAACCAATGCAACTGCAATGAAAGGAGTTTTTATCAATGCTGTACCAATATCCGATATTTCCAGCCCGGTATAAATCCGTTCAATAAAAACGTTAATTGACATGCCATAACGTAGGTTTAGCAAAACTGCGCTACCAACCAAACCAGCCACGATTGCAACAAAAGTTAAAATCGGCAAAGCAATCAACATTGCCATCGCCCGCGGCATTACCAAAAATCGCATAACATCCAGGCCAATCACCTTCATCGCATCAATCTCTTCATTCATGCGCATCGAGCCAATTTCTGCGGTGATGGAGGACGAGCTTCGCCCAGCAACCAACATACCAGTCAGCAAAATACTAGTCTCGCGCGTGGTCGTCATACCAATAAAACTAACCACCAATTCTTCTGCCCCAAAACCAGGCAAACGCACGGCGGCTTGCTCAGTTAATACCGCGCCAACCATAAAGCTAACAGCCGCCACTATCACTAAAGCTGGAATGGTCATATTTTGCAAATGATGAATCATAGAAGTATAGCGAAATTGCCATGGTCTGGTAATCATATCCCAAAACCCAACCATAAACATTCCAAGCAGTAGGAAAATTTCACCAATTGAATTTAATGTACCAGTTACGGCTTTTCCTAAATTGCCAAAAACTTCCATAATTTGCATTAAAATACTAGGTACTGCAATATGATGCTGCTTAAAGTCAAAGTTTTTAAGTTTTATTGATAGGCTCTCAAATTCCCGTGGCATATTTTGATAAGCTTGAATTTTACCAAAATATTGCTTGGCCAATTGTTGAATTTTCATAATCAGGTAAACACCTGATGTATCAACAGAATCAAGCCCCGAACCGTCTATATAAAATTCACAATCTGGCCCAAATTTATGGAAAGCCTGCTTAACATCGCGAACCAACTTAGTTTCAATTTTAGCAAGCCCAACCAACCGCCAACGTCCGGTTAACTGTAAGTTTAGTCGCTGGCCTTCAGCATGAATTTTATATAAAATCTTATTCATATTTTTCTATTAGCAATTAAAAATGGCAACAATAAAGCAGTATAACAAATATTAACCTATATACTTAATTTTTAAACCATTTATCACTTTTTTATACGCATAAATTTCAAAGCTTCACCATTCCAAACAAATTTCAGCGCCAAACCCATTAGCAAACCAACAAATGCCAATGCAACAGAAAACCAATAAGCATGGTTTAAATATTCTGCATATAACAAACCACCAACAAACATAGCAGCAGCCATAAATATACCAGAATTAATACTAGCGCTTATTGCCATTGCAGTGCTAATTAAATCTTCAGGCACGCTTCGAGTAATTAAGTGCAATGATGCCAGATACGCTGCTGCAAAAGTAAATGCATGTAATATCTGGACAATAAATAACCAGTATAAAGCGGGGTCAAGCGCAGTAATAGCCCAACGAACCAAAGCCGCAATAGCTGCCCAAATCAACAAACGTCGCGGCCCCATTAAATTCGCCAACTTATTGGAGAACATAAATAATACCACCTCGGCCAATACCCCAACTGACCATAATAGGCCAATCATTCGCCCCGAATAACCCAATTTTGCCCAGTGAATTGTCGAAAATCCATAATAAACCGCATGAGAAGCGAAAATAAAAGCAACAGTAACTAAAATACTGATAAATATGGGTTGCTTGACCAATATTAACGCCCCAGTCAGATCAAATTTACCCCTAGTTGGCCGTTTTGATACACTATCTCCACTAGAATCTAAACCAACATCCGCCAGTTTAACCTTTTCAGGCAATATCGGCAAAAACAGACCGGCAATCAAAGCCAAAACCGCCCCTATTAACAACCAAATAATAACCACGTCATAACCATAATATTCAATATAAATACCACATAAAATCGATGAAACAATAAACGCCAAACTCCCCCAAAGTCGTGTATGGCCATAATCAAATCCATACCGCTCAGCCCCCTTCATTGAAAGCCCATCTAAAATTGGCACAATTGCAGAGCTGCTTAACGCAAAAAATATGGTAATAAGAAAAATAGAGACATACTGATCGACATAAAATAAAAGCAATACACTAAGCACCCCCAATATATTCATATATAATATTGGGGTTTTTTTCAGTTTAAAACCATCAGCCCATAATGCGGTAAACGGTGCCAGTAAATTTTTAAGCGCTTGAGAAACTCCAAGAATCAATGCAATCTGATATTCATCTAAACCATTATGCGCCAACCAAGCGGCAAAAAATACCACATAGCCCGCCAAACTCCAAAATTGCGGAATAAAAGAAACAGAAATTTTAATGGCAAATAACCGCCCAACATTCATTTTCATGTAACCTCAATGCTAATATATAGATGTAAATCCAGTTCACAACAAATTAACGCTTCAAATGAAAGCGCGAATCTGGCAGACTATTGTTCAGTAAAGTAAAGTCTCAAATTACAGTTGAATGTCAACATAAATTTGAACAAATAGTTGAACATTAATTATGAGCGGCAAACCAAATAAGTCATTGAATAAACCCAGTGCGGCAAATGTAAAGCCGCGCAAAAAACAACTGACTCAAAAAAAAAAAAAAAAAACTCTATCTATCACTGT